>CAZNVD010000024.1:9229-21263 GCA_964576505.1 uncultured Methanosarcinales archaeon
GGAGACAACATGAAAATTCCAGCTTATCTCGAAGCTCCAGCACTAGAAAAATTCCCTGAACTCATGAAACACAATCCATCAAGAGATGGAGGAACATATTTGGAAATTGAACGCTATGTCTCTCTTATCAATACAGGGAAGAGACTTCATTGGTCAGGCCAAGTTCCCATGACTTTGTTCACCACAATTGACAGCTACATGCCTTTCATCAGCAATTCTCATCCTTTAGCAAGGGAACTTCAAAATTACAGAAAGATGCTTCAACAATTTTACAATATGCCTCTCGACCTTACAGATTTAGGCCACATTCAATACGCGATGATCAATTGCACCGCAAATGTCCAGGGTGTTCTATGTGCACGTTACATGCACAAAAAACCAATCATAGTTTTCAATGAATACAATAATTCAATCATCGCATCAATGCGTGTCCCAGATGAACTTGATTTTGACGCTGGAGCTTACCTAGCATCATTCAAATCAAAAATTCAAGGCATGGTCGGTGGTGGCCACGGAAAAGCTGGTGGTGCTACATTTCCAAAAGACCAGCTTCCTATTTTTCTTGAGCTGCTTAAACAGCAGCCTCAGTTTGCTGACACAAAGGGGGTTATGGGGGAATGGGAATAGAAGATATATTTGGAAAAAAAGAAGTTATTTACGGGCCAATGGCTTCAGGAAAATCGCTCGAGCTTATTAGACGCATTTCTCGTTACAAACCTTTTCAGGAAAGATATGGATTTGACATTCATTGTTTCAGACCAGTCTTAGATACGAGAAGATTATCTGAAGCAGATCAAACATTAGTTGAAAGCAGCAAGGCATCAAGATTAGGAAATCGCCTTGAATCAAGATCAGGTCTTGCATATGGAGGCGACGTACATCAGATTACTGAAGCATCTGAAATCTATCGTCACCTCACTGAAGAACGCCGAAGTATCATTGCAATTGAAGACGCTCAGCTACTTGATGGAGGCCTGATTGAAGTTGTCCCGGATCTTGCAAAGCAGGGTCATTATGTAATTGCGTGTATGCTTGATTTGTCATTCCGTGGAGAGTCATTTCCTTTTTCATGCTTTGAAAAAACAGCTTCTGATTTTATTCGTCTATTTACTGCAGATGAAAAGATTCATTTATCTGCAATTTGTGATGAATGCGGCAAAGACGCATGGTACACTCATAAATTAGTATTACAAACAATGGAAGACGGCCAGCAGCAGGCACTGCCAGCACCCTATTATTCGCCTCTTTATTCGCCTCTCATTGAAATTGGTGACCGCCAGTATCAATCCAGATGTCTTGAACATTTTAGATGCCCGATGAAAGACAATGCACTAATTATTGCCACCTACATAAATACGCAGTCAATAGTTACTGAAACTAAATTTTTCAAAGACATCCGGGAAATATTATCTATAGATTTGGCAACCATCCAAAAGATTCTGGACACATTCACCATTGAGCACATCTGCCGAATAGATGGCAGGACAATAGCTGACCAGCACACTACTCGCATCCTGCCTCCAGGTTTAGCCAGCTTCGGAAGTAAAGGAGGTCCAAGACACAATGGGGCTTGGTGATCACGGAACGCCGCGAGCACAGAGCGAGCAAGTAGAGTGATCATAATCGCCGATAGGCGAAGCCACCAATAAATAGCAGATCACGGAACGCCGCGAACACCTAGTGAGCAAGTGGAATCAACGAAAATGGGCTAAAACTGAAAATCCCATTTTCGAGGACCCAGAAAATCCTCTGGATTTTCTGAGCGATCATAATGGGGCGATAGCCCCAAAGTGTGAACGAACTGAGACGATCAGACATTCTTTATTTTTTATTTATTAATATTTTTTACTATTCTTTTTTTAATTACAATATTGAGTGACTACAATTCACCATTCCCGAAATCCTTAAATAATTTCTATGTCTGGATAATGTATACAAGAAAGAGATAAGGGGGAAAGAATATGTCATCACCAGAAACACCGAAAAATCAACAAATTGTACCACCACAAGCAAAACAATTTGACCCAGCAGAGCATCCCGTACCACCAGCAATAGCTGCACCACCAGCGCCACATCAACCAGGTGGAAAACTGCCACCACCAAAGTCTACTAAGCCAAATGACTCAGATGCAGCTTGGAAAGATCCAAAGGCAAGTGATTATCAGCTACCTTCTGCATTTGACAAACCAGCACAGCCAGGCAAATTAGAAGGGGAAACTGCGGTTGCTGAAATCGTTTCAGACGATGAAGCTAAATCATCAAAATTCTATAAATCCAAATGGATGGGAAGAGTTCTTGCAGTCACCATTGGAATCTCAGCAACATTAGGCCTCGAACAAGTACTTGGCCCGAATATAAATTATATCCGCATGTACGAAAGGCCTGGAAAACCTACTTTAATGAGAATGTACCGCCATGGCATGGACAAAATAATGGTTCAAGACAAAGCAAAAAATGGTGAGTATGTCACCCTTGACAATTACCTAAGCACCATTCCAGATCCAGCTGACCGAAACATAGAAGACGCTGAAATCCGGAAAGCAGTCAAATGGTATGATGATGAGTAATTTCTTTCTTTGTTTCTTTTGATTCTAGTTGCAATCGCATCATTAGATTCTTTGTTTTGATCACAACCATTAAATAACCCATTTTCTTTTCTATCTTCATGAAAAACCAGGAAGTTGCTGACCTTCTCAATCGAATCGCAGATGTTTTGGAAATTTTAGAAGAACAATTCAAACCCCAGGCATACCGCAGAGCAGCCCAGGTTGTTGAAACCCTCTCACACAATATTGAAGATTTTAAAGACACAAAGGCATTAACAGAATTACCTGCAATTGGTTTAGGCATCGCTGAAAAAATCCACGAATACCTTGAAACAGGCAAATCAGCATACTATGACACCCTCAAAAAGAAAATACCTGTGGACATAGATGAACTTCTCAATATTGAAGGCATCGGACCAAAGAAAATCAAGGTTCTTTACAAGAAACTTAAAATCACCAACCGTTCCCAATTAGAATCTGCTGCAAAAGAACACAAAATCCAGAAACTCGAAGGATTCGGTGCAAAATCTGAACAAGCAATCTTGGACGCAATCGGTTTCTCAAAAGAATCAGGCAACCGCATGTTACTTTCCGTTGCATGGCAACACGCAGATGAAATCGTTGATTCATTAAAAAGAAAGAAGTGCGTAGAACTTATTGAAGTAGCTGGATCAATAAGAAGAAGAAAGGAAACAATAGGCGACATAGATATTTTAGCAGTTTCAAAAAAACCAGAAGACGCCATGAATATATTCACGCAATTACCAGATGTAAAAAAAGTATTGGCTCATGGCGAAACAAAATCTTCCATTATGTTAAATGACGGAGTCCAGGTTGACTTAAGAATTGTAGAAAAAAATTCCTGGGGCTCAGCACTCAACTATTTCACCGGCTCAAAAAACCACAATATTGCACTCAGACAACTTGCAATAAAGAAAACCTGGAAACTAAGTGAGTGGGGTTTATTTGACAAATCAGAAAAACAAATCGCTGGTAAAACCGAAGAAGAACTTTACAAAAAGCTCGGACTGAAATACATCGAACCTGAATTAAGAGAAATGACAGGCGAACTTGAAGCATCTCAAAAAAACAAACTTCCCAACCTCATTTCGCTCAACGACATAAAATCAGATTTCCAGATGCATTCAACATGGAGCGACGGTGCAAACTCCATTGCAGAAATGGCAAACGCCGCACATGCTCTTGGTTACCATTCAATTGCAATCACTGACCACGTTGGCTCATTAGTAGTCGCAGGCAGCATGAATAAAGCCAGAATTTTGCAGCAATGGAAAGAGATTGACAAACTCAACAAAACCTCCCCAATTCAGATTCTCAAAGGAGCAGAAGTAAACATAAAAGCCGATGGATCCCTCGACCTGGAAGCATCATTGTTACCAGGATTCGATGTGGTCCTTATCTCTTTACACTCAGCATTAAAGCAACCCCGTGCCACGATGATGGCTCGATTAGAAAAAGCCTTCAGTCATGATCATGTTCATATTTTTGCTCACCCCTCAGGCAGACAAATTAATGAGAGACCTGGTGCAGACTTTGATTATCAGAAACTTTTCGATTTTGCCAAACAACATAATATAATTCTTGAAATCAACGCCCAACCAAAGCGATTAGATTTGGCAGACATCCATGCAAAAGCAGCAATTGAAGCCAGTTGCACCTTGAGCATAGGCACCGACTCACATACTGCCGACAGTTTACAATTAATGAAGTACGGAGTTTCAGTCGCAAGACGAGCCTGGGCAGAAAAAGAAAATATCATTAACACCTTCACTACAAAAAAACTTAATAAGGTATTCAACATCTCAGGATAAACATGAAAACCACAAATATTACTTTATGTTTGATTCTTATCTTACTCTGTTCCATCTTCGTCTCCGCTGCTGGCAGATCAACAAATGATCAGCCAACCCAACCAGAACCCAAAGAAACTTCAGTTTCATGTGATTCTTTAGCAACAATGAAAGAGCGAATAAGGTGCAGACTGGAAAAAGCTGAGGAATCAGAAGGAACACCTGAACTCTGCAAAGTTGCTCAAGATGCATCATTCTGTAAAGGCACATATCTGAAAGCAGCGCCGTGTTATGAAAAATCAGCTAATGAAAAAGCCCAATGCTTCAGATCCGTATTGGCAATCACAAACAAGGCAAAGTCCAGTAATCAGCAAAAAAGATACTATGTTGCACTCTTACTATATGAACTTGAAGAACGTGTTGAAAAAGCCTACGACGCCCAACAAATTACTTTAGAAGAATCTACTAACCTCATTACTCAAATCGAAGAAATCAAACAATATTCATTGACAAAATCAAAATCTGAGCTCTCTCAACAAATTCAATCCTTCAAACAGCAATACATGGAGGTCATGCCATGAAAAAGATCTTCATCTTCCTTATCCTAACTTTAATGCTTCTCGCCGCATGTTCAAAGCAACCAGAGAATCAAATGCAACCAGAATCAAAAGAATCAATGGATGCTCCTGATACTGTTCTGGCAGTAGAAACCAGCCCGGTTCTTGAAACTTCTAATGATGTTTTCTCTGAAATAGATTCTACCATTGCAACCTTGGAATAGGGCAGAAATGTTTAAATAAATCTTTCTTACTGGAACTGTTGTGGCAGCTGCAAGGGACTCAGATGGAAACGCGGGTAAGTATATTGAGCAACAATATTCTTTAGAATTATTTGTACTTATAAAAACTGATCAGGGTAAGTGTATTCCAGATGTCCAGCGTCATAAAATTGAGGGTTTCACAGCTGAAGATGCAAAAATGAACAGCTACCATTATCTGCGCCAGCTTGAGCAACGGGGATACTTAGATAACGCTGTTTTAATTTTATGCTATCTTCGCAACTCTCAAAATACATTACTTAAGAAGTATAAATTCGATAACTCTCCCGCAAATCAGCATCCTTACCGTTGAGGAAACAAATTATAAATCCAATATCTTTATAAGCAAGATCTCGCCTAATCACCTTTCATGATTCAGACAGAAGTTCTCAAAAAAGCCACCTTTCCTGCAATTGTTGGTCAGGATTTCGTGAAAACACAGATAAAATCCGCCCTGCTAAGCCACCGCCATATCTTGATCGTCGGTCCGCCCGGAGTTGGAAAAACAACCATGGCAAAGGGAATTGCTGAACTTCTTCCTGAAATTAAAGTAATCGAAGATTGCCAGTACAGCTGCACTCCAGAACATCCGGTCTGCCCGTCATGCAGAAAAAATAAGACTCACAAGACTCAAGTCTCAAAGGGAACTGACCGTTTCATAAGAATCCAGGGTTCACCAGATTTAACATCTGAAGACCTGCTGGGAGACATTGATCCAATCAAAGCTCTCCAGTTCGGTGCACATTCACCAGAAGCATTCACACCAGGTAAATTATTCAAAGCAAATAACGGAATCTTATTCTTCGATGAAGTCAACCGATGCCCTGAAAAACTTCAGAACGCCCTTCTTCAAGCGTTGCAAGAAGGCTACGTCACAATAGGCGGTTACGACATTGACATCCCGACCAATTTCATTTTCATAGGTACCATGAACCCGGAAGATTTCACAGGCACTGAAAGATTATCAGAAGTTTTCCTTGACAGAGTTGATATCATGTATCTCAACTACCCTGAAACAATGGCTGATGAAATTCACATTCTTCAGGAAAATGCGAAAACATCTGGTGCACATGTTCCTAAACCAATGTTTACCTTTGTCGCAGCATTCATCCGCTTCCTCAGAGAAGATCCTGATTTAGAAAAGAAGCCTTCTGTACGAGCTGCATTAGGATTAATTGAACGTGGTTCAGCATATGCAATTATTAAAAATAGAAATGAAGTTACCCTTGAAGACATTCAGGCGAACATAATCTCAGTTCTGCGTCATAGAATTAAACTCAGAGCAAGCATTGCATTGTCAAAGCAGCCTGAGAAATACATCGAGCAGAAATTTCTTGAATTTATCCGCCAGCACAAAGAATACGCCCGCAAAACTTCTGATGAATCTGGCGACGTAGGGTGAACAGGAGAAACAGCGAGGCGATGAATTCCCTGGTGGAGTCGGTTATGACAAAGGCCTTCCAAATGTAGCTGAGAATGAACAGCTAAAGCGAGACGGAAACTTAATTCAGGAAGCCATGAATCAGGGAATTTCTATGTTGCATCCAGACATCATGATGCAAAAGTTAATCTCTAATTACAAGATGGCCAAAAAAACATTTGGCGAAACTCTTATCCGTGCAGCAACCACTTATGATCCTGACTTCATTGAAAAAAATAAACACATCCCTGAATTTCAGCGAGATCTAAAGTCAAAGCTCACTCAAAGAATAAAAGAGTTAAGAAACGCTGGACTATTAGACAAAGACAACGAAATCACAGATAAAGGCTATGACATTGCTTCCTTATCATTATACGTTGAAGAGTTGGAACAGATCCCAATCTCTGCACATGGAGAACGCGTAAATAAAATAAGAGATCCCTATGGCATCCGCCAGGACACTATCCCATACAAACACGGATTCAGATTCAGAGACATAAATGTTTCACAAACCGTGCGCAACGCAATCCGTCATCAACACAATAAAATTCAGGTGCACGACATCCGTGTATTCGAAAGACGACAAATTGGCTCTGTAGAAATTTTGTATTGCATTGACACTTCAGCAAGTATGCGTGGCGACAAATTAAAAGACGCAAAAAAAGCTGGCCTCGCTTTAGCATTCCACGCAGTCCAGAAAAAAGATAAAGTAGGTGTCATAGGATTCTCAACAGCAGTAGGACAGCGACTTCCCCCATCTCACGACTTTTCACAAATATTATCATCAGTCTCCCATCTGACTCCTGGCGGCCAGACAAATATCGCCCATGCTTTATCACAGACTATAGACTTATTCTCACCAGGCCAGGGAAGTAAACATGTAGTACTTATTACCGACGCCCTCCCCACATTCGGCGAAAAACCAATTGAAGAGACATTGAATGCAGTAAGAGAAGTACGAGACGCAGGAATAACGATCTCATTAATAGCCATCAATTTAGATAAAGAAGGAGAAATTGTAGCAAACAATATTGTAACAGAAGGCGCAGGTAGATTATATTCAATCAAGCAAACATCTGAAATTGATAGATTAATTCTAGAAGATTATTACAATACAATTGCGAATTAATCTCATTTTTTCTTTTTGGTGTCTTGTTTGGATGATAAACTATTTTCCTTGATCTTCATGAAGATGATTGCTGTAGGAATCATCAACAGAGCTGAAAAAATTATTGTGTTTCTTGGACCAAAATAATCAACACTCAATCCAGCGATAGGCAATGTTACAACTGCCACAATGCTCAATAGCATACTCTCCACACTACCCACTGTTGCTCGCAATTTACTTTTGATGAACCTGTGGAAGAACACTCTCTCTGCAGGAGTCCTTGCTTTATCCAGAAAAGTGGTTGAAACAAGAATTGGAATTGCAAGTGCTGCACCCTTCACAAAATAGACAAGCGGCAGAATAATTGCAGTCAAAATAGTAGTTGCCACCATAAACTGTTTTTCTTTGCCTTTCTTCATAAGTTTAAGAGATACAAGAGGCGCACCTATTCCTACTATTCCAATAGCCGACCAGAGATAACCAAACGCATAGTCGGGAAAATTCAATTCAATGAGGAGTGGAGTCCATGCAAGGTCGCCGCTAAATATGCCTGCAAAAAACAACATAGAACTGGCAATTAAAAAAAGAAAGAGAACTGAATGATTTCTTGCGTATTTTATCGCTGTTATGGACTGCTTTGCTATTGCTCTGTATGCTTTACCCAATTTAACTTCCTTTCTCACAAAGTGTTCTTTAGCAAAAAGCCGAAATAAAAAGCTTACCAAAAAAGACAGACTTCCAACTATCCAGATAACAGACACACCAAATTCTTTAATCAAGATGGCTCCAAGGAATCCTGAAATAACCAGCCCAAAGCTAAACAAGCTTGCACTTTTCGCAAAGTATCCATGCAAAAAATCCTTTTTTTCCTTTTTTATCAAATCACTAATCCATGCCTCTATGGCTCCTGATACGAATGTCTTTCCCAGTCCAAGCATAATCTCAACTAAAAGTAAATAATGGAAATTCGTTATGAAGAATATTGAGAGATACACAAATCCCTGAATTGCAGTCCCAAGAAGAACTGAAAATTTTCGTCCAAAAATATCAGCGATCGCTCCAGTGGGGATTTCAAATATCAGCATTGATACACACATAGTCATATACAGGAGGGAAATTTGAAAAACACTTAAACCAATTTCTCTGTAATAAATAATTGCAAATGCAGGTAAAAACCACAAAATTTGAGACACAAATTCATCCAGATAAAATGGCCACAGCAGCGCAAATTCACCTTGTTTGAAGAATTTCATTTTCATTTACCTATGACTGAAAAATGAATCTAACCTTTTAAAGTTATAGATGTAGAAAGCTGCATTCGAAACAAAATCTCCAGAATCTTTTGCATCCAAGAATCAAAACAAATAATTAAGAAATAAAAAATTACTTACCCAAATGTAATTTCTTCAGTAACTTCAGCTAACATGTCTTTGTCATCAAACAATTTAACAATTACAGTTTTCTTAACATCAGTTTCAGTAAATGTAATCTTATCAAATACAACATTTTGCTCACTGATTTTCTTAGCATCTACAGGTTCTATAACAACTGTTCTTCGAGGCTTCGCTTTAAGCGTAGGATCATCATTACCATCAAACACATATATCTCTATTGTAGGTAACAATATTTTTTCTGAAAGACCATTTTCAATAGTTACTGAAATCTCGCTGATACTTCCAGTGCCTTCAAATCCTACCTTCTCTTCGAATTTCCAGTCAGTAATTTTGATAGTTGCATCTGAATGCTTAATTTGATCACCAGTAGTTGTAGGTGCCGGAGTTGGTTCAGTCTTTTTTGGTTCTGTTGGAGTAGTTACTGGTTTTGGTGGTGTAACAGTCTCAACAGGTTTTGTTTCAGTAGTAGGAGTAGGCTCAGTTACCTCTGTTGACTTCTTAAAGAAAGGCTGCTCAAGCATAATTGGCTGGCTTATCGCAAGGAAACCAACTACTGCCACAAGTGCCAGAATAATGAATGTAAATATTAACCGCTCAACATGTTTAGGTTTTATCTTAATAATGATATCTTCCATGATCCAGTAAACAATTTAGTGATATAAAAATCTATTGTTTTGCTAATGGTGATGATTCAATTGATTCCTGTTTCTTAAGAATCCCGCGAAGCACAGAATCATGACTGGAAAGTATTAAAAACACCCTTCAATCTTCTCATACAATGCTCACAATTAACAAAAAATACACCTCATCTGCACTCAACGTCCTAAAAAAGAAGTGCAAACAAAATGAACCCTTTCCTCATGTTGTTATTCCGCATTTGTTCGATGAAAAAGAAGCAGAAGCCTTGCATTCCGCTCTCAAAGCCCAGACCTTTGAAGAAAAACGCTCAGACTTATTCCTGTTCCACCAAACTCAAGACTTGGCCTACTCAAAAAATGAGATTATTCAGAATTTTCACAAAACAATTTCATCCAAACATTTCTTTGATTTTATAGAAAGCATTACTGGATTCAAGCCAACATCAGTTGATTTATTCGGGTCAAAATATCTCGACACTAATTTCCTTCTACCACATGACGATCAATTAGAGGGAAGAAAAATCGCATATATCTACTATCTCACCAAAGATTTCCTTGAAAAAGATGGCGGCACCCTTGATTTATTCAACTCTGAAAAAAACAAACCAACAACCATTTCTGAATCATTTGTTCCTACAATTAACACATTAATTCTGTTCGAAGTTTCAAAAAAATCATTCCACCAGGTTTCAGAAGTTCTATCAGACAAAGAAAGACTGGCAATAGGCGGGTGGTTCCATGATTAGCCCATTCTATGATAAGCCAGATGTATTAAAACAAATTAAGAACGTTCTCAAGACAGAAGGAATTGTCCAGCTTCAGCAGATCCTTCTACCCTCTGAGTTCCTCAAATACAAACAAGTCTTGGCAGGCCTGGATTTCTATCATGATTATTGCCCGCATCTCCACTCACAACAGACTCCACTTGTTCAGCATTCCGAATTCAGGAAACTCGCGAAACTTGAAATAATCGAATCATTAATCGGAAAGAAGACATTGAAATCCGTCCGCCTCATAGGTTTCCGTCATAAAGATTATCTTTTGATCTCAGACCAAAGCCACAAAAAACAATCCCACGTCATCCTTGATTTCACAGAAGAGTGGGATCAATCCTTTGGTGGCTACCACGTTTACAAAGAACAGGATGGAAACGCAATCATGCCTGCCATCGGCGCAAACATCCTTACTGTTGTCAATGTTCCTGCAGACATGCATTTCTTTGTACAATATGCCAATCATTACGCAGAACATCACCAGCGAGATTTAGTCTGGATGATATTTGAATAATATTTTCTATTATTTAGGTCTCCACTGATATACTTCATCATGATGATCAAAGTAATAGATGATAATTGCTTTTCTCTCATTGTCAACTTTGAAGATGAGAACAAAATGGGTGTCTATGTGAACTCTGAAGAAACCATGAAGTGGTTTTCTCAAATGTTTGTAACCAAAAGGTCGCTCTCTAATTTCCTGAATTTTCTTATTAATAATTCTGAGTTGTTGAATATTCTTCTTTGCTAATTTTAGAAATATCTTGTCTGCCTCTTCTTTAATTTCTAATCCATACATAAATATTCAGCTCTAAATTAGTAAAAGGCTTAAGTCTTGCATAATTAATTCTTTAACTAATTAGAAAACGACAACTAATGTCATAATAATTTTGTCGTTTTCTAAATATTATAGCGGGCAGCGAAATTGTCTACTTGAATGCTCTTTTGTTTTATAATTTCATTCATCTTCTGAATAAAATCTGGCTTTAGCTCGGGCTCATCCTCGAATTCTATATATTCAGCAACAATTTGTTTTATTGCTTCACCTTTATCTTTGAGTCCATACTTTGCTTTCACTATATTGATAACTCTGTTTGTGTTTTCATCCAATTCAATTAATGCTTGTACCATCTTAGTTTATCTAAGTTAGACTAAGCTGCAATTATATATAAATCTTTTGTCTGATCATATTAAAACTTTGCAGAAGCATGGCGAATTCCATCCTCTGTCCTGTGATGGATCCCGAGAGAAGCCCATTTTTTTGTAAAAATTCTTAGCAAGTGTGTTTTTAACATGGGGATATGCAACATATTTTTTTGCTCCCTTTGAACTCATGAAACGTTCAGCTTTTTGTAATAATTTTCTTCCGATGCCCTTTCTCATTTTAGAGGGGGCGACGTAGATTCGAACAACTTCCCATGTTTTACCCACAAAGACTGCATGTGCATAACCAACAATCTGTTTACCTTCTCGCGCCAGAATAAATTTGCCATTCCCTTTCTTAATTTGAACAAAAGTATGTTCAAA
>CAZNVD010000025.1:0-17721 GCA_964576505.1 uncultured Methanosarcinales archaeon
CTTTATCAGGGACATCTTTCTCTCCACTGTATTGAACATTCCATACTCCCCGTGTCCAGTTGAAAAGGAATATTTCCTGAAACACTCTAACCATCAGGTGTACAAACCAGCTGAACACCCACCCGCGCTGAATCAGAGGTTTCTGCCTCCTAACAGTTTCAAGCAATTTGTTAACAGCAACATCAGTTGGAAGCGCAAGCACTGGCACACCAGTTTGTTGTTCTATCGCAACACTGAGGTGAACTGTTTGCAATGAACTTACTCCTAGTTGATGCAGAGTCTTGCTTCCGTCAACAGCTCGTCCAAGCATTTTTTCAAGAATCTGTGCAGTAATGCTTGTAGCCTTGCTAACCGCATTTCTACTTTTGAGTATTTCCTGGCGTACAGCATTTCTTTGCACCTTCCTTGTAGCTGTTCTTGGAAAATCAATTCCCTTCCATACATGCCACTGACTGATCTTCTGCCATGATTGCAATTTGTTTTGAATTTGTTTTTTGTGATAAGGTGTAATTGTCTGAAAAGTTACAACATGAACTTCTTCTTTAATTCCAAAGCAGCAAACATTTTTGTTACCAATAATTTCAGAAACAACCGACTCAATGTCATCAGGATATATTTTTTTGCCATCAGCCGTAACAATCATATCATCTTTTCTTCCCTTAATGTACAGCCATCCGTCACGAATCTCGCCAATATCGCCTGTTTTAAACCAGTTTTTGGAAAAGACCTCCTTTGTCTTTTTTTCATCATTGAAATAACCTGAGAAAACATTATTTCCTGAAACCCAGATTTCGTCATCAACAATTTTTACTTGATTGCATGACACAATTTTTCCTGCGCTTCCTTCACGATACTCTCCAGGAACTCCTGCTGAAATAATCGGGCTGGTTTCTGTCAGTCCATAACCAGGCAACAAAGAATACCATTTGTTAACAAGTGTGCGCTCTGTGTTCAGATCAAGCGCTGCCCCCCCACAAACTATGTGCTTAAAACCAAAAAATCTCAATTGCACTGCTGATGGAAGCACATCCTTCATTATCTCAAGAATTCGCGGTACTGCAACAAGGATGGAGATTCTATCTTTCTTTATTATATCCAAAAGTCTGCTGGGAAACAGACTATCAGTTAATACCACAGTACTTCCCTCACTCATTGGAGCCAGTAATGCTACAAGTTGACCAAACATATGACTGAATGGCAAAGGACAAAGCACAGTTTCCCTTTTTAATGAAATGATTTCACCCAGGCTATTGAGATTGCTCATAATATTTTCATGAGTCAGCATTACACCCTTAGGATCACTCGTAGTTCCTGATGTAAACATAATTTCAAGCAATGAATCAGGATTTACAGCACAGGCAGAAACAGTCTGCTCAACAGTTTCATCAAGCTGCTTAAACGTAAGTGTGCAGCATGGTCCACCCGGTCCAATCACTGCTTTAGGTCCGACCCTTTTGCATACCTCTCGCACAAAATCAGCATGAACTCCGGCAATCAAAGGAACAGCAACCCCACCTTGCCTTATTATTGCAAAAAAAGCAGCCACCCATTCTATAGAATTCTGGGACCACAACACAACAACATCACCTTTCCTGATGTTATTATTTTGTAGGCAAGTCTGATATCTGAGAATTTTGTGATACAAATCATGATATGTATACTTGAATGTTCTATAAAGAGTGTGGTGTACAACAGCAACATCATCTCCAAAGCGGTGAAACCTTTCAACTATGTCAACAACAGAATTCAACTTTTTCACTTGTGATCACCATTCTGTATTGCAACCACACTTATTGCATAGTCTCCGTCATGGCTGATGCTAACTGATGTTTGTTCCTTCGAGTATTCAGGATGACTAATTACAGGCTTTCCATTTTTCGCATGCTGAACTACGATAGACTTCCATTCAGGTTCACATTGTGTCGCTTTTACAAATGCTTCCTTGGCAGCAAAGAATCCTGCAAGAGTTTGAACATCATGTGCTGCTTCTTCCTTTGTAAACAGTCTTTCTTTTACTCCAGCTTCAGAAATAGTCTTCTTGAACTGTGGAATATGCACCAGATCAACACCAATCATAATTGATAAAAAGAAGCTCGTTTCTTTATAAAATTGTTGTGTTTAGTTTGTTATTTTTTGAGTTTAGATTTTAAAAAATTTCAATAACTTAATTGGCAAAAAAAGTAATAAAAAAAATTTAAAGAAATTTATTCTACTGCTCTTACATTACCCGGTAAATTAGGTTGAGTTGTTGATCCCATTGGTACAATACCTTGTTTCGGGTATGGGAAGTATCCCCATTGAACTCCTTGCCTTGGTGTTGGGTATCTGTGTTGCATTTGCGGATAAACCTGCGGATGACTCTGCGGTATAACAACTGTTGTTACAGTGTTGCTACCTTCATCAACATCTACAATGTATCTGCTTTCACCATGGACCTGATATTGTCCTTGTGGTCTTTCATATACATTTTCTGGATTACTTGCGCATCCACTTGTCAAACTAACTGCAAGAGCAGCAATTCCTGTCATCATTCCCTTTTTAACATCTGATAGTTTAGCACCTAACATCTTTCCCTTCCTCCCTTACTTGTTTTATGTATTATTAGTGGGTACAAACGATATATAAATATTGTCTCGGGAGGAAGAGTGGTTTGTCTCTCAAAAGTTACACAGACTTAAAAAAGACTTATCAAATATATTTTTTGCAAAATTTAATTAGCGCAGAATCTTTTTATCAAAAGATGCCTCAACATCTTCTTTTACCTTCTCAGAAATCAATTTATGACCCATCTCATTTGGATGGAATCCATCAGGAGTAATCAGGCTGTCATCAAAACTATCCATGAAATTGAACATATCAATTACTGGAACATTATAACGACCAGCTACAGAATCAATTTCCTGATTATAAACAGCAATAGAGTCTTGCACAAATTTCTTCGCTTCAATTCCCATTCCAAGCTGTAACTGCTCAGCAATATAATTAAGTTCTTCCTCAATATCACTTGCAATAGAAAGCTTTGAAGCATCTGGCACATTAAGTATTACAACAATTGTATTATTTAGCTTTGATAATTTATTTAACACAATTTCAAGATTCCGCTTATAATCCTCTGGATGGATCAAACTTACCGCATCATTTGCACCAATCCATAAAAAAACAAGTTTGTTATGGTCATCATTTATTGAGTCGTTTTCAAACAGCATCATTTGATAAGCCTCAACACTGTACGAAGTAGCACCACTAATTGCATAGTTATGAATTTCAGCCTTCTTGAACTTCTGAGAATACAATGATCCCCATCTTGAGTCAGCCGGAGTCACAAGTCCAAATCCTGCAGTGAGGCTATCTCCAAATAAAATAATGTCATCAATGTCAACATAATCTTTAGTAACAAACAATTTGATTTCATCACTTACACTTTGATTCGACTCATCAGCAACTTTGCATTTCACAGAATAATTTCCAATTTCAACACTAACATCACAATCTTTTCTTTCCCTGCAATTACCCATTTCATCGTCATCCAAGGTCCAATCGTAAGAATAGGCACCCTTCCCGCCTGTTGCAGCACACAATACTTTACTATCCAAACTCAATTCTGCAATAGTTTTGTCTGCATAGACTTTAACAATAAGAGGAGGAATCTTTTCAATAATTTCAGGAGCAACAGGTTCCTCATTCATAGCTTCCTTAGTTTCAATTGCATCTGGCTGCTTTGTATCAATCAGCTTTGTGCAACTCACGATACTAAGTAACATAAGAAACAATAGAAACAGTTGAATCTGGGCTCTTTGCATAATTTAAGAGATAAATCCGCACTTAATAATCTATCTTCCTGACATCAGATCAAGCATCCAGAATGACAGTAATATACTTACAAAGTTAACTGCAGCTGATGTAATATTAAAGTATGTTAACCACAGAACTACTGAAATAATTGCCGCAATAATTAATCTTCTTTCCCAATTTTTTGCCATTTTTTATTCCCCCGTACAAAAAAGGATAGCCCCGCTCGGATTCACATATTTTTATCAGCAAAAAGGGGCTAAATTTAAATATTTGTTGTTTGTGTGATTTATCATGCAAAAACTTTGGACGAAATTTGAAAACAGTCTTGCAAACGCAGGAATCACAAAATCAAGAATAAGGAATGTAAAATCAAGAGTCTTCAAATTAGAGGAACAATTCGGAAAACCATTGTCTGATCTGTGTCGTTCTGATGTCGAAGCATGGGCTGCAAAATTGCACAGGAATGAAATACGGAAAGCAGATGGCAAAATATATTCGGGCGACTACAAAGCCACACTGAAGAAGGTTTTGCGTCAATTCTTAAAATGGCACAAGGGAAACGGAGAGGACTATCCTGACGAAGTAAGGTGGCTTAGAACGAAAGTAGCCAAAGACGAACGACCTGAAGAGAAAATAACGCTTACTGTCGAAGAAACAGTCAAGCTTGCGAACAGCTTTCAAAAGATCGAATACAAACTCATTGTTCTTTTACTTCTCGATTCAGGTTTCAGAATTGGAGAGCTGCTCAGTATGAAGAAATGTGATCTTACTTGGGACAGGTACGGAGAGATTGGAGAGAAATGTTTCTGGGTTACTTGCAGAGATTCAAAGACTGCAACCAGAAGAATTCCAGTTAATCTTTTCCCAGAAGAATATAAGTCGTTCATAAACAGCTCATATTTTCAAAATCTACAATCAGAAGACCTGATTTTCTCCATGCAATATAACACTGTGCGAAGGAATCTTTGGGAACGTAGCCAAGTTGTTCTAGGCAAACACATAAGCCCCCATTGTCTCCGACATTCGAGCGCTACATTATACGCAAAATTGCTTAACGGCAACATGAATATGCTTGCACAAAGGTTTGGATGGGAGTACGATAGCAAACAACTGGCAACATATATTAGGAAGTCTGGTGCATATCTTGCTCCAGCTGCCAAACTTGCAGATCAAAACGATTTGATGCGGCTCAGGGAAGAAACTTCTAATCTAAGAGAGAAAATAAATCGCATGGAGCCCGTGTTTGAACTTCTGCTCAAAGCATTGGAGAATAAAACAGTAAGAAACCATATGGCAAAACACGACGAACTGCTAAAACGCAGTATAGACATTTAAAAGGTGCAGAGACATGAAAGTGAGTGAATTATTCAAGGATAGTTTTGTTCTGGGAACTGTTCTCGCGCGGGTACCTTCTGGAGACAACGAACTTAAAGAACTTGTTTCTAGGTACTTTGAATTTCAGGGACTTCTCAGGTGCTTTAATCGAGGAGAAAAAGAAGAAATATCAAACAAGTTATGGCGTGCTTGGATAAAAGAGCATGGTCGAATCACTCAACCATGGCTAATTAAATATACTGATGATTTCTACCAATTCAAAACAGGAACAAGATACAATTATAGTACTATTTGGGACGCAGAAAAACAAATAAAAAACAACAATGCAATCAATTATTATATCAAACAAATCGTACTTAACAAATTAGTTTGTCGAATACCCCACACAAATCACGGAAACCTTGTGGTCTATAGTCTAAATTCACTTCTTTCCGCGTTCTTTTCAGACCAATGCTCAGATTTGGTTTGGGAAGAAGTACATCTGCAGAAACACTCCTGAAAATTCATTCTTAATTTTGAAGAATGAATGTTACATTTAAAATAATAGTTTGGTGTAGTATGCAAAATGGTACGAAACATTCGCATTTCCGACGACACGCACAGCAACCTCATAATTTTGAAGGGAAAAAAAACAGTTGAGAGCGGAGTGTGCGCAACATTTGACAGCGTAATATCCGAACTCAGAAAAATATACGAAGAAAAATCAAAAAATAAAAAAGACGCCGAAGCGCCCGAACAGGACTTCTAGGTCGTTTCAAAAATATAAATGTTGTGGACAAAATGGAATTAAGATGCAATAGCTGCGGTGCCGTCGTCACTTGGAGAACCTGCTCGGAATGCGGGGGCAGGTTAAACGCAAAGATGCGCAAGGATGCTTTGTTTTGCAGCAACAGGTGCAAGACTTCAAATTGCAGAAAAAAGAAGACTGAAGCCGTTACAAGTAGTAACGGGGGCAAATGAAAATGAGCAAAGAGACCAAAAAAAAGGTGAAAGCGCTGACTCCCAAACAACTTCAGTACAAAGCAGCTTGCGACTTGTTGAATACGCATCGTTTTTTGGCATGGCAGGGAGCACTTTATTATTACGTGGAAGAAAAGGGAATTTACTCGCGAGCCGAGAGTTATGTGGGGAAAACTTTGCAGTTAGAACACAGCGCCCTCTGTGATACTTCTATGTGTCGCAATGTGATTGACATTTTGAAGCGCAAAACAGAACCCAATAAATTACAAGAACCACCAATTAATTTAATCTGTTTGCTTGGCTGTGTTCTGGATATTTACACAAGTGAAACACAAGCAGACAATCCAGACAATGTTTTCTTTGCACAACTTCCAACAGAATTCGATCCAAATGCAAAGTGTCCGCTCTTCATGAAATTTCTTTCAGAAGTACTCCCTGAAAATGAACACGCTCTTGTTGGCGAAATAATTGGTTTTTGCTTATTGCGCGACTATCGGTTTCAAAAGGCAGTTTTATTTGTTGGCGAGGGAGCGAATGGAAAAAGTGTATTATTGGCGACTATAAAAACACTTCTTGGGGCGAATAATTGTGCCAGTGCATCGCTGCAAAGCCTAGCAAATAATAAATTCGCTGTAGCAAATTTGCATCACAAATTTGCAAATATATGCGCAGACCTTTCGGCAAAGGAGGCAAGGGAAACGGGCACATTCAAAAAGCTCACGGGTGGAGATTTGGTGGACGGCGAGCGCAAATTCGAACACACTTTCTCTTTCATAAATTTTGCAAAATTATTATTTTCATGTAATTCAATTCCACCGACCGATGACTACTCAAACGGCTATTTTAGAAGATGGTTGATTTTGGAATTCGGGAAGCAATTTGAAGGCGAGGATGCCGATCCTAATATGCTTGACAAATTGACCACAAAAGAAGAATTGTCGGGAATTCTGAACTTTGCAATCGCAGGCTTAAATCGCCTTTTGCAAAATAATGTATTTAGCACTTCTGCGACTGTGGAAGAGGTGCGGTGGAAATATTTACGCATGAGCAACGCCGTTGCAAAGTTCGTGGAAGAGTGTTGCCACATTGATCCTACCGCATACGTGGAAAAGCAGGTATTGTTTGACCAATTTGAAGACTGGTGCGATAAAAAAAAGATGCCGACCATGTCGTCGAAGAAGTTTTTTGCGCGACTCAGGAGCGTGTGCAAAATAGAGGATTTCCAACCACACGCGCAAGCCCGTTGCTTCCTTGGATTGCGATTAAAGGCAGAAATAGGAAAAGTAGTTGAAGAAATAGTAAATTAAAATTAATAGAAAAAATGGTGTTTCAAGTGTTTCAAAATCTCACTGAAACACATGAAACGGGTTTTTCTCTATTAATTTTAATTTAATTAATTTTAATTTAAATCAGTTGGTGAAACACTTGAAACGAGTTTTCACCTATTAATTTTAATTTTAAAAATGACAAAAGAACAAGACTTGGAACGGATTTTAGCAAATTCAAAACCATCTGAGAAGGAATTGAAGTTTTCAGTTGGTTATATGCTCAGAATGAAATGTCTCACTATGTCGTTGCGAGAAATTGTTTCACGAATAGAGAACTCAAGCTGGCTTCCGAATTATAAAGGATGGGGAATTAATTTTCTTCACTATCTTGCGGAGCAGGATGCGGAGCAAGATAGTAAGATAAAAAATACTTCACAAACATCTCAAAAAAGTGAAGTGAAGTATTTTTTATTCAATGAAAAGGTGAAGCATGGAAAGCTTGTGTGGAATGAAACTAAACAAAATTATTATTTCACTGAAACGTCAAAAGAAGATGCCAATGTAAGAAAACCCTACTCCACTGAACTCCCTCTAGACTTGGACGACAATGAAAGCTTTGATCATGCTCTAAGTATTCTAAAAGGATCAGGCTTGAAATGGGAAGCTTTCAGGAAAGGTGAGCGTGTCGGTGGTGATGTCAGTATTTGGTTTAATTCTGTGGTCACTCGAAGCACAAAAGAACTCGCACATGCAATATTCAAGCCTGACTGCATTCCAGTTAATATTCAAGTAGAGGGTGTTAAACATTTCAAAATTGGAAGCGATGCTATAAAAATCAAAGTGGAGGGGGAAAAATGAAAATATCTGAATTTTTAATCGGACTAATTGACAAATTGATATTCATAAATTTAGTATCAGGGCGCTCAACTTCGGGATATCTTGAAGACTTTGACCATGAATTAATTTTGTTAAGAAGAACAGGACACAGGGAGTTTGTGTTTAAACACAATGTTGTAAGCATAATAATTGACGATAAGGGGGCAAAAGAATGAATGAGAATCAAATTCAAAGAATAAAAGAAGAACTGGGCAATCTGGAGAGATATCTCGCGGACATGGAAGTACTTACACTAGCCGCAATGAAACAATTGGCTCAAACAAAAATTATGTTGCAAAGCGTGAAAGACATGCTTCAAAAACATGAAGGCGAAGCAGAATGAAAAATATTTTAATCGAACAAGTAAACGAAGCATTGGAACTGTTAAAAGTAATTGATGACTTCAAATTAACTGAATACAAAAGAATAGAAAAGCAAAGAGGCACTATTCTAGGGGTGGTTTTGCCGTTACTTGAGCGGATTAAGACTTATCCTGAATACAGTGAATTGTGTGATGATTCAATAAATCATGTTAATCAAATCTCGATAAATGGATTGTGGTACACTGAAAACAGCATGATGATGAAACTTCTTGAAATAACCCACAGCGTTCTCGTTCCAAATTTAATCACACTCAGGAATCAAATAATCTTTGATCTTAAAAAAGAGGATAAAAAATGAAAAGAATATTTGTCCAACAAATCGAAGAAGCGATCACATTGTTAAACAACCCTGAGAAAGCCAGCCATATTGCGAGCAGAGATTCCACTCCAAAAACTAAATGTTACAGGGAGTTTTTGCTGAATCTTACAATTCCGCTTTTGACTAATCTTTCAAACACCTTCCCAGAATACAAACCATTGTGTGAAACATTGACAAAAGAGATCAATGAAACCAAAGAAATGGCTGATTCTCCTGAGTATAAATGGGACGATTCACTCCATATTGTATGGCTAGATGGCGCAAACGCAGCCATTCCCCAATTAATGAACATCAGAAACATGTTAATCATTGATTCTGAAAAGGAGAAAAACAATGCGTGAGGTCTTGGATTTAATCAGGGAGTATATCACATTAACGCAATTCAGTCCGTTTCAGCAAGAAGTCACTTACGACCCACAAAAACAAACCAGTAGCACACGCCCTATTTCGTTTCACCAGCATTCCACTGACATTCACCTGAAACTGATTGAAAGAAATATAGTGGACAAAGGACAGTTTTGGACTAAAGTGGATCAATCCGCTACTTCTTTTGTTTCTCAAAAGAAAGAGCAAATGAAAGCAACTATATTCAGATTGGTAAAAGGTTATTATAATTCTGAGTTAATCAAAGGGAAAGTATCAAAACAAATTCAGGAAACAGTGAATAACTGGTCTGCAAACAAAGATTCTTTTGATTGGAGCATTGACATTCTTTATTTGCTCGGAATTCTAGACATGACTGCAACAGGCGATTATGCTCCATTAGTATTCGGAGGAGCGCCAATAGGACTCAAGAAACAGATTGAAATCAAACCAGAGGAGGATACAGATGACATTTCACGAGAAGGTCAGATTTCTGAAACCGAAGAACGTTAGATCATTCGCTCCCCATCTGGGAATTTTCGGGAGGTCTGGATCAGGGAAGTCAATGGCAGCCGAAGCATTGCTCGAAGGAAACGTTGGAAAGAAGAAATGTTTTGATGGGTTTGATCTCGATGACAGGCACGAAGGCTGGCTTTATTGTTTGCCTGAAACGAATGCACGCCTTAATCAAAGAAGAGATATTCTTTCAGGGAATTGTCTGAAACAATCTGCTTTCAATCATGAAACGATCTGTATAGCAGGATCACGGCTCACACTTGATCCTATCCTCCCCACCAATGTTAAAGTTTACAGCCTTGATTCAAGCAAACTGAATATTGGCGACCTTTCTTACATTCTGGGAGCTTCTGAGGGTGCGCAGAATACGCTCGGTTTCATTGAATACGAATACGGGAATCTAAGTTTAAACGATCTTGTGGACACTCTGAAGAAACTCAGGAATGATCCAAGAGTGCACGCTGCTTCTGTCTCCAGTTTACTTAGATCAATAAGCAGGATTCAAAATTCAGGTATATTTGACACCCGATTCCCTGCTTACGATATTCAGAAGTCAATGGAAGACATTGACACAATCACCTCTTTTTCTACTTCTTTAATTGAGAACGAAGATGCACGCGCTCTGGCTACTGGCTTACTATGTAAACAAATTGTGGAAGCAAAGAAACAAAGATTGACTTCAAACAAAGTCGTTCTTTATTGCAGAGAAGTTTCTTACATTACTGGGAAGTACGCAGATCAACGCATGGGACTAGCCAGAAAGTATCTTATGGAAATTCTTAGAGTTGGACGGGACTTACAGATATCAGCCATATTCTGCTCTCAGATGCAAAGAGATTTCTCGGTATCGTTTAGAAGGTTGCTCGGCGGTATTCTCCAAATGAAGACTGATTACTCAGATGCACTGGGTTTGAAAGACATTGGAGACGTTCCACATAATATTCTCGGCAAACTTCCCAGATTGGCTGCGGGTGTTGGTCTGTTAATGACTGGTGATGGGTTTGAGTATCCTGTGTTTACTTTGCCAGCTAGACATCTACACAAAAAAGAAGGCATGAACGTGATCGCTCTCCTCATTAAAGAGTTTGGCAAAATTGACTATTCTGGTATTCTAGTATCTAATAATAACGACCCCCAAATACTCGAACCCCCTAGTAAGAAGGAAAAATTAAAACCCGAATTTTTTGGAGGTGAAACGTTCCTTGGGTAAAATATTTGCCGTATTCCCAAGAGGATGTTATGTTTATCTGGAGCAACAAGAGATTGCTGTCATGGACAAAGTAATTGATCTATTGCTTCAGAATAAATCAATGAGCACGAAAGCATTGGTGAAACAATCAGGTTATACTTCTCACTGTGTCAGGCTTGCGCTCTGGAGATTAATTGCGAAACGTCCTGCTCTTGTGATTGTGAAACAGTTTGCCCGCAATCGTATCTACTATTTGAGTCCTGTCATGAAAAAGAGAATAAAACAAAAACAGGAGGTCATGCCTTAATATGCGAGTCGCGATCTATTGCAGGGTTTCCACAAACAAACAAGAAGCAGACAATCAAGTTATTCAGCTTCAAGCTTACTGTGAGAAATCGAATTATATAATCTATAAAGTATATACAGACATCATTTCAGGGAAAGAAACAACCAGACCTGCGTACGATGCAATGTTTGCTGATGCGCACAAGAAATTATTTGATTTACTTTTATTCTGGGACTTGAGCAGATTCTCAAGAGCGGGGACATTGTTTACATTGCAGAAATTGAAAGAACTTGAGAACGTAGGCATTAACTGGGAGTCGTATCAAGAGCCATATTTCAAGTCCGCAGGACAATTCAAAGATGTGGTGCTGTCTATCATTGCAACTATTGCAAAGATCGAAAGAGAGAAGATTTCAGAGCGAACCAAGGCAGGTCTGGAACGTGCAAAGAGAAAAGGAAGACTTGCAGGAAGACCGATAGGAAGCAAAGACAAAAAACAAAGGTCAAAGGCTGGATACTTTGCTAAAAAAAGGGGTGTATAGATTTTCTATGTTTTATATATAAATAAACAGAGGTCAAATAAACGCCCCTTTTTTTGACTGCTAAGATATGAAGAAAAACATGGAGAGAGATAGGGCTCTCCATGCACACTGGGTTTTGATTTATCAGATCAAAATAAGTGGTGCACGAACTCTCTTTTATGAATTGTGAAACGCAAAGAAATATATGTAAGATTCGCTACCACATAATAAGAAAAAAGATTGGGGGTTTATCAGACCATGAGAAATGAACAAATTAAATCAAATTCTATTGTATTTGAAGACGAAATTAATGAATCAGACTTCTTTGATCCGAGTAATATAGAACAAGAACTCGAAGAATGTTTCTGGCAAGCTCGCGAAGAAGCACAGAACCGAGGATTTCACAGGTCAATTAACAAAGAAGAATTCATTAAAGCGTTCCAGACTATGCCAAATGTTCTTATGTGGTCAAAGTCAGAATTAATTGAAGTTTGGATTCGGCGATTAATGGACTTAGAACATCTTTGCAGAGCGTGTGAAAGTTTTGAAATAAGACCAAGCTCAGTAATACATGCAGGAAAAGTTGTAGGGTGGTAAAAATCAATTAGCCCCTGAAAAGTGATAAAAAAACACTAGCCCCGCTCGGATTCGAACCGAGGTTACCGGATTTCTTCAGATTTGATTGAAACCAAATTCCGCCAAAGTCCAGTGTGATTGACCGCTACACTACGGGGCTATCAACCACCTCAACATTCCAAAACCATCTTTATAAATGTTTCTTTGCATTGAAACACAGAATCCTTGATACTAAGCATCTATAGAAACAATTGAATCAAAATGAAACGCAGAATTTACCCAATGTGAACTTCTTTACCAAGAGCTTGACCAGGCATTCCTTGTTCAAACTTAACACGAAGAGCACCGATATTACCATGAGGTCCGCGAACTTCACCTTTAATGACTTTAGCTCCTGTATTGTATTGAACAGTCTTACCAATCAATTTAGTTGCTCCTTCCCGGTTTTCAGCGCCTTCTGGAATAACTATCATTTGAACGTGACTAGTAGTAATACGTCTATTTCTCCGGAAATGAACAATTCGACCTTTCATGACTTAGACTTAAAATAACCACTATTTAAAGCTTTTGGCTGGCCTGGCGCTTCCTGTAATTAATACTTTGTACTAGCTCATTCTGCACATCCTCAGACAGCTCAGCCTCATTCAAAAGTTGTTCAAGTTCAGATAAAGTAGCTTGTGGATGCGTCTCAAAATGAATATGCCTTTCAGGCCCCAATCTAATAAACCGTGCCCCATCATTCTCAACATAATAATAGTATACTAGATAACGATAACCATCTATTTGTTTTGTTGTCTTTACTCCCTTCTCATACACATATGTATGCCCCCATTCTTCTGTAGATCCACCCATGTTTTCTGTTGTACTTTATACTTTATTTACTTTCTTCTTTTTATTAGTAAGCTCCAAAGCTCCAGAATTAATGCAAAATCTCTTTCCACCTGGCTTTGGCCCATCGTTAAATACATGACCCAGGTGCCCGCCACAATCTGGACAAAGAACCTCGGTCCGTTTCATAAACCAGCTTGAATCATCTTTGTATTCAACTGCTGTATCATCTTTTGGCTGAGTAAAACTCGGCCACCCGCATCCAGAGTCAAATTTATCATCTGATGAAAACAATTCCTTACCGCATCCAGCGCACTTATACATTCCTTTTTCTTTAGATTCAGCATACTTCCCTGTAAAAGGTCGCTCTGTCCCTTTTTTTCTTAGAATAATGTACTGCTCATCTGAAAGTTCTTTTTTCCACTCTTCTTCAGTCTTCTGAACCTTTCTCTTTTCCATCTTTACCTTTTCCTTTTTCCTTATCTTTCATTTCAGAAACCACTTTTTTAAAAGCCTCAATCTGGCGTTCAGTCAGGTTTCCAAATTTAAGATAGCTCACCTTAATATTCCTGAGGAAACCGCTAGTCTTATAGAATTCCTCGGGAATGTCAAACATTTCTTTCATTACAGGATCAGTAACTTCACCAGCCAATTCTTTTTTCTGACAGTCAAAGCAAACCACAAATTTTTGGCTTCTGCCGGCAAGAACATAATTCTTATTGCAATATCCACACTTTTGTTTATACATAGCCATGCACAAAAGAATAATTTTGGTATTAATAAGTGTGTTGCTATCTGTTGCACAGAATCGATTGCAACAAAGAAACAATAGAAACAAAAAAATTTACTTCTTAGCTTTCTTTGATTTCTTTTCAGTATTATCAGTTGTTTCTTCTTCAGTATCAGCATCATCGCCTTTAACAAAGTCAACAATTTGAATATCAAAAATCAAAGTCTGCCCTGCAAGTGGATGATTAAGATCAAGTGTTATTTCCTCGTCATCAAGAGCCACAACTTTTACTGGAATGCTTTGACCATTCGGTAAATGAATTGCGATAACTTTACCAGCTGCAATTTCTTCTTTGCTGTCTCCAGCCTGGAACTGTGATCTTGGAAACTTTTTCAATTTGTCTTTGGAATGCCCGCCATAAGCAGATTCTGGAGGAATGGTAATTGTAACTTTTTCGCCAACTTCATGTCCTACAACAGCTTCATCAAATCCTTTGATTAATTCGCCTGCACCCACTGTAAATGTAAGAAAACTATGTTGCATCGCAGAGCTATCAAATACTTTTCCATTTTCAAGTCGGCCTTCATAAGCCACCATGATTCTATCGCCTTTCTTAATTGCCATAACCACCCATTTCCCACCTCCCCTTTATAAGGATTTGCCAAATTTGAAACATTAGAATCCAAGTTGCAATTGAATTCATGAAACACAGCAATATATCTTTTTCTCAAGCATCAATTTAATATATCTGTATTTTTTCACACACTCTGTGAAAACTGAGACTCACACATTCAAAAATCGAAGTGGTCGCTTATTATCCGCCATCCTCGACTCACCAGACAAAAAACCGGCATTCTATGCAATCATTGCGCATTGTTTCACCTGCACAAAAAATTTCAAATCAATCCGCTGGATCAGCGAAGCCCTCGCATTACACGGTATAGCCTCTTTGTCATTTGACTTCACTGGCCTCGGCCACAGTGAAGGGGATTTTTCAGAAACAAATTTCACAATGAATGTTCATGACATTGAAGATGCTGCAAAATATTTATCAACAATAAAGAAAGCGCCTTCTCTATTGATCGGCCATTCTCTGGGTGGCTCCGCAGTCCTCGCAGCAGCAGGAAAAATCCCAAGTGCAAAAGCCGTAGTCACAATAGCTTCTCCTTCAAACCTGGAAGATGTCAGCCATGATTTAGCGCAACAACTAGAGCATGCATCATCAGACGCATCTATAGATTTAGAAGTCGCAGGAAAATCATATAAGATCACAAAACAGATGGTAGATGATTTTCACGCATTCAAGCTGAATAAAATCATCACCGCGTTAAACAAACCATTGTTGATTTTCCATTCACCTGCTGATAAAATAGTTAGCGTTGACAATGCAGCAGAAATTTTTAAAGCTGCAAAGCACCCAAAATCATTTGTTTCTTTAGACAACGCAGACCATTTGTTAAGCAAGAGAGAAGACTCCCATTTCATTGCAGAAATAGCAGCGGCTTGGTCTGCAAGATACATTCTGTAATTTTCTTTTTAAACCATAACCACAAACTATATAAAACAATTGAAGTAAGTGCTACTTATGGGGGACAAAAAGATTTACTTGGTAGTTGAAGATGATCCAGTTACAGCTCGACTTTTCGAAAGGTTTTCCACATTATGGGGATATGAATCAATTGTTGCAACAGAAGGGACGGCAGAGCAGCTTAACGCAACTAATATGCCGGCAGTAGTCCAACTAGATGGTCTTGATGGCAGATGTTTTGACCTTCATGATAAATTAATTAGATCCAATCCACATGCCTGCTACATTCTTGTATCCAGCAACGGAATGTATAGCGACCTTGCTGAACAAAGAGGAATCCATTATTTTTACAAATCACCGCAGCTAAACTACAACGAGATAAGAGAATTTATTGAGTCACAGACACGACAACATGCAGAAACAACAGAACCAGATGAAATTAAAATCTAAAATATCTTTGATCAGTACACTTTCATTTATTTTACTGATCGCACTAATTCCATTTGCAGCCCAGGCTATTGTCTATGACTCAAGTCCTGATTGTGAGCAAAAAATGAACACATACTACTATCTTCAATCACTTAGCTTAACCGGCCGTTCATATGGTCTACCAGGAGAATTATTCAGTACTTCATTCTACGGTATGCCACCAGCTCCCTGTTATCAACCGTCATCAACAGAATCTACTGAATCAAGCGCTCCCGTTGTAACTACTGTTTCAGTTTCACCTTCATATACTGGACGCTCATATCACTCAACAACAGAAGTCTTCGCTCCATACGGTTCAAAAATTTCCCCCTCAACATCAGTCCCTGCGGATTTCAAAATTGCATTCATTGGTGATGTTGGTGATTCCATTAATTCTTCCAAAGTTATGAAGCTCATTAAATCAGAAGGTGCAGATGTGATTTTGATTTCAGGAGACTTCGATTACAAACACAACCCATCACGCTTCGATCGCTTCCTCACAAGTTACTTTGGTGAGGACTTCCCTATATTTGCTTCAATTGGAAATCATGATGCCGACGCATGGAGTGGTTACAAGCGAAGATTTGAAAGAAGATTAAAAAGAATTGACGGAGCCCAGTGCACTGGAGATTATGGAGTTAAATCTATCTGTACTTACAATGGCATTTCCTTTATTTTGTCAGGCGTGGGAACAAAGGGCAGTAATCATGAAGAATATTTGGAAGGCGCACTAACCTCGGCAGAAACAGACTGGAAAATTTGTTCATGGCATAAAGTGATGCAAAAGCTTCAGGCAGGAAACAACGCCGACTCAACAGGATATGGAGTATATGATGAATGCAGAAAACATGGTGCAATAATCATAACAGCCCACGAGCACTCATACTCTCGTACTCACCTTATGGATAACTTTGAAACACAATCAATTGCTTCCACAGACAACACATTAACATTAGAGGATGGAAAATCATTTGCAGTTGTTTCAGGATTGGGAGGAAGAAGCCATCGAAATCTGAATACCACCAGAGCAGCCTATCCATGGATGGCTGCAGCATATGGTATGAATTCTCCTGGAACCTATGGAGCCTTCTTTTGTTCTTTCAATGTAGATGGTGACGAAGACAAAGCTTCCTGCTATTTCAAAGACATAAACGGAATTATTCAGGATTCTTTTACTGTAATTAACAAAGCTTAAATTTATTTCTTGGTTCGCTAATTATGGGAAAATATATATATAGATATATATTGTTTCAGCTGATACAACTACATGACTGCTGGGCGATTATACGTTCTTGTTGAAGAAGAACCGCAGGTAGCAGCATTTTACTCGCGCTTGGTGGCTAACTGGGGATTCAGTCCTGTTATTGTTGAGAGCTACGACGTCATTTCTTACAACAAACAACATAAGCCTTCAGTACTTCATCTAGATGGATTATGTTTTGATCTATTTGAAACAATGATGAGAGACAATCCATTAGCATGCTATATGCTTATTTCAGGCAGCACTCAATATGAAGAAAAAGCAAAAGAAATTGGTGTCCAGTTCTTTCTGAAACCGGTTCCTAATAAGATTATCAAAGCACATCTTGATTTCCACTTCCAGGTTCGCCTGCAGTTATAGAAATTTTTCATTTATTTTTTTTTATCTTAGCTTCTCAAATCTATATTCTACACAATCACAATTTATAAAACACAAATTCTCATACTTACGCTAATGGCAGCTCAACGTACAGCAACTGTTGGATTATTTCTTGTACTAAGTATTATGGGAATTATGCTTCTTG
>CAZNVD010000026.1:0-13098 GCA_964576505.1 uncultured Methanosarcinales archaeon
CGTGATGAACTACAATCACTAGATCTTGAACAAGTATTAGCTACAGTTCTTCCATACATTCCACAGATGCTTCATCCGCAAGTTCAGGAAGATCTCAGAAAATTATACAAATCTTAATTTTTTATTTTTTCTTCTAATACTTCACAAATTTCTTCATTTCATGAATAAATTCTTTTGCTCGTTTCAGATACTCATCATATTGTTTTCCAGAAATCTCATTTACTTCGCGATGAGTTATCTTTTTCATCATCACATAAAATTCCTGGGCAGTATCTGCATATTTTTTAGCAAGCTTTCCTTTTTTCACGAGTTGCAATAACAAATCAGAAACATGTCTTGGTGATGGTGGAATGAAACCTTCAGACATAAGTGCAGCATGGCTAGAATCAACCACAGCCCAGTACAAATCAACAATCGCCTGACACACATGAAACTGCGCATTACTAAGCGTCATAGGCACTCTATTTGAATATGCTGCAATACTTTCAGGTGTTGGACGAATCTGTCCTCTAAATAGCAGAGCTTGCATAGGTTCAAAGAATCCGAAATCAATCAATGGAAATCCATCACGTAAAACATTTATGACAATAGGATCTCCAACCCGAGCATATTCCCATAATGTTGACAATTTCAAGGTAATAACATGCAATCTTGTCGAAGTATCAGCAACATGTTTGTCAACAATTAATTTGTAAGTCTTCAACAGTTCATCAGTTAACACAAGCCGCACATCATCTATTACAAGAAGAACATCAACATCATAATTTGTGCCTTTCTCTTTTGACCGGGCAAGGCTTCCAAAAAGAACCACAGACTTAACAAGTTGATTGAGATCTTTCTTAATTTTCTTTGTAAATGCTGTAGCCAGAAGCATATCATCATCAGTATAAACTCCTTTTTTTGGAGAATGCTTATTATCGACAGCTACATCCATGATACAATAAACCTCGAATTTCTTATAAACATTAGTAACTATTTGAAAGGACTAACTTTGTTTCCCGAAACAATTGTTTCTACTTGCTCCCCAGCATCTTAGCAACATCAATCATTCGATTACAGAATCCCCACTCATTATCATACCACGCAATAATTTTTACAAATCGAGGATTAAGGACCATGGTTGCCCCAGAATCATAAATTGCAGAATGTGGATTATGAATAATATCTGATGACACAAGCGGTTCAGTACTATATTGCAACACATTGCGCAATTCATTCTGGCTCGCTGTACGGAACAATAAATCAAGCTCTTCTTTACTTGTTGGTTCTTTCAAAGCACATGTAAAATCAATAAGCGATCCGCAAGCAAGCGGAACCCGAGTAGCCATTCCATCAATCTTGCCATCTAGTGCAGGAATTACCTTAGCTATAGTTCGCGCAGCCCCTGTTGAAGTCGGAATCATATTAATCGCAGCAGCCCGGGCACGTCGAGGATCTTTTGAAGGCCCATCAACTATATTCTGTGAAGATGTATAAGCGTGAATTGTATGCAATAAACCGTGCTCAATCCCATAATTCTCATTAAGAAGGTGCGCAACAGGTCCTAAACAATTGGTTGTACACGATCCATTTGAAACAATTGTATCCTTAGAACTTAAACTTTGATGATTAACACCACGAACAACTGTTTTAACAGGCTGATCACCTTTTGCAGGCGCACTCAATAAAACTTTCTTTGCGCCTGCCTTCAAATGCATCATACAATCTTTTTTTGTCACAAATCTTCCGGTACACTCGCAAACAACATCAATTTTATCTTTTTTCCAGGATAATTTCGCAGGATTCATTTCATTATAAACTTTAATCTGCTTCTTTCCCACATAAATTATATTCTTCTTAACAGAAACTTCTTCAGCAAGTGTTCCATGCACAGAATCATATTTCAGAAGGTGTGCAAGTTGCTCTGCGCTTCCAAGATCATTAACAGCGACAAATTCAATTTTTTTATCATACAAACCCGCGCGAAGAATTAATCTGCCTATCCGCCCGAATCCATTAATAGCAACTCTCACCATCTACAAATAAGAAAGAACTTTACTTTATAAATCTATAAATTTTTGACTGCGTTGAATCCAGCCGTCAAATACATTAGTTATACTATCATCAAAAGCAACATGTCCATCTTTTCTCATTTGCCAATACTCTTCATAGTTTCTGATAATACTTGTGAGTGCATGTCTGTCTGGGAATCCAGTGTGGACTAGCTCATTCTTGTAATTGATATTTGTAGAATTTACGATTACTTGAGTTATTTCTTCACCACAGCTGATCACAAGACCTTTAAAATCAGGGGAAATCATACTCTCAATGCCTTGTGGTCCAATTATTATAAGTGGTTTCCTGCTCATGAAAGAATTGTCTGATGCGTCTTTGAGAATAGCTTCAGATGGAACATGTTCTGTGATGATAATTCCACCAGTAGCTTCTTTACCTGCTCCCTTTCCAAGCGCTCCAATAAATATTCCTGATTCTATTTTTTCAGCAGCAAAGTTTCCATTTGGTCTTCCCTCTGTGTAAATAGGATAAACAAGCAAAGGCTTTGATTCTCCACCAGTTCCCATTCTTGTAGCTACACCTTTTCCAGGATTAGTCGGGCTCAGTAAACCATATTGTAAACCTCTGCCATCCCAGAATCCGCCCTGAGTTCTATATTGCAGCACTGTATTTCTGCACAGCTCTTCAAGTAATTCAAGTTCATTGAAGTTTAGTTTGCACTTCTTGTCTGCATTTCCAGTTTTTGTGTATCTTCTCATCCATCTCACAATCTCCTCAGGTTGGTAATCTTCTTCCACAATTTTTCCAAAGAGATCTTTGTACTGTGGGTTTCTGCGAACAGTTGGAAGATACGGCTGTTCATCTCCATCAAGTGCAGCTTGTTTCTTATGCAAATCTAGCTTTAGAATATTTGGTTGACTCACAAATTGTTGATCATACAACTGTTCTGTAATTCTGCTCGCAAGATTAGCAAGAAGATAGTGATCATGATCAGTTTCCAGTGAAGTTCTGGGTAGGTAACGGATTAGGTTGAGCGCTTCAAATAGATCAGTTTGACTCTTTATTGGAATTGAGCTGTTTTGATACCTTTGCAAGTTTCTTTGCATTCTTTTAAATTCTCTCTTGGCATTTCGCAATGGGTTAACACTCAACAATGTAGTCGTAAGGCGCATAAGTCCAAGCGCAACGCTTGCTTTTTCAACAAGATCCCAGGACAGATTTTCCATGGCAGAACATAAACTTCCAATTGGATTGGTGTAGTAAGGTGCAGCCAGTGTGGCGAGGGTTAATCCCAGAGTGGTTCCGACTACGGTCTTAATAGGGTGGGCATGAACATACCCCATAACTTCGTCAGACAATGTGTTTTTGGTGCTATAATCATAAGTACAAATAACCCTGTCTCCAACTTCCCGTTCTATGAGCGATTCTATGAGTTCTGCTGGGACCATGTCTATTTGTCTTAGCGCTCAAGAGAAGACAATGCCTCTTCAAACTAATCTGTCTCTTTAATTGAGATCGGCATTACACAGAAAATCCAGAAAGCTCCACCACTTGTGGGTGAGATGAATGGACTAGATTTTCTGTGTCCCCGAAAATTGGATTTGAAACTGCTGGCAGGCCATGGTCGTAAGACCGAGGTCGGCAGTTTCCCAATTTTCGTTGACTCCTATTGCAGAACAAAAATGTTGACATTATGAATTTAAACCTGCTGCCAAAATTTGAGAATATTTTTAATAATTTGACAAAAATAGTGAATATTTGGCAAAAATCTGTCTCTTTTTAAGGGACAACACAATCTAAGTGTTATGGATTTATAAAGAATATTCTCTTATTCACAAACATGATAAATGAAACCATTGGTGCCATAGCTCCATTAATTGCCACGACAAGCGGTGTTTTGGATGCGGTAAAACTCCTCACTGGTGGTCTCTTCGGTCTATATGTTCTATTGGTTTTGCTTAGAGTCTATGAAATCTTTACAACTGAACGCAGGATTAAAGAAATTCATCGGGATATCAAAGATATCAGAGATTCCCTTAAAAAAACAAAAAGTAAACATTAATTCTTATTATCTATTTGGTCTCTAATAATCAAACCAACAAGAAATAGCCAAGAGCTGCCCAAACAGCAACCTTTAAATACAACTGCCTTGACATTCTCACAACAGTTATACTATGGCAAAGAAACGAAAAGCTATCGCATACAGGAGTATTGAACGTCCTTATACTAGACATTCTAAATACAGAGAGAAAAACTTCGTTCGTGGTAAACCTCAGGTAAAAATCGTACACTTCAATCAGGGTAACAAAGTAAGAACTGACTTCCCTGTTCGTTTATCAATTATTAGTGAGCAGGCTTTGCAGATTCGCGACATCGCACTTGAATCCGCTCGTCAAGCATGCAACAGATCACTGGAAGCAAACATTGAGAAAGGAAAGTATGTACTTCACATCAAAGTATATCCTCACCACATTCTTCGTGAAAGATCAATGGCAGCTCAGGCAGGAGCAGACAGAATGAGTAAGGGTATGTCAAAGTCCTATGGTAAAACAACCGGCAGAGCAGCTCAGATTAAAGTTGGTCAGGTCCTTATCACAGTAGAAACAGAAGAAAAGTTTACAGCAGCTGCAAAAAGAGGCTTGAAACTTGCATGCCACAAATTCCCTAAGAATTATCATATTACAACAGAAAAAGTAGCAGCAGTAGCTGTTAAAGTTCCAAAAGCGGCAGTTAAAGCTCCAGAGGTAAAAGCACAATGAAGATAGTTATTTCAGCAAAAGGATCAAAAACAGTACAAAAAGAAATTGACGCAGCATTATCTCCAAAACTTTACGGTAAAAAGATTGGTGACAAAATTGAAGGTTCTGACATTGGTTTAGAAGGCTACGAATTCCAGATTACAGGCGGATCTGATTTATCTGGTTTCCCTATGAGATCAGATGTCACCGGCACCTTAAGAAAAAGAATATTTACAACGCGATCATTAGGCGTTCACTTAGACAGACGCGGCACAAAAGTAAGAAAAAGCGTTGCTGGTAACACAGTATTCGAAAAGACTGCTCAAATTAATGCCATCGTAACAAAACAAGGCAAAGAGCCTCTTGTTGCACCTGAAGCTCCGGCTGAAGCTGCAGCTGCAGCTTAAGATTTATTCTTAATTTTTCTTAATATTGGTATGATTAAATCATTTCTCTAAACAACCCATGCACAAAGCTTTTTAAACCGCCTGCTATCTGCCAATTATATGAAGAAATCTCAGTCTCCTGACGCAACTACCGCATCGCCAAAGTCAGGACAACCTGAAATTAACATCGGGCTGATTGGTCACGTTGACCACGGAAAAACTACTCTTACTGAGCGTTTAAGTGGAAAATGGACAGACACACATTCTGAAGAACTTAAACGTGGAATTACAATTAAACTTGGTTACGCTGACGTAAATATTAACAAATGCGGTTGCGGAAAACTTACTGTAAAAGAGGTATGTCCTTACTGCGGCAAAAAAACAAAACTGCAAAGAATAATCAGCCTTGTTGACGCCCCGGGCCACGAAAGTCTCATGGCCACAATGATGGCAGGTTCAGCTATTATGGATGGAGCACTCCTCTTAGTTGCTGCAAACGAACCATGTCCTCAACCACAAACACGTGAACACGTGATGGCACTCTCAATCATTGGACTCAAAAATGTTATTGTCGTTCAAAACAAAGTTGACTTAGTTTCAAAAGAAGAAGCAACTGAAAATTACAATCAAATTAAGAAATTCTTAAGCAATACTCAGTACACAGAATGTCCTATTATTCCAATGTCTGCATTGCATGCAGCAAACATGGATGTTCTTCTTGAACAGATTCAAACACTTGTCCCGACTCCAAAGAGAGATTCAAAGCTGAGTCCTTTGATGTTTGTAGCACGATCATTCGACATCAACCGCCCGGGCTTAGATCCTCAGGACATGGTTGGTGGTATCCTCGGTGGTTCAATTAAGCAAGGCGAAATCAGTGTGGGCGATGAAATTGAAATCAAACCAGGCCAGTCAGTACAAGCTCATAATCAGACAAAATATCTTCCAATCAGAACCACTGTAATAAGTTTAGTTACAGGTGGATCTGAAGTAAAGAAAGCAGGCCCAGGCGGATCAATCGCAATCAGAACAACATTAGATCCTTCAGTAGTCGCAGCAGACCGTTTAGCAGGTTCTGTTCTCGGTAAACCAAACAAACTTCCTCCAGTCCGCAATTCAATTACATTTACTTCACACTTGCTGAAACGTGTAGTTGGTGCAAAAGATAAACTTGTGGTTGAAAACATTAAAGTTGGTGAAATTTTAATGATCAATGCATACACTACAACAACTGCAGGTGCTGTTTCAAGTATTTCCAAAAATATTACTTCTGTTAATTTAAAGTTGCCTTTAGTAATTGAAGAAGGCGAGCGTATCATCATCTCCCGTCGAGTCGGCAATAGATGGAGATTAATTGGATACGGTGTTATTGGTGGCGATTAAAAAAAGTAATGAATTGATCAATTGTGCTTTACTTCTTTGTTCATAACCAAATCATCAGCACACGCGAAACCAGCAAGCGCTACAAGTGCAATCAGTCCAGTAAAACCTTTTTTAATAATGTGCATGGTATCTCCAGCACTATAAGAACATCACTCACCAGCCTGAGCTTTAATAGGATATAAATGATGTGGTTACTTTGCGTTTATAATAATTAATCGTCCTGATTTTCAAAAGCCCGTACCAAATTATCCCAATTTTCCTCAATTACACCTGGTCCACCCATACGTTTGCGGTATGCTCTGTCTTCTTCTTGACCATAAACTATTTTTGTACGATGACCATCAGTGTGGAGAGCATGTTCTTCCCACTGCAACCTCGCACGTTCACACATTTCTTTGAATTCAGATGTGATTGCTTGATACTGTCCTGTAAAGATAATGTGTTCCAATCGTTCAGATAATTCTTGAGTACAATCATCATTTTTTGCTAGAAGTTGATATATGATATGAGACTTACTGCTCCACCAATGAATAAAATCACATTCTCGCTGACTAAGAAGATGCTGAAGGATACAATTTGAATTTAAACCAGAATCAAAACCATAATAATGGCAAAGAGTATGGTAAAAACTTACTAACTTAACGTATGCTTCAGATACATCTATTTTATCTTTTTGAGTGATTTGTCTTCCCCTCAGTTGATCAGCAGAAGCTAAAACTAATTTTGTCCCTTGCACCATGCATTATTTATTCTTGCTTTTCTATTAAATCTTTCGTTTCTTCATTTAAATATCTTTTATATCTTATTTCGGCCGTCACACTCCCAAAACATTTAAAAGCTCTAGTTCTTGATATCCATGCATGCTCACTCCTAAAGAAATCAAAAAGAAATACACTCCAGATTTTCAGCAGAATCCTCAGAAGTATTATCCTGTTGACTACTTGAAGGAAAGGGGTTTCGTCAGATGCACCTGTTCAAAATGTAAAAGATTCTTCTGGTCAACTCACCCAGATAAAGAGGTGTGTGGTGACGTCGCATGTGAAGGATCATTCTCATTTCAAGATCAGAAAACAAAAAGAAACGAACTTGATTACATCGGCACATGGAAAACCTTTTCAAAAATTATGAAACAACAGGGATACACTCCAATTCCAAGATACCCTGTTGCCGCAAGATGGAGAGATGACATTCCATTTGTTGAAGCTTCAATTGATAATTTTATTCCTTATGTTGTTGATGGTGTTTCAGCTCCGCCTGCAAACCCGCTAGTAGTACCGCAACCATCTTTACGATTCAATGATGTAGACAATGTTGGTATTACTGGTGCACACTACACTGCATTCGTCATGATAGGTCAGCACGCATTCGTACCTGCAGCTGAATACAAACAGACTGATTACTTCCAGCATTTACTCACCTGGTTTGAAAAAGGAGTTGGCCTCAAAACAGATGAACTCACCATACACGAAGATGTCTGGGCAGGATCTGGTAATTTCGGGCCAAGCCTTGAATTTTTCTCGGGCGGACTAGAGTTAGCAAACCAGGTTTACATGCAGTTCAGAGAAACTCCTGTGGGAAAGCGCGATCTCAACCTTAAGGTTTTAGACATGGGGATGGGTCATGAAAGAATCCCTTGGTTTACTCAAAGAAAATCCACCTCATATGAAACAACTTTCCCCACAGTACTCAAAAAACTAAAAGCAAGAACAGGAATTGACATTGATGAAGACTTAAGAAAGAAATTCCTTCCATACTGTGGTCTGTTAAATGCAGACGAAGCGCAAGATCTCCAGAAAGTATGGCAAACTATTGCAAAGAAAATTGGTACTGACACTGAATACTTGAAAAAGACAATCAGAGAGCTAGAAGCATTATTCTCAGTTGCAGAACACTCAAGAACATTATTGTTTGCATTAAACGACGGCTGTCTTCCAAGTAATGTTGGCGGCGGTTACAATCTCAGACTAGTCCTCAGAAGAGCCCTTGCATTCATAAATAATTATGGCTGGGACATAGACTTGCCAGAAGTCTGCAATGAACACGCAGAATTCCTCAAGGAAATGTTTCCCGAATTAAGAGAAAAGTTAGACAATGTCAAATTAATTCTTGACGAAGAGCGCGACAAATTCAACAACACCCTTGAGAAAAGCAAACGCATGGTTGCAAGAATCATCACAAAAGAAAAAGTCACTCCTGAAACACTACTCACGCTTTACGACAGTCAGGGAATCAACCCTGAAATCATTCAGGAACAGGCAAAGGAATTAGGAAAGAAGATAGACATTCCTGATAATTTCTATGGTCTGGTCGCAGAACGGCATAAACAGCAAACTGTCGCTGAATGGCAGACAAAAAAAGAAGAATATGTTGACATAGAAGATGTTGAACCAACTGCAGCAATGTATTTCGAAGACTATGAAATATCTAAATTTGATGCAAAAGTACTCAAAGTTCACGACGATTTCGTAATTCTTGATAGATCATTCTTCTATCCCACATCAGGTGGTCAAATCCATGATGTAGGAAAAATCGAGAACGAAGAAGTAATTGATGTATTCAAGCAAGGCCCTGTAATCATCCACAAGATGAAACAAAAATCAAAATTGAAACAAGGAACTAAAGTTTCGTGCAACATTGATTCAGATAGGCGTTTGCAACTTACCCAACATCACACTGCAACCCATATTATCAATGCAGCAGCAAAACATATCTTAGGCAGCCACATTTATCAGGCTGGTGCAAGAAAAACATTAGAAAAAGCAACCTTGGATATCACTCATTTCAAAAAAATAGAATCTGATGAACTAAAGAAGATTGAAGATAGAGCAAACCAGATTGTGAAAGAAGATATTCCAGTGCGATCAATCTTCAAAGACAGGGCTCAAGCAGAAAAAGACCACGGCATGTCAATCTACCAGGGTGGAGCTGTCCCCGGAAAACAGCTTAGAATCGTGGAAATTCCAGAAGTAGATGTAGAAGCCTGTGGTGGAACTCACGTTAAGCACACAAAAGAAGTCGGTCAAATAAAAATCATTAAGTCATCTAAGATTCAAGATGGAATCGTCCGCCTTGAATATGTTGCCGGCAAAGCAGCAGATCAAATTATCCAGGACGAAGCAAAATTAACAAAAGATCTTGGAATCCCTGAATCAGAATTAGAACCAATCGCATCTTTATTTGATGTACAAATCGCAGATGTTTCAAAAACAATTGATCGTTTCACCCATGAAACAAATGATTTCATGAAACAAATTGTTGTTATAGAAAAAGAGTCAGATCAAAAGCCATCAAGAATAAAATTGCCTTCCAAAATATCTTCATTAGAATCTGCAAAAAGCCTGTTCACCGCTTGGAAAGAATCCAAAAAACGCCTTGACACATTGCAACAGCAAAAGAGTAAACAGATTGCAGATTCGTTCAAAGACAATCATTCATATGAAGTTGACTTAGACATAAAATCAATGAGAACTATAGTTGAATCAAAATCAAATATTTTGTTAATCAACAAAGAAGGATCATTTGTAACAAATGATTCTGATAAATTCAAGAAACTTGTTTCATTAGGCGCAAAAGGCGGCGGCCAGGAAATTAAACAAGGCAAGATTGATCCAAAACAAATTTCTAAAGCGATTAAGTAAAATCTCCTGTTCTTTACAATTTTATTAGCCAAACTCCTAAAGGAAAACATTTATATATCAAGTTACCATTATGACCACCAGTATAGTAAAGACTACATAAACTGTATTAACATAGAGATCTAGTGGACCACAATTGTGTGAGTAAAGTGTGAGGAGGCTCTCGCAAACCGCGTCAATAAAATCCTCCCCCGGATACAGAATCTGGCTTTGGGAGCCTCTTTTTTATTCTTTTAATATCTGCTTTTGTACCTACACAACCTTTAAAAACCGCCTATTATCTCAAAATAAAGAGGTATGAGAGATTGAATAAGGGCGAAATTAGCGCGAAAATAGCCAAAGGAGGCTATTTCTGCAGGGTAGTTGTTGAGATCCTGGGAGCACCAGCTTCACTTATTGAAAAGACCATGGAAAAGACCGTGGAACTCATAGGAAAGAACCCTCACATTGATGTTCTAAAAGCCAAAGTGTTTGAACCAAAAGAAGAGCCTGAGGAAAAATTATGGTCAAGCTTTGCTGACATGGAACTACTATTCAAAGATCTCTCAGTTCTCACTGGATTCTGTTTTGATTTCATGCCATCATCTGTTGAAGTCATTGAACCAAGAGAACTTAATTTCAGCGCATTAGACTTTTCAGCTTGGCTAAATGAAATACAAGCAAGGCTCCACACAATTGATAGAAGACTCAAAGAGCAAAATGCCGGTTTCAAGGTAACAGAAGCAAACCTATTCCAGGTAATTCGCTATTCAATACTTCATGCCGCAAAAAAACCAATCACTGCTGAAAAAATTCGCGAACAGGTTGGTATTGATCAACGTTCTTGTGATTTGTTCCTGGACAAATTAGTGGCTCGCGCTGAGCTTGTCAAAGAAAAAGGCAAATTCAAAACAAATTCAAAGGTTGTGTTCACAGATGACTCTAATAAAAAAAATTGAAGCGTTGTTATACGCAGCTGGAAAGGGAATGACTGAAGAAGATCTAGCTAGATTAAGTGGTCATTTTGTTGGCGAAGTTCAAGCTTCTCTGAAACAATTGCAGGCTGATTATGTTTCACGTGACTGTTCACTCATGATTGCAAGAGACGGACCGCTCTGGAAGATGACAGTCCGCCCTGATTACATGGCTTTGATTAGCAAACTTGTAGAGCGAACTGAATTAGACCGCGGTACTATGGAAACACTAGCATACGTTGCCTACTCTGCTCCAGTTATGCAAAGCGAAATAATCAAGCAACGTTCATCAGCTGCGTACGATCATCTGAAATCACTCGAAGAAATCGGATTTATCAAGCGTGAAGAGAAAGGAAGATCAAAACTCGTCCGTCTAACAGAAAAATTCTATGATTACTTCGACATAAATGAAAATGAAAAAGAAAAATTCTTCGAAGTACTTAAGATGCAAGAAATTGCGATTGCAAAAGTGCGAGAAGATTTACTTGCACGTGACGTTGCCATGACTGATCAACTGAGAGACACCAAGGACAGAGAAGATCCTTTTGCAACTCCTGTTTCTGTTGATTCAATAGAATCAGAAGTTTCAACTGTTTCTGAAACTGACTCTCCTGTAACTAACCCAGACACTGAACAAAGCAAGGACAATACAGATATTTCAAATGGACCATAACATTAAGGATAGGATTATCGAAGAAGAGATGAAGACCTCTTTCTTAGACTATGCTATGAGCATTATAGTCTCACGTGCACTTCCAGATGTACGTGACGGATTAAAACCAGTTCACAGAAGAATTCTTTTCACCATGAAACAGATGGGTCTCATGCACAACAAACCTTTCGCAAAGTGTGCAAAGATTACAGGTACAACCATGGGTACTTATCACCCGCATGGTAACGCCGCAATTTACGATGCATTAGTAAGACTCGCCCAGGATTTCCTCATGCGCTATCCATTAATCAAAGGTCAGGGTAATTTCGGAAGTATTGACGGCGATCCGCCAGCAGCAGAAAGATACACAGAAGCAAAGCTGCAAAAATTAGCAGAACAACTTCTAGATGACATTGACAAAGAAACTGTTGATTTCGCTCCAAACTACGACGGCACTGAAGAAGAACCAGTAGTCCTTCCCGCAAGAATTCCAAATTTGCTTATCAACGGGAGCTCAGGAATCGCCGTTGGAATGGCAACCAATATTCCACCTCATAATCTAAGTGAAGTATGTGACGCAATTATCCATCTGGTAAACCAGCCTGATGCAACAATCACCGACTTAATGCAGTTTGTGAAAGGACCTGATTTCCCAACTGGCGGTATTATTGAGGGTGCAACAGGAATTAAGAGTGCCTACACAACAGGAAAAGGTAAAGTCTATGTTACTGGCAGAGTCCATCACGAAGAAACTGCAAAGCATTCTGCATTAATTATTACTGAAATTCCATTCATGCTTAACAGAACTACTCTTATTGAACAGATTGCAGACCTGGTAAAAGAAGGAAAAATAGAGGGCATCCGTGACATAAGAAACGAAAGTAGCAGAGACGGTATGAGAATTGTTGTTGTCCTGAAGAAAGATGCAAATCCCGGAGTCGTAGAAAATCAGCTTCTCAAATACACCAGCTTGAGACAAACATTTGGAATGAACATGCTTGCTCTTGTAAAATCAGAACCACGCAGACTATCATTAAAAGAAATTCTCCAATTTTTTATTGATCACAGAAAAGAAGTATTATTCCGCAAAGCAACATATGAGCTCAGAAAAGCCCAGGAAAAAGCCCACCGCCTGGAAGGCCTGGAAATCGCTCTCAACCACATTGATGCAATTGTGGCAATGATCAAGGCTGCAAAATCTGCGCAAGAAGCTGAAGATCAATTAATCGCTCACTACAATTTATCTCAGATTCAGGCACGCACAATTTTAGAAATGCAGTTGCAACGATTGACTGCACTTGAACAGGACAAGATTAGAACGGATCTCATGGAAACAAGAAAATTAATGGAACAATT
>CAZNVD010000026.1:13108-13925 GCA_964576505.1 uncultured Methanosarcinales archaeon
TGAAAGAATTCCTCGAATCTCCAACTCAAGTCTTCGACAAAATCAAAGAAGAAACAACCCAGATGAAAACTGACTATGGAGACAAGAGAAAAACTGAGCTTACTGTGGGTGAACATAACGACGAAATAATGGATGAAGACCTCATTGAGAGAGAAGAAATGACTGTCACAATTTCTGCCAGTGGATACATTAAGCGAACTCCTTTGGCTGATTACAAAACTCAGAACAGGGGCGGCCGTGGAGTTCTTGGCAGCGGCACAAAAGAAGACGACTTCGTCGAACAATTATTTGTAGCAACTACCCACGATTATTTACTATTCTTCACAAACAAAGCAAAAGTATACTGGCAGAAAGTCTATGAACTTCCAGAAGCAAGCCGACAGAGCAAAGGAAAAAATATTGTTAACATTTTACCAATTGAGCAAGATGAAAAGATTACTTCAGTAGTTCCGGTTTCAGCATTCGTCGAAGACAAATACTTGTTGATTGCAACTAAAAATGGAATTGTCAAGAAGACTCCTCTGAATGAATACAGCCGCCCAAGACAAACAGGCATCATAGCGTGTACTCTGGATGAAGGCGATCAACTCATCGCTGCTCACTTAACAACGGGGTCAGACGAAGTTATCCTTCTGTCAAAAGAAGGTAATGCAGTCCGCTTTGAAGAAAGTCAGGCTCGTCCTATGGGTAGAACTTCTCGTGGTGTAACTGGCATGAGATTTGGAGCAGGAGATGAAGTTGTGTCAATGCTTGTCCGCTCAAAAGATGCTCCAACAAGCATCCTCACAATCACAGAATTTGGTTATGGTAAACAATC
>CAZNVD010000026.1:13935-17652 GCA_964576505.1 uncultured Methanosarcinales archaeon
TCAGTCGCGGAGGCAAGGGAGTTATTAATATAAAAACATCTGACAGAAACGGCCGGGTCATTGCAGGCAAACTTGTCACCCCGAGTGACGAGCTCATGATCATCAGCAAGAATGGTATAGCGATACGGATACGTGCTGATGGAATTCCAACCATTGGGCGCAATACCCAGGGTGTCCGCATTATGAGGCTTGAAGAGGCAGACACTGTAAAAGCCGTTGCAACTATTGCAGCGGAGCTGGAGGAATAAAGATGGGATACGAGGAAGACTTTGAGGACGAAGAGGAACTTGAAGACTACGATGAGAAAGGTAAGGTTTTTGAAGAGGAAGAAATAGAAGAGGACGAAAAAGACCCGGGCGAAGTCGGCTTTGAACTGGGCTTTGAGCTTGACGAACTTCAGAGTCTGGAAGGCGAAGAAGGCCGGGAAACTCTCACTAAGAATAAAGAGAAAAAAGAGGACGTCGAAGACTATTTCTCAAAGGATAGCGAAGAATCATAATTTTTTTTATTTTGTTTATTTTTTTATTTTAGTTTTCTTTTAACTTTTGTTTTACTTTATTTTTTTAATTTTAGTTTATTTATTTTCTTATTTTGTAACTCTTGTTCCAATAGCAACATCTGATTCTAGAAACCTTGAATCCTTAATACACAAGAAAAAGAAAATAAAAAGAAAACTTAAACATTAAATTTATCTTTGAATCCGCCGATAACTGGTATATCCCACATTTCGCCTTTCAAAGCTTTAACAATCGCAATGATAGCAACGATCAATACCAGAATCCAAACAATAGGCATTAACAATCCAATCATCCAGCCGATTACTGGGATAACCCATACAACCATTCCTACAACAGTAAGAATTATGTCAAATACAAATAAAGCCAATCCTTGTTTAATGTGGAAACTCATAAACGCATTTCTTTTGCCTTGGGTTGTAAAGTATGGAATTAATACCAGAATTCCCAGGTATGACAGAATTGCAGTCATTGTTTCATCTGAACTTAATGTTTTTGCCATTCAACTTTCCTCCAACAAATTTTATACTTGATAAGTCGGGAATTCAATTTATATGTCTTTTGCTGGGTATAGCCCAATAAAACCCAAAACCTTTATAAACATCCGTGAAAGTTAATTCACTTGAATTAAGATTCACCATGGAAACCCCCTATCATCTATGTATGGAAACCTTTGCCTCTGAGTTGAGGATGAATATTATCAAACTTCTATTACAAGGTCCTAAAAGCGTAAACGAGCTTACTGAAGCTTTACACGCCGAAAGAAGCCGTGTCTCCCACTCATTACAGATGTTAAGAACCTGCAATCTTGTTACTGTAGAAAAAAAGGGAAAACAATCAATTTACGCAGCCAGAAAGGATGCCCTCTTTAGTAATCAAGGCACAGGCATCCTTCACATTATTGATCAGCATGTAACCCATCATTGTAACGGCTGCGCTAAACAAAAGTCTCACAAACATGGAGGCGCACTATCATGAGTCAATCCGCCACAAATGAACAATTTGATCCTAATCAATACTTTGCTCCAAATGAAGAACGCCACACCTTCAAAGCAGACCCGGGCGTATTAAATGAAGATTTAATTAAAGAAATTTCTAAACAAAAAAAAGAACCTGAGTGGATGCTCAACATAAGACTCAAATCTCTAAAATTATTCCATGCAACTCCAATGCCAACCTGGGGTCCATCACTAGAAAAGTTACATATGGACAAAATTATTTATTATCAGGTTCCTGATGCAAAGCACAATTCAAAATCATGGGACGATGTTCCTGCAGACATAAAAAAGACATTCTCAAAATTAGGAATTCCCGAAGCAGAACAAAAAGCATTGGGAGGAGTAGGCGCACAATATGACTCATTAGTTGTCTATCACAGTCTAAAAGAAGAATGGGAAAAACAAGGTGTTATTTTCGAAGACATGGATGTCGCAGTCCAGAAATATCCTGAAATTGTCAAACAACACTTCATGACAAAATGTATCCCAATCAATGATCACAAATTTATCATGCTTCACGGCGCTGTTTGGAGCGGTGGTACATTCATTTACATTCCAAAAGGAGTCAAAGTTGATCTCCCGCTTCAGGCATACTTCAGAATGAACGCAAAACAAGGCGGTCAATTCGAGCATACTCTCATCATTGTAGATGAAGGTGCAGAAGTCCAATACATCGAAGGCTGCAGTGCACCTCAATATGCAGCATCAGCATTGCACGCAGGTTGCGTTGAAATATTTGTAAAAAAGAATGCCAGATGTAGATACAGTTCTGTTGAATCATGGTCAAAAAATACTTTTAACTTGAACACAAAACGTTCTCTTGTAGAAGAAGACGGAATCATGGAATGGATTGGCGGAAACCTGGGAAGCGGAGTTACTATGCTTTATCCATCATCAATTCTTCTGGGTGACAGATCAAGAGCAGACCATCTTGCAATCGCCTACGCAGGTCATGATCAAAATCAGGATACAGGTGCAAAAGTAATTCACATAGGAAAAAACACATCATCAATAATTGTTTCAAAAAGCATAAGCAAAGACGGCGGAATCACCTCATACCGAGGCTTAGTAAAAATGATGCCTTCAGCAACAGGCTCAAAATCAAGTGTTGAATGCGACGCCTTGTTAATTGACGAAAAATCATCCTCAAATACCTATCCTACTATAGACGTAAAAGCAAAAGACGCTCAAGTTGCCCACGAAGCAACAGTTGGAAAAATCGGTGCTGAAGAAATTTTCTATTTACAAAGTCGAGGAATCAATGAAGAAAAGGCAAAGCAAATGATTGTTTCAGGTTTCATCGAACCAATAATCAAGGAACTTCCGCTTGAATACGCCGTAGAATTAAACAAACTCATTGAATTAGAAATGGAAGGCTCAGTAGGTTAACATACATGGACATTCTCAAAAACGAACCATCCTGGCTCGCTTCGATTCGAAAGCAGTGCCAGAAAAAATTGAAAGAACAACCAATTCCAGCTAGAATTAGCCACGGTCTCAAAATTTCAATTCCAGTTGACATCGACAGCACCATAAAATCCGCAACCGATGCAACCAAAGTTACTTGCGCAACAACAGGAAAGGTCGAAGTGTTAACTGCACTTGACAAAATCTCAGAAGTAGCAGACATAGAAAAGATTTTCTCCAGTCTTATCATTCCAGACAATTCATTTGCATTCCTGCATTACAGCAATCTCAATCGTATCTGCGTTATCAGAGTTCCAAGAGAACAAAAAGCCTCTTTAACAATCTCGAAACACTTTACTGCCAACACATTCGACCATACTGTAATCATTGTTGAAGAAGGTGCTGAACTACACTATGTTGAAGAACTAACCTCATTGCCTGGTATTATCCGTTCAGATGTATTCGAAGTCGTCCTCAAAGACAATGCTTCTGCTCACTTCCTCAGCATCCAGAATTTAGACAATTCAGTTAACAATGTATCATTCAAAAAAGCTTCATGTGCAGCTGACTCAAACATAAAATGGACTGAATGTAATCTTGGTTCTAGATTTACAAGAGCAATCACCACCAGCGATCTAACAAAAGCAGGAGCCGAGGGAAAAACCCAGGCCTTATTCTTCGCAGGAAAAAACCAGCTTTTCGACATTCAATCAAAAACAGTTCACTCAAGTTCACACACCTCTTGCGACATGCTTACAAAAGGAATTGCAGATCACAATGCGCAATGTTTTTACCGC
>CAZNVD010000027.1:0-9395 GCA_964576505.1 uncultured Methanosarcinales archaeon
TCATGAACAATGATGTAAAATGCAGTCACGGTGCAACCATTGGAAAATTAGATCCAGAAACAGTTTTTTATCTAATGTCTCGAGGACTGACAGAAGAAGAAGCGAAAATGCAATTAGTAGAAGCATTCCTTACTCCACTTATCTCAGAGTTCCCAGATTCAATGCAGAATAATCTCAACAAAATCATAACTAAAAAATTATATGACAACTAAAAAAACAAACCCCTGGAAAAAGGACTTTCCAATATTGAAACAGAAAATTCATGGAAAGCCGCTGGTTTACCTAGACAATGCAGCCACAACCCAGAAACCCAAGTCAGTCATAGACGCAATTAAAAAATTCTATGAAGAAAAAAATGCAAACGTGCATAGAGGAATTCACAAGCTTAGCGAGGATGCAACCGCAACATTCGAATCTGCAAGAAACACAATTGCGAAGTTCATCAATGCTCATGAGCATGAAGTCGTATTCACCAAAGGAACCACTGATTCAATCAACATGATTGTACTAATGCTTGAACCTCATTTGAGCAAAGGAGATGAAGTCATCCTGACTGAAATGGAGCATCACAGTAATTTGGTTCCATGGCAGCGACTGCAACAAAAAGGTGTTGTGCTCAAGTTCATTCCTATAACTGAGGACTATGAACTTGACATAGCCTCTTACGAAAAATTGTTGACAAAGAAGACAAAGGTAGTCTCTCTCACATTTATCTCAAATGTCCTGGGTATTCAAAACAACATAAAGAAGATCGCAGCCGCCGCACACCATGTGGGTGCAATATGTGTCATTGACGCAGCACAAGCTGCAGCGCATACAAAGATTGATGTTAAACACCTTGATGTAGATTTTCTATGTTTCTCAGGGCATAAAGTGTATGGTCCCACTGGAATCGGTGTACTGTGGGGAAAAGAAAGTCTGCTGACAAAATACGATCCCCCGCACAGAGGCGGAGGAATGATCAGAGAAGTTACCCTGACTTCATCAACCTGGGCAGACATGCCTGCTAAATTTGAACCAGGCACCCAGAATATCTCGGGTGCAGTTGCGCTTGCCACAGCAATTAATTACATTACTTCAATTGGAATAAAGAACATTGAAGAACACGAACATGCACTCACTGACTACTGCATTTCAAAGTTACAAAAGATTCCAGAAATTACGATACTTGGTAACAAAAGAAGCAAAGGAATCATTTCCTTTGTTATAGATGGCATACACCCACATGACATTGCACATTTCCTGGATCAACATGGAATTGCAGTAAGAGCAGGCCACCATTGTTGCCAGCCTTTGATGAAAAAGCTTGGCATCACTGGCACAACAAGAGCAAGTTTCGCACTGTACAACACAGAAGCAGATGTTGACGCGCTCATAAAAGCCCTGAAAGAACTAATTGAGGTGTTCAAATAATGGACATCTACGCAGAGAACATCATGGATCATTACAAGCATCCACATAACAAAGGAACCATCATCGGCCCTGATGTAGTTCAAAAAGAATTCAACCCTCTGTGTGGTGATGAAGTTGAAATGCAATTAAAAATTATCAAGGGCTCGGTTTACGACATCAAGTTCAATGGCAAAGGCTGTGCAATCTCCCAGGCTTCAGCCTCCTTGACAACAGACTTAGTCAAAGGCAAATCAATTGAAGAATTAAAAAATATAACGCGTGACGACATCATTGACTTGCTGGGCATTCCAATAGGTCCAGTCAGATTAAAATGCGCATTACTTTCATTTCACGCAATTCAAAATGCAATCAAAAAGTTGGAGGAACATAATAATGACACTAAAAATTGAAAATCTGCACGCATCAGTAGAAGGAAAAGAAATTCTGAAAGGAATTTCGCTTGAAGTAAAACCAAATGAAGTTGTTGCCCTCATGGGCCCCAATGGGTCAGGAAAGTCAACATTAGCAAGCGTCCTCATGGGACATCCTTCATACCAGGTTACAAAAGGAAAAATTACACTTAACGGAGAGAATATTACTGAGTGGTCTGCAGACAAAAGAGCAAAAGCAGGTTTATTCCTTTCATTCCAGTATCCTAAAGAAATCGCTGGACTCTCATTATCTAATTTCTTGAGAACTGCTGCAAATGCAGTCAGAGAAAAACCATTATCAGTCCTTGACTTCAGAAAAATAATGGAATCTGAAATGAAGCAATTGAAAATTGATCCTGCGTTCCAGAAACGTTATGTGAATGAAGGATTCTCAGGTGGAGAAAAAAAGCGCGCAGAAATTCTGCAGATGGCTATCCTTAATCCAAAGTACGCCGTACTTGACGAAACAGATTCAGGTTTAGATATAGATGCGCTCAAAACAGTAGCAGAAGGTGTCAACAGACAAAAATCAGGCAAAGGAATCCTTGTCATCACCCACTACCAGCGATTGCTTGACTACATTGTTCCGGACAGAATTCTTGTCATGAAAGCAGGTAAAATTGTGCAGGAAGGCGGCAAAGAGTTAGTAAGAGAATTAGAATCCAAAGGATACGATAAAATTTAAAGAAAAATAAAAAATATTATTTTTTTATTCTCTTATTAAAATTCAACAACCAGCAATCTTCGCTAAACTATCAACAGGTTGTTCTCCACTGATACTTGTCCCATCTGCAAACACCCACGTTGGATATGATTTAATTTCTGCTGCAGTACAAACCGCAGTTTGAACATTAGGATTACTCGGATCTGCGCATTCTACATAATCAATATATTTGAAAGAGCTTCCAAAATTATCTTTTTGGGTAGCGCAATGTCCGCACCAGTACGCACCATACATCTTTGTGCCTTTATCAGTCAAACACTGTGCAACAGCATTAAACTCACCACTATCACCCTTGTTATTGAAATAGTACAAACCACCACTTAAAACAACAAGAAATAACACCCCAAAAATAATCATCTTTTTCATAGGTTAATGAATATAATTAGTGTTTAAATATGTTTTGGAGCTGGTTATTTGATTCTATTAAATGATTAAAAGTCCACTCGAAAGGCATATAAATCGCACCTAAAATTAACTCTTATTGGTTTTGGAGGGAAATTATGGGATATCAAAGTTTAGAGACAAATGTTGAAGTTGATCAAAAGACACAATATGATATGGCTGCAGGTTTGTTGCAAGTTGCAACAACAGTATGGGACTTAAGATCATATTTGAGTCAGTGCAGGGCTGAGGATAACTATGGCCAAATTCATAATGTTGGAAAGCTGGTTGATCGAATCTCTGTGAGCTATGCAATGGTCAAAGAACATGTTGGAGACTTAACCATTAGATGTAGCAGAGATAATCCAAACACGACTGAGTCTGGCCGTATTAAAACTGCAAGAACATTGACAGATAGAATTAAACATTTAAGAACCATTTGGGACGACTACCAAAATGGTCAAATTGATGGAAAGATGGCAGTTGACCGCTTAGAAAGGCAGATTGATCCTCTTCTGACAAACATAGGTAAAGCAGAAAGAAGATTCTAATTTTTTATTTTTAGTTTTTATTTAATTATTATTTTTTTAGTTTACTATTATTTACTTACTTCTTAATCACAACACCAATCTCAATTGGGAAAGAACCACATTTCTGATCTACTTTCTTGTCATACACAACTTTCGCTGCCTTCGACGCAATCTTCAAATCCGCTTCAATCGCAGGGAAATGTTTATTATGCTTATCATCTGAATGAATATGCAATTCCTCAATCTCTGCAGCCAATGATAATTTATTATCAGATTTCCATTTACGGACAGCTGCAATAATGTCTACGAGGACAGCACCAGCTTCTTCTGCTCCTTCTGAAATAAGCGATGCATCTGCAACAGGCCACGATGATAAGTGAATACTTTTCATCTTCTCTTTCTTTGCAAATTGGTATGAATAAATTTCTTCAGTAATAAATGGTGTAAAAGGTGCAAGCAACTTGAGTACTGACAACAAACAGTTATACACAGTATACTGTGCTGCAAGCTTTGCATCCTTTCCATAAATATCCTCATTATACAATCTTCCTTTACAGATCTCAAGATAGTTGTCGCAGAAATGATGCATGAAAAACAATTCTACTTCTTGTTTTGCTTTAGAGTATTCATAAGCATCAAACGCTTCAGTACAACGTTCAATCACTCGCTGCAATTTTGACATAATCCATTTGTCAGCTGCCCAGAGTTCATCAGGAATTGCCCCATCATATTGCTCAAGGTGCATGAATGCAAGTTTTGCAGAATTCCAGAGTTTAAGAACAATTTTTTGGCCTGTCGCAACATCTTTTTCCATGTATGGTAAGTCTTCTCCAATTGTTACCGAAGCAGCCCACCATCTGAACGCGTCAGCAGAATACTTTTTGATAACATCTTCTGCTACGATCATGTTTCCTTTTGACTTACTGATCTTCTGACCTTTTGGATCTAATCCATGTCCGCTTATCATAATGTTTGTCCATGGAATGGATTCACGATGATAGTAACTCTTTACAATAGTATAGAACGCCCATGTCCGAATAATATCATGTGCTTGTGGACGGAGACTCATTGGAAGAATTGGTAATTCATCTTTGTCTTTCCACCGTGCATTGATTTCAGGGCTAACTGAAGACGTCATCCAGGTATCCATAACATCTTCTTCAGGTATCCACTTTTTCGATCCGCAAGCGCAAGCTTCCTTTGGATTATGTTCAGTTGGAATAACTGGAAGTTCCTTATCTTCAGCTACTCTCACTTGACCACATTTTTCACAATACCATACTGGAAAAGGAACTCCATAGTAACGTTGCCTGGAAATTCCCCAGTCCCAGTTCAAATTTTTTACCCAGTGTTCGAAACGTACTTTCATGTGCTTGGGATGCCAGTTAACTTTCTGCGCAATCGCAAGCAACTCTTCTTTTTTGTCGAGAACTTTGATATTCCATTGTTTTGACTTAAGGAATTCTACTTCAACTCCGCAACGTTCGTGAACATTAACTGCATGAGAAATTGGTTTCTTTTCTTTCATTAAACTGGAAGCTTCCAGATCTTCAATAATAGCAGCCCGTGCAGCTTTTATTTTCATTCCCTTATACTTGGCTCCAAGTTCGTTAAGTTTTCCATCTTTAGTAAACAAAGCGCGAAGAGGCAATTGATGTTTGTACCACCACTCAATATCAGTCTTATCTCCAAATGTACAGCACATAACAATACCTGTTCCTTTCTCAGGATCTGCTTTCTCATCTGCAATTATCTTTACTTTATGTCCAAACAGAGGAACTTCCGCTTCTTTTCCAATTAATTTTTTGTATCTTTTGTCATCAGGGTGACAAATAACTGCAACGCAAGCAGGCAATAATTCAGGCCTTGTGGTTGCAATAATCAATTCATGACCTTCAGCTTTGAATGCAATATGGTTGAATGTGCTGCTCATATCTACATTATCAAGATCAGCTTGAGCAATTGACGTTTGACAAGAAACGCACCAGGTGGTAGGAGCATCAATCCGCTCCAATCTTCCTTTTTTGTACAAATCAATAAACGATCTCTGACTAATTTTGGTGCAGTGAGGATCTATTGTGCTATATTTGAGATTCCAGTCAACACTGATCGCAAGACTTTTCCAAAGGTCTTCATATGTCTTTGCTCCAGTTTTTGTTTCATCGAGGCAAAGTTTGATGAATTCAGAACGTGATATTTTTGATTTATCTAAATTGAATTTTTTCTCAACAAATCGCTCAGTAGGAAGTCCATTATCATCAAACCCCATTGGATAAAATACATTAAATCCTTTCATCCGTTTATACCGTGCAACGAATTCAGCTTGAGAATAGCTCATTCCATGTCCAACATGAAGATGCGCCGCAGAAACATATGGTGGTGGTGTATCAATTGAATAAATAGGCTTATCACTTTTCTTATTAAATTTGTAAATACCTTCCTTTTCCCAGTAATCCTGCCATTTTTTCTCAACTTCAGCAGAAACATACGTTTTAGGCAATTCCATGATATTCGTAACCAATAATCGCTTTATATAGTTTGCTGCCGTCGTGCCGCCGATTACATAGAAACAACTTTTTATTCACAAACAGGTGAATACTTTTAGTTTCTAAGCAACCATTGTTTCCAGAATCAATTGATACAAAAGAAAAAAAGGAGTTACTTTTGCCTCACCTTTAAATAATCCTTCTAATATTCACTGATTATGGCACCTTTTTCCTATATGTTTGCTCCAATGGAGGATACTTCAGATACAGCGTTAAGAACCTTGTGCCATCATTATGGAGCTGATTTAACATTCACAGAAATGGCCCGCTTTGAAAAATTAGCCATCAGAAACAAAAGCACCATGTTCAAAGCCTCCTGCTTGAACGACATTCCAACCCAAATTCAAATAGTTGGTGCAAATGAAACAATGCTGCAAAAGTATTTAAAATATTTCAGACCTCATGAAGGCTTTCAAGGCTTTAACCTGAATCTAGGCTGCCCTAGTTTTGGAATAGTTAAGATAGGTCAAGGTTGCGCCATGATCAAGCGCATGTCCAAAGTAGCCCGACTTGTCGACATAATAAAAAAACACAAATATCCTTGTTCTATCAAAATGCGACTTGGCATGAATCAAAATGAGAAGGAAAAAAATATTCATATTAAACTTATCAAACATGTTGACGCAGATTTCTTTGTAGTTCATGCACGCCACGGCTCAGAGCACTACGAAACTCGCGCTGATACCTCCGTTTACCCTGAATGTGTTGCAACAGGCAAACCTATTATTGCTAATGGAGACATTGGCAATCAAACTCAGGTAGCAAAACTAAGAAAGGTTGGAGTTGCTGGGGTAATGCTCGGACGTTACGCTGTTTACAATCCAGGTATCTTCAATGAATTGAAAGGTATTTCTATTCCTCCATTTCCACATATGCGAGAGGAGTATGAACAATTAGCTGTTCAGTACAACACTCCAAAGAAATACATGGAAAACGTTCTAAAGCGGCTTGGAAAAGAATCATCCTTGAATTTGACAAAAGCAGAATTACAGCATGTTCAAGGTTAGAATTTCTCTAATAACTTATTTTTTATTCTTACTTTTTCTTATTTTTGATCTTCAGCAAATTTCTTGAATTGATTCAGAGTTTTCTGCACTTGCTTCCTCATATATCCTCTCATAAAAATACTCATAATCTTCGCAAATCCACTAAATGTAATCTCATTTTCAACAATCCAATTTGTCTTCTTTGTACCAGCAGCAGCGAACCTATTAATAATAACATGTTTCATCCCTTGTGTTTCATACACTCCTGAAAATTCATCTGGCAGATTCCGTTTCACAATAGTTTCAACCATTTCAAAATCTCGATTTTCCATGCGATATTTCAACTTTGACCTAGCCCCTACCTGTCCTGGCTTTCCACTAAGATGTACAAAGCTTACAAGCTCAGGTTGCCATTTGTGCAGATTATTTGGATTGTCAAATAATACAATAACTTTCTTTAGAGGACAGTTAATCTCAGTTTCCAAAGTAAATTTCATCTTGATGTTGAGATATGCTCAGACTATTTTAAATGTTGTTATACTGGGCAACTTCGCCCCGAAGAATTTGTTTAACTAATCTGCACCATTCCACCCATTCTGCAGCAAGATTTCTTTTATGCTCATCCATTTTTTGTCTCAATTCCATAAGTTTTTCACGTGGAAGATGTTCATTATACTCCCTTCTCATTTTCTGAAGTGCATCAATATATGAATTTACCCGAGAGGAAACCTCTTCAACTCTGCTTGCTAATTTGTCCCTCTGTTCATGCATCATCTCGGAAATGCGACTAAGCACAAGTTCTTTATCCGCCTGAACCAGTCTTCTTTTTATAGTATAAGTACTAATCCGTCGCAAATCAGAAGTTAAACCAAAAATTGACAGACCACAAATAAGCCATTTTGTAGGATCAAAATGATACCATTTTACCCCGTTGCGATAATCAGAAGAAAATGTATGATGATAATTATGATATCCCTCTCCGTAAGTAAGCAATGAAATCAAATAGTTGTCAACTGCAGTATGTTCTTTTGAAAATGATTGAGACCCCCATGTATGTGCAACAGAATTTATGCTCCAGGTAGTATGATGAACAAAAAATGTCCGCACCAGAAAACCAAAAACAAATGCACCAAGCAAATCACCAAATACAAGCCCAAGTCCTCCTACAATTAGTGCATTAAATAAAACAAAGAGCCACACATAATGCTTATGCTGAAATGCAAGATGTTGATTCTGAACTAAGTCTGGAACAACCTGGGGATCAATATCAGGTCTGTCTTTGTGAAAAAACCAAAGTACGTGCGCATACCAGAATCCCTTTTTGATGGAATAAGGGTCCTTTTCACCATCAACATATTGATGATGTCTTCGGTGATCAAAACACCAGCGGAGTGCAGTACCTTGCGTTGCAAGAGTTGCAAAAAACAAAATAATCCATTCAACAAGAGGTGAGCATTGATAAGTTCGATGAGCATACAATCGATGGTATCCTGCAGTGATGCTTATGCCTATGCACATGATTAATACCACTGTTACAACAATTAGACCTGTTGATACTGTATGATTCATCAAATAGAATGGAAGCATTACTAGTAGTAGCAGGTGATATGTTACAATATACACTAATGGGCCGAAATCAATGTTTTCCAAGCGCATTAATAACAGAAGTTGCAACATTAATTTAAGTATTTATACATTGGAGGCAATAAGTTTTAACCTCTTTTTTAACAATTTTATTTAACGTTTCAACAAGCATATATTTTTTAATACATCCAATTTTTTATTCTTTCTATGACAAACAAAGATTATGATAAATTAATGGATTTGGTGCAAAGAGCTGGAATTCTTGGTTCAATCGGAGAACTCATGGGTTGGGATGAACAGGTCATGATGCCACAGGGAGCAACATGGCTCAGAGCAAAGCAATCAGGAATCATGGCATCAGTATGCCACGAGCTATTCACCAGCAAAAAGATTGGAAAACTTCTTGACACATTACAAACTGCAACTGACTTAGACCAGTCACAAAAAGCAAATCTGAAAGAACTCACAGAAGACTATCACAGAGCAAAGAAAGTCCCAAACAAACTGGCGAAAGAATTTGCTGAAACCACAATCCATGCAGCAGAAGCCTGGAGAGAAGCAAGAAAACAAAGCAATTTCAACATGTTCAAGCCACATCTCAAGAAAATACTAAAACTTCTTCAAAAGAGAGCAAAAGCAATAGATCCCAACAAGCACCCATATGAAGTTCTTTTCGCAGACTACGAAAAAGGCATATCTCTTGAAGAAGCAAAACATCATTTAACGAAAATCAAGGAAGCGATTGTTCCTCTGTTACAAAAAGTTTCACACGCTCCAAAGATTCATGATGATTTCCTTGCAACATCCATTCCACTTGACAA
>CAZNVD010000027.1:9405-17116 GCA_964576505.1 uncultured Methanosarcinales archaeon
AGCACTCACCCATTTACATCCTGCTATGGGCGAATCACAACCCGATACACTGAAGGATGGCTGGGTGCAATCATGGGAACAATTCATGAAGCAGGTCATGCAATGTATGAACACAATCTTCCAGAAGAACATTTAGCAACTCCTTTAGGATCATCCAGATCATTAACAGTGCATGAGTCTCAAAGTCGTTTCTGGGAGAACAATGTTGGAAGATCAGAACAATTCTGGAAACACTTCATCACTCAACTGAAACAATCATATGCTCCACATTTAGACAATGTTCAATTACCTGATCTTGTCAAAGCAGTCAACAAAATTCAGCCAAGTTTCATCAGGGTTGAAGCAGATGAACTCACCTACACTCTGCATATCATCATGAGATTTGAAATCGAATCTGCTTTAATTTCCGGCGAATTAAAAGTTGATGACATTCCAAAAGTGTGGAATAAAAAGATGCAGGAACTTCTAGGAATCACTCCTCCAAATGATGCGAAAGGATGCCTGCAGGACACTCACTGGTCAATAGGATTATTCGGTTACTTCCCAACATATAGCCTTGGAAGTATGCTTGCCGCACAGCTTACAGCAGCAATGAAAAAAGATATTCCTGATATGGAAACAAAAATCGAAAAAGGAGATTTTGAACCATTGCAAGCTTGGATGAAACAGAAAATTCACAGCAAAGGATGTTTATATACAACCCAGGATCTCATCAAACATGCAACAGGCAAGCCATTAAGCCCTGATGATTATATCGAACATCTGAAACAAAAGGTTCATAAAATCTATGGATTATAAGTTTTGTTTTTCTATAATTTCTTTTTTCAGTTTCATTATAAATCTACTATACAAATATTTATAAAGAAATGAAGATGAAACAGTGATTATAGGGATTTTCAATGGTACAGGTACACAGAGACGCAAGTGAACTTTCAAAATATAAAGTTCTGAATTTCAATATTAAAGTAAATAATGACACTGAAGTAGTTTACCGAGGAGAAAAGATCCTTGGAGCTGGTGGCAATTCAGTAGTTGTCAGAGGCGCAAACTGTGTTGAACCAAAACTTGCATTGAAAGTTCTTGACGCTCGCGCTGTCCATGATGAAACCAAGAGACAGCTCTTTCAATATGAAACAGATTTGCAACAGCTGCTAAAACATCCAAATGTTGTTGCCTTTGTCGGACCAGGAACAACAAAACTCTGGAACGGAAAAGAAGCACCAGTGATCGCTATGCCTATTTATCCTACTACAGTTGAACAAATGATCAATGAAAGAGGCAGTCCTCTGCCAGTTGATCAGACTCTAAAAATTTCGATCGGTACAGTAAGTGGCTTAGCTTATCTGCATAATACTGGTAACATTGTTCATCGTGATATAAAGCCAGGAAACATATTCCTCGACAATAGCGGAAGAGCAGTATTGGGAGATTTGGGTACTTATGCTGACATTTTAACAGGCAGAGGCCCATGTGATCCATCAGGTGATTCTTTTATTATTGGAACCCCTAACTACATTGCACCTGAATACTTACGGTCTGAATCTTACACTCCGCAGGCGGATATTTATTCCATGGGTGCAACAATGTTCAGAATGTGCTCCGGTCTGGATATATATGGTGAGCCAGGCATACAACTATCGAGCTATGAAATAATGAGGCAAAAGCTGATGCCTGCAAGTCACGTTGAAAAATCGCTGCGGAAAAGAGGTTTTTCCGATATTCCCGAAGACCTGGATACTTTAATATTATCTATGCTTGAAGATGACCCACGCAACCGTCCTGAATCAGCAGAAGAAGTTCTTAAATCAGCAATTGAGATATTCTGGAAAATTTGATTTTTTGTTTTCTTTGATTCTTGGGTTGCAATCGTTTCAAGAAATCAATCTCATTCCTCTTATATCCTCTTTTGCTCCTGAAATGACGGTGCTTCCTTCTTATATTAGAAATTAATAAATTAGATTCAAATTTTAAAACCTGCCATCAACTCATCAATAGTTCTATAAAACTCTTCCAAACTATCATTGTTTGATATGTTGAAATCAGAGTGACGCAAAAGCATTTCGATATTTACTTCAGATTTATTAGCTTCGAATATCTCAAAATGTTCTCTGGAACAAACAATGCCAGACCTGAAAAGACGGTTGAATCTATTTTCATCATCTGAATTAATACTTACAGTAACCACCTCTTTCTTGAGTGTTTGTCGTAAACAATAAATTTCTTCAGGCTGGCGTGCACCATTAATTATATGCGTTCTGCCACGAACCTGACTTGCAATTCTTTCAGTGTAAAACCGTTCACCATATTCTCTTCGAAGAAAGTTGCCGATATATTGTGCCTTTTCCTTATCTGGCATTCCCGTAGGGATTTTGATTCCCAATTCTCCTCCCAATTCAGTTATTACTGAACTAAATCGCACAGAAGGAATATTATATTTTTGTAACACATACTCAGAAAAAACATCTTTTCCTGATCCACGTTTACCAATCAAAGTAATATAAGTAACCATGTATCATCTTAGTTTTAATTAAATATAAATGTATTCATTCATCTTGTAACATTTATAAGGAATCAAAAAAGCCAGACACCATGAACATTACAAGAATTAGAAATACAGTCAACAGAATTGAAGGATGGTTGACAGACAAAGAAGGATTATTGTTATTCAATCTTGCAAAGAGATGCAAAGGCAGGGGAATTATCGTTGAAATTGGTTCATGGAAAGGAAAATCCACAGTTTGGTTGGCTGAAGGATCAAAGGCTGGAAATAATCTGAAAGTTTATGCAATTGATCCTCATACTGGTTGTTCTCACCATGGTAAAGTCTGGACATTTGACGAATTCAAGAAAAATATTGAAACCGCAGAAGTTGATGACTTAATAGTTCCAATAGTCAAGACTTCTGAAGAAGCTGCTAATTATTTCAATGAACCTGTTGAATTCATATTTATAGATGGTGCTCATGAATATGAATTAGTAAAATTAGATTTCATGCTTTGGTATCCTAAAGTTGTCAATGGCGGAGTAATGGCATTTCATGATACAATCATGTGGCGGGGTCCAAAGAAAGTAGTTGACAAATTTGTTTACAGATCAAGACACTTCAAGAATGTAAGCTTTGTAGATTCAATAACTTTTGCCCAGAAGGTAACCCACAATTCTTTGATGGATTGTCTCAGAAACAGAACTGTCCTTTTCAAAAAGAATCTTTATGGAATTGGACTAAGATTACCAAGATCAGTAAGAATTATGGCAAAGAAATTCATTAGAATATTTAGTTTGTAAAACAAGTATAAAAAAATAAAAATTACTTTACAAACACAAGATCAAGATTGTAGGTGATTTCATCCTTAATTGCCCGATCTCCAATCTGTTGGAACACAGTTCCTGAATCGTATGTTATTCCCCATCTGGTTCTGTCAATTGTAAACTCTGCGATAGCACCAAGTTCATCACCATTCTTTTCAAAGGTAGCTGGGAATTCTATTTCATGTGTTTGATCTTTAATTGTCAGATCTCCAGTTATTAAGTACGATCCATCTGCCAGTCTCACTAGTGAGTTCATAACAAAACTGCTTGTAGGATACATTTCAATATTGAAGAAATCTGCACTCTTGATATGAGTCAGGTATCTTGCATTGTCTTTGCTTTCAGTAATTGTAGTCAAATCAATCAGAAACTTTCCATTCTTCAGTTGTCCATCTTGCACTTCAACACTCCCTTCCTTTATTCCTACTGTACCTATGTGCGAACTTCCCACAATTCGAGCTGCGGAATAGGTCAATGTTGACAGCTGAGTGTCTAAAACATAAGTTCCATCTTGCAAATTAGTTTCTGCATCCACTGAGTCTGTAGAAATTTCCTCTGCTTGGACATTGCCAGTAATTTCATCAGTCTCTGACGATGAGCAAGAAACCACCAATACTGCTATGATTAGAAACAATAATAATACTAAATATTTTTCAAACTTCATAAAAATCTACCTCCTCAAAATATCACCTAGTTCAGATTTATAAGTTATTTGGATTTAAGTTCCATAATTCCAATTTCCAATAAATATAAATACTTTATTCATCAAAATGAACTATGTCCTACAAATTAATCTGCTTTGATATGGATGGTGTCATCTTTAAAGACATAAATTTCTGGCTTAAATTACATGAGGCCTTTGGAACTCTTGAACAAGGCAAGGAATTAACCAGGAAATATCTTCACACTGATTACCACAAACTTGTAGAAGAAGTTGTTGTAAAATTGTGGAAAGGAAAAGATGCACAGATATACTATGACCTCGTAGAATCTCTTCAATATAATCAGGGAGTGGCAGAAACATTTGCTCATGCTCAGAACAGGGGATACCTGACTGCAATTATCAGTGCTTCAAGCATTGAAGCTGCAAGAAGAGTACAGCAGGATTACGGAGTTGATCACTTGTTTGCAAACGAACTAATAATCAGGGGCGGAAAAGTTGCAGGTGAATTTGTCTGGCCGATTGGTGCAGGCAAAGAAAAGAAGGCAGAAATTGTCAGAGATCTATGCTCTGATCTGGAAATCTCACCTGATGAAACCATCTACATAGGGGACGGAGAAGCAGACATAGAAGCATTCAAGGAAGTAGGACTTTCCATTGCATTTAACTCTGCATCAGAAGAACTAAAAAAGGTTGCAACTCACGTGGTAAATACCAGCCATCTTGCGGATGTCATAAAATATATTCCCTGATCACTTTTTCTCCTAAAAGTTTATAAATAGTCAATTCAAGGTTTGAAAAATGTCAACTGAAACAATCAGGGAAATTCCTCGTAGACAAGTTGTCCTCTATAAAGGCGACTGCCTGAGATATTTGAACATATCAATACGTCAACTTCTACGTCAGCACGGACCTCTTGAAGAAGGTGCAAGCATTGATTGGATTCTTTGCTATGCCCGCCCTCCTAAGGTTGAAAGACCAACAAGCCAACAAATAAGAGAATATAAGATTGACCTTGAGCAACGTATCATTTCTGACCTTTACAATAAAGGAATCAAAGTAATTTAGTATTCTGGAATCATTTGAAACAAAAGAAACGATTGTTGCAACTATTCTTGTAATCTACTCAGTTCCATCATTGAACTATTCCGTTCAATATATGAAGCAAGAGATTGAATGAACTCATCTCTGTGACTAAAATATTTGTTTGGGCCCTTTGCAAATCTTAGCAATTGTTGATCTCGGTTTGCAAGTATCATTCGTCTTGCAGTTTCAGTTCTCGCATTATTGACTTCGACTTCCCGTTTGGTCACAACGTGAGGACACCCATCTCTTGTTTTATTTACCCTATATATGAGGCGTTCCAGATTTTCAAGCTCAGGATCTTGTGTTCTGTTGTCTTCGAACATTGACGGAATATCAATAGTTCCAAGATAGTTTACAAGGATAGAAAGTGTTGGTACGCTGCTAATGCATCTGTCGTGCACAGGTTCACGCATATCTAACTGGGCGTGCCATTTGTGAAACTTCTCTTTGTTAGGATCATATAAACAGATTTCTTGTAATTGAATCCAAGCTCCACTTTGAAGATGCAGTTCCCGTTTTGTATATGTCTTAACTCTGTTAGTCCCTGCCGTAATCTGATAAATGACTGCCTCATTAAGTGGTTGTGGTAATACAATCTGATAGTGAGCAAGAATTCCTTCTACAGCTCTTTCAAAATCTTTGATTGGTTCCATTTATGATGTAACCCACACTCCACCATTTATAAATTTTATTACTGCTAAGTGATTAATAAGTTTAAAACTCAAAAGCTCACGCTACTATGCTTCAATTGATTCTTAAGATTCTATAGAAACAAAAGTAACAAAGCTTTCGCTATATTGTCTTCAATTAAAAAATTTCAAAAGAAAAAAAAAGTGAAGCAAAAGCACAGGGCCTTCCACAATTAATTTATAGACACAAAATAAGAAAGTTAAAGCGATTAGTAGCAGCATGCTGAATGTCTCGTTACCTTGACACGTACACATCTGCCCTATCAACCTCGTGTTCTACGAGTGCCTTGGGTTGTCTCTTTTCACGGTGGGCTTCGGACTTAGATGCTTTCAGCCCTTATCCCGAAAGGCGTAGCTGCCCGGCGTTACCTTGTCAGATAACCGGTATACCAGAGGCCTCGGTTCACCGTTCCTTTCGTACTAGATGATCCTTCCATTCAGACAACCAACATCCCCAGTAGATATAATACCAACTGTCTCACAACGTTGTGAACCCAGCTCACGATCCCTTTTAATGGGTGAACACCCCCACCCTTGGCGGCTGCTGCACCGCCGGGATAGGAAGAGCCGACATCGAAGTAGCAAACCGCGCCGTCGATATGAACTCTCGGGCGCGACGACCCACTTATTCCCGGAGTAACTTTTCTGTCAGTCCTAGCCCCTATTAATGAGGACATAGGAGTTCACTAGACCAGACTTTCGTCTTTGTGTTTCATACTATTAGAAACCCAATCAGGCTAGCTTCTGCTCTTACACTCTACGACCGATTTCTGACCGGTCTGAGCTAACCTTGGGGCCCTACTGATATCATTTCAGCAGGGTGCCGCCCCAGCCAAACTGTCCACCTGCAGGTGTCCTGCTCATCGCAGTAAGTTGTACACGAAATGCAGGATAGTGTCTCATTGACGCCTAATCAAAAACCTGACGATCTTTGCCTCAACGGCTCCTATCTACGCTCAACAGCACCGCATGTACAACAGCAACAGGCTACAGTAAAGTTTCACGGGGTCTTCTCTTCCCACTGGAGATCCCTGGTCTTTGCACCAGGCAAGGAGTTCAGGGGCATCCTCTCGGGGACAGTGGCCAACTCGTTGCGCCATTCATGCAGGTCGTCATTCAAACGACAAGGGATTACGCTACCTTAAGAGAGTCATGGTTACTCCCGCCGTTTGCCAGCTCTTTGTCCTGTTGAACCAGGGTTTCGAGTACTGGTACTGGGCAGGCTTCACTACGCATACACAACCGTAAGATTTTGCGCGTAGCTATGTTTTTGTTAAACAGTCGGTCGACCCTAGTCATTGCACCCTCTTCTTGCATTTTACAACTGATGTCGCTCATACAAGAACAGGGACCCCTTATCCCGAAGTTACAGGGCTAATATGCCGAATTCCCTCGAGAGGATTTTGCCCTCACACTTTAGGCTACTCACCCTGGGGCACCTGTGTCGGTTCCAGGTACGGTTTGTCATGATTCTTGCTAATTGCCTTTTCAGGGGCTCCAGGCATCAGCTGAACTCTCTTGCGAGAGCCTGTCTGCCACTTTATCTGGTTCTCATCATTACAATACTCCCCAGACATTGCGACATTAGCACATACGACTGTATGTGTCAACCTAGCCAGAAGCGTCAGCAATTTGCCTTGCGTCACCGCGCGTACACGACAAGTACAGGAATATTAACCTGTTTCCCTTTCCCGCTGCCCATTTTGTGGCCACGGTTAGGGCCGACTAACCCTTGACTGATTTACATTGTCAAAGGAACCCTTGCCCTTTCAGTGATATTGATTCTCACAATACTCAGATCCTACTACCGCTAGGATTCTCGATCAAACGAGGTCCACATATCCTCTCGGACATGCTTCTGCCCTCGCAAGATGCCAGTCTACTCCTCTCCTTACGGAGGGGCACAGTATCGGTAACGTATTTAGCCCCGTCCATTTTCAGGGCATCGAGCCTCAACTGGTAAGCT
>CAZNVD010000028.1:0-16435 GCA_964576505.1 uncultured Methanosarcinales archaeon
GTAGGTTCAAAGGTAGAGTCAGAATAATAATCATTAACCATCTTGCGAATAGTTGACTCTTTGTATATTTTTTTATATGTTGCCAGCCACGATTTCATAGCCAGTTTTCTAACTTCTGGAACGTCTTTCTTCTTGAGAAACATAAATTTCATGAATGAAATAAGTGAATGATCATTAAATGTCTTTCTCTCCAATGCAACTTAGTTTCTAAGATTCCTTTGATTCATTAGTTACTTTTGCAATCTAGAACCAACAAGAGAATGACGTATTCTTGCTGCAATATAGTTGATTGCGAAAAGTTCAAGACAATAGAAATACGCAAATAGAAAAGAAAAAATTGTAAATCTTATTAAGTGGTCCATTACCAGCGTAAATAAACTCTGATTTAATGGTTCAGTAAAATATTCTTTGATATTTGGGACTACACCAATACCAATATTAAACAAAACAAAACTAACAATTGCACCTAAAATAATAGATACACATGTGGCAATAAATATTGATCGCCAGAATTCCTTTACCTTCCATTGCACAATGATACCTGCAACAACAGCAACAATGAAGGGTGCCAACCAGATAAGATGAGATTGAGGACCGAATAATGCAAAGTCTACATAACTCCAATATAGACTCGATCCAACAAAATAGAGATGTAATCCACCAATAAACACAATCACAATATCAAGAAGAATCTGTTTAAAGAGCACAGATGATTGAGATGACTTATTCACCTGCTTTCTTTTCATAAGGCAAAGAAGTTTCTGGGATTTATATTATTAATGCTAAAGTTGGATGATGTTTGAATAGAATTTTTTTCTCTCAGAAATACTTATTTTATTTATTTTAGATGAGCTTGATGTACTCGTGCGGCTATGTAATTGATAGCAAAAAATCCCAATCCATACATTATAATAAAACGGCCTCCCTGACTAACTGCAGAAAAGATAATACCTATTACTGGAAGTCCTGAAAATATTACAGAAATACCTTCAGGAATGAAAAATAAAACCAGAATTGCACTTATCATAGATATTCCTGTACCGATAAGCACAGACTGCCAGAAATTTTTTATCATTATTTGTACAATGGCAGCTGCAATAACAGCTACAACGAGAGGCTTCCACCAGATAAGTTGAATGACTGTTTTATCACCATAATCTGCATAAACAAACAATCTACCAATCAAAAAAAGAACTAATGATAATCCACCAAAAAACACAAGTGCGATATCAAGCCATCCTGATGATGGTGTTTTCTGTTTTTTTTTCACAATCTTGAATTGACTTCTAGGCTTTAGAATTTTATGATTTATGGGTGATCTTAGTTTTAAATTATTATGATGTATGAATGCAGCGGCTATATTGATGCCTAGTACCCAAAAACTATTTGTAAGTGTAGAAATTGCGAAAAGAAAACTGATGGGAATTAGATAATCTACAAATGATATTGTTTGTATATCTGGATTATAAGCATCCATAAACATTAAATTTCCAAGGTCCACCAACGTGTACAATAATACTCCTGCAATGGAGAATATTGTGCCAACCTTAACAGAATAATTAAATTCCTTAATCTTCCACTGAACGATTACACTGGTAATGATTGCTATGTATATCGGGATGTACCTGAGCAACCATCCAAATCTTTGGTTTAAATCACTAAATGCATACTTCCAGGAAAGAAACAATCCTCCACCAATAAGAACAATAGCAACAATCAAAAAACAAGGAAGAATCTGTTCAATAGGTGAAGATGTCTGTTTCATCTGCTTCCTTTTCATAAACCAAAGAAGTTTATTAGCTTTATATTATTAATGCCAAAAGAGAAGTATTATTAATGTGCAGAGCATCCCGAATACAGGTGAGACCATGACACACACATTACCAGAATTACCATATTCTTATGACGCACTAGAACCGCATATTGATGCAAGAACAATGGAAATCCATCTTACAAAGCATCATCAAACTTATGTTGACAAACTCAACGCAGCACTCAAAGATCAGTCTGAGCTTTCAAGACTTCCAGTTGAACAATTATTAAGAGAGATTAAGAAAGTTCCTGATAACATTAGACAGGCAGTCATCAACCATGCAGGTGGTCATGCAAACCATTCATTATTCTGGCAGACCATGGGACCAAAAGCCGGCGGAGAACCGCATGGAAAAATTGCAGATGAAATAAAAAAAACCTTTGGAAGTTTCGCTGCATTCAAAGAGCAGTTAACCACCACAGCATTAAACCGCTTTGGCTCAGGCTGGGCCTGGCTTGTTATTGACAAGGGAAAATTAGCAATTATCTCAAAGGCCAACCAGGATTCTCCTTTAATGGATAATAAAACACCAATTTTAGGAATTGACGTCTGGGAACACGCGTACTACTTGAAATATCAGCAAAAACGTGCAGATTATATTGCTGCATGGTGGAATGTTGTTAATTGGAAGAAGGTCAATGAATTATTTGAGCACCATTAATTTTTTAAATTTCTTTCCTTCTCTTGAATCTCAGAATCCATGCAACAATTGTTTCTTATTTTTCCACCACCTTTAAAAATACAAATTATTTCGTAAATTCATGGTACTACTATACGCAATCTTAAGTGTTGTTTTAGTAAGCATTGTTTCTTTAGTAGGTGTTCTTGTTTTCATAGTCGGTGAACAACGAGTACGCCACATCATCCCATATATGGTAAGCCTTGCAGTTGGTGGATTATTCGGCGACGCATTCTTCCATTTGCTTCCTGAGGCATCAGAATCTGGGTTCACGGTTTCTGTTTCCGTTGCAGTCCTTACTGGTATTATCCTTTTTTTCATCATTGAAAAAGTGGTTCACTGGCGACACTGCCATCACACTCATAATAAAAAGAATAATCATCACTCACACTGTCATCACCATCATTCATTTGCAACCATGAATCTAATTGGTGACGGTGTCCACAATTTCATTGATGGACTAATCATTGGAGCATCCTACTTGGTATCAGTTCCAGTAGGTGTTGCAACAACAGTTGCAGTAATCTTCCACGAAATTCCGCAGGAATTAGGAGACTTCGGGGTCCTTCTGCATGCTGGTTATACAAAGACGCGTGCACTGTTCATGAACTTTCTCACTGCATTAACAGCAGTGCTCGGAGCAATAGTTGCTATTGTGATCAGAAGTTACAGTGAACCATTTGCATTATTCCTCTTGCCTTTGGCAGCCGGCGGATTTATTTATATCGCTGCTGCAGATTTAATTCCTGAAATCCACAAAGAAACAGATTTGTCAAAATCATTATTACACTTCTTGGTCATCATGATTGGCATAGGATTCATGTATGGCTTGACATTCTTGGAATAGAAGATAATTTTTTGTTTATTCAAGAAATTACTTATTGAATCTAATGAAAAAATCTTCACGTTCCATTTTGATCTCTTTAAGGATTGCTTTCAAGAGTCCCTTACCTATGGGCTTGTTGTTATGTATCGGAACAACTGTCATTCTTCCATCCGGGTGCTTGAAAAATCTGTGACTTCCTTTTTGTCGGATTGATTCAAATCCCTCATTTTCTAAGAATTTGCATACTTCCTGAGAAGATAAAACTGGAAGTTTCAACAAATCAAACCTCGATTTCTTGAATACCTACAAAGCGGATTTGATCGTGCTCAACTTCTTGTTTTTGTTCAGATTGTACTTCAAGACAGAGCTCTATAGCTTCTTTTACATTTTTCATAAGCTCATCAAGGGAGTGACCTTGTGTAGCACATCCTTGAAGCTCAGGCACTTTGCCCACATATACTCCATCCTCATCTTGTTCAATCAAAACATGAAAGATTCGTTTCATATGTATTTAATGGATTCTATATTTATTAAGCTTATGGAAAGAATTCTCATTCCACAACCATTAAATATTAATTAGAAGTTTATAATTCATGGAAACCTGCATCTTTTGCAAAATAGCAAAAAAAGAAACTCCTTCTTATACTATTTATGAAGACTCTGACTTCTTAGCATTTTTAGACATCAATCCAAGAAACAAAGGACATACCTTAGTTATCCCAAAATTACATTATCGCTGGGTATGGGATCATCCGCACATTGACAAATATTATGCAGTTATAGGCAAAATTGCAAATTCATTGAGAAAAACACTCCATACTGACTGGATCGTTTCATTAGTCTTAGGCGAAGAAGTCCACCATGCCCATGTCTGGCTTGTCCCGCGATTTCCAAATGATGGTCATGGTGGATCTATTGACATAAAACTTATCAAGAAATTCTCAAAAGAAGAAATGCAGGAAACCGTAGAACAAATTAAAGAATCCTTGGACTCAGTCTAATTTCTGCCACATTTACTGTATATTTTTTCTTAATTTGAACTTATTCTTGGACTCAGTCTAATTTCTGCGGCATTACCTTTATGAATTCTAACTGCTCATATCTGACTGAATTTCAATTATCAAGAAACCTTTAAATATATCATGGTGTATATCATACCTGTGGCAGACATTGAAGTTAAGGCAAGAAAATGGGGTGACTCCATTGCAGTCATACTACCAAAAGAAGTGGTGAGACAGGAAAATATCAAAATTAATGATAAGATTCATCTCATAGTCGAGAAACAGTGTGATATAAGTGATTTATTTGGAATTTGCAAAACAAAAAAGACAGCGCAACAACTGAAAAATGAATCAAGATCTGGATGGGAATAAGGGTGTATTGTTTTATGACACCTATGCACTATATGCAATTGTAATTGGCGACAATAGCTACCAGAAGTATTCTCATGGCTGGCGCATTGTTACCACCTTAATGCATTTATATGAACTCTATTATACCCTTATAAAAGAGGGATCTGAAGATCTTGCAGAAACTGTACTTTCCAGTCTGTCAACATACTGCGTTGGATTCAGTTCTGAAACTATTAAGCGGGCAGCACACTTCCGAATGAGTAATTCAAAGAAAAAATTCTCTTACATTGATTGTTTAGGCTACGCAATTGCAAGAGAACGTAATATCTCATTCTTAACCGGTGATCAAAGTTTCAAAGATGTGCAACATGTTCAGTTTGTGAAAGAGAGTAGATAACTCATTTTCTAAATCCTAAGATACTTTTTTAAGCTCAATATATCTGACAATAGCATGAATTACAACCCCTTAAATGATCTAATAAAGAGAGTAAAATCTGGCTGCTTGGAAGAACTTGCTACAATGTACTATGCACTTTTGGAATTCGACTCTATCAGTGCTACTTCATCATTAATTTCAGCTGCCGTAGATGAAGGAATAAAATTTCGTTCAGATGAAGATCCGCAATTAATGGCCTTAAAATATGATTCAAAATACTGGCTTGCTTCACCCGAAGATCGCAAATTAGTTTGCCAGCTCGTGAACATGGTCAGGCAGGAGCGGGATTCACCCCAGCATTCGTTGGGCGATTCCGATACAATTGAAAAATGTAAACCGACAAATCTAGCTCTAAATGGATTGATTTGTTTGCTCTACCTCAATGAAATTGACTATTCTTCTGTGCTGGATGAGCTCATTCCGGGATGGACATACGCCTATTCAGTATGTGAACCAGCAACAATTGACATTTTTATGACTTGTGACAAAAATCCAGGAGAACATTCATTTGATGGCGACAGAATTCACATAGTACATTTATTCAAGAACGAAACAAGCGGACCTAGCCACGGAAAAATTTTTGGCAGGCGCGTTATCTATAACATATTAGAACGAAGTGCCACCATCAAACATATTGCAAATAGCCAAATTTCTGCAATATACAGGGAATTGAAATCTTCAGATTCTAAAAAATACACATCTGATTACAATTATCTGGAAGAAATTATTTCCCGCTTAATGAAAGATGAAAGTGGTCTCCCTTTTACAGGTTGCGCCCAGAACATTGAGGGTATGAAGCTTAAGGCATTGACGCCTGGAATTACCATTAAGCACGCAGCATGCGCAGACATGTATTCATACTTAGATGCTCTCTGCAGAAGTGGCGATAGTGGGGTCACAGATTTTCATAGTGATTTAACAGCCTCTCTCCTCCCGATTGTGCATGAAGCATTGCAGATACATAATAGATTTGTAATGACTAATCTCAAGAAAGAAATATTGACAAATCCTGACCTAAAATTAAAGAAATAATTTCTATTTTCTTCTTCTCTGAAAGAACAATAAATAGATGATTGGCAATATTCCAGCTGTATTAAATACGAGAATGCATACAAACCATATCATCTGCCTTCCCCTTGCTGCATGCCACATACCTATACCTTTCCACACTGTTTCCCATACTACTAATGGTATCAGAACCCAGGGAAGGAATAGCCATTCGAACAACATGAATCTGATTATCTATTGTCCATTATAAGTCTTCTTTTTCATCTCCGTCATCCTCACAAGAAAAGGGGTCGTCATTTTGAATCAGATCTTCTAGCCATTTTTTTAGCTCTTCTGGACTTCGCTTGTTTAACCATTCCCTGAAATTTCTCCATTCTTTAGCATTCATCTGTTCATATAATTCTATACCATCACTATATTGTCTGTGAACTATTACTGCTGTAACGCGATAAAGGTGGAACAGAGTATACGGATACAATACGCCATTAATGCAGCGGTTTCTATAGAGGTCTCTAATGATAACAATATCTCTTGCACCGGGAATAGTGATAACATACGTAGATTCAAGAGGCCCATCTTTGTATGTAGAATAATTGGTTTTCATGAAAAGTAATGGAGATTTGCGTATTTATTTAGTTATCTATCTTCATTCATAAAATCAAAACAACCCACGTTATAGAATCTATAATCATGCATCCAAAATTCCTGAAAACACTCATCATCATCACAAAATTCTTCGGGGTAGATAACTCCGGGATCATTGCAGGAAATATCAATTATTTTTTGCAACCATTTCTCCAGCTCACTCGGACTTTGGGTATTTAACCATGCTCTGAATTTTTTCCATTCACCTGGACTACAATCTTCGTCTAGACATACAAGTTCATTAATGTAGGTTTTTGCAGGAAACCACTCGCGTCGCTTGGAGGTTCCTTCAATTATCACATATAGATCATATCTATAATGCCACGTATCTGGGTTAAGTTTATGAAGACACTCACCTTCACGGTCAAAACAGCTATATTCTGCGAAGAATATGATTTTCTTAGTCCCATGCGGGATGACCACTTCACAGGCATATTCAAATATTGATTTACTCCAAGATTTATAGTAATATGTTTTCATCTTTGAAAATGCAGCAAAGGCATTATATAATTTTTTGTATTCCCTCGCAACCATTGAAGCTTATGTTTCTATAGTTTCCATCTTTTGGACTGAGTCTAATTTTCAAGCGACAAAGTATATTAATGTTAAAATCATATGATTATTATGAATTTTGATACATTGTCTCCACTTTTGAACAAAAAATCATCAAAACAGTTATATATATGTTTAAACATAAACATGAACATGAAGACAATCACAATTCAGGACGAGGCATACAAAAAAATAAGCCAACTAAAGGGAGCTGATGAAAGCTTTAGTCAGCTATTTATCAGAATCGCTTCAATGCGGCAACATTGGAAAAAACACATTGGAGTCTGGAAAGGGCTGGATTCTGCTTCCCTGCAGGCCGAAGCAAAAAAAACAAGAAAAGAATTAGCTGAGGCGATAAGACAATAATGTATCTGGCAGACACCTCTGTTTTGATAGAATTACTAATTGGAACTGCTAAAGCTCAGAAAGTGATGGAGATTGTTGGCGACCAAAACCTTGCCACCTCATCGCTCTGCGCATTCGAGTTACTCAAAAATCGAACTACTCGTGAAAAAAATCTTGCCAAAGATTTTCTTGATTCTATAGACGTTATTCCATTCGATCTGCCTCTTGCGCATGAAAGCGCCGAATTGGTGAATAAGTTAAAAAAAAGTGGACATATGATCAATGCAATCGACATTTTAGTAGCAACAACTGCAAATTTGAATGGTTTCCATTTACTTACTCTTGATAGAGACTTCTCTAAGATACCTGGCTTGCAGCTAACTACATTATAGGTAGTTTAGATTCTTTCGCAACTCCTCGAATCTTAAGATTCTATGGCTTCTAAGTCCCAAATCTTATTTTACCATTATATTTATATAATACTTCCTCGCTAAATAAGCCAAAAGGGGTGTTGCTATGGAGGGACGAAATGACGAAATCCGAAACAACACAATATTCTACAGATGTAAGTATTCTCAGATTATTATCAGAACAACAATATAAACGAAAGACTGGGCCGCTTGTTGAACTGGCTAAAAACTCTCTTGACGCAGGAGCTCCAGTTATTAATTTCTTCTTAGATCGTGGACAGGACTCGGGAAGTATGACAATCCGTGTAGCTGATAACGGAGATGGAATGGATATTGATGGCATTAACAAATTCTACAAGATTGCTGGAAGCGACAAAAAGAAAGTAGGAGTTAATTCAAAAGGTCGTCCAATGATTGGAAAATACGGAATTGGAAACCTGGGGTTGTATGCCTTAGGTGCAAATCACATTCTTGAAACAGTTCAAGCTGGAGTATTGAGAACGGTTAAAGTGGACTTTAATCATTTGGAAACTCTTGGTAATAAATGGCAAGCGGAACAGTTTGACATTCAGCAAAAAGCAGATAGACGAAGAAGTTCCGGAACATCAATTTTAGTTTCAGACATTCGGGGAAAATATAGACCACAATTTGGACAGTTAGCCAATCAATTAGTTGATGCACTTGGTCGTGAACTGAGAGGACAACTTTCATTCGCAGATATTAGGGTAAATGGAATACAGGTAGTCAGCTACCTCGACAAATTACTTAAAGGAACTGACCCAACAGAAGTTTCATTCGGTGTTCGAGATCCAGATACCCGAAAAACTTACCAGGTTAATGGAAGAATTTGGCTGCTCGACAATACCTTAGATTCTCATGAATCAGGAGTATTTCCAATTATTAATAACACAAATCCTGTCTTGGATGGTCACTTGTATGGAAGTATGCCTGCAGGCTGGTCAAAGCTTAGAGATAGGGTTTATGGAGAACTCCAGGTTGACTTCCTTGAAAGTAAGCTTGATTTAACAAGGGATGGATTTATCGACATAAGAGATGATGCGCTTCTTGTAGCATACCATGCCGCACTGAATGAAAAACTTCGAGAACTATTAAATGTTCATATTCAACAGGTAAAAGCAAATACTTCAAAGGATGAACAACAGTTTTTGGAAAATTTGGTGGCTCTTTCAGGTCAGCTCTTCCGAGGACATTCCGGAACAGAAAGGCGCGTAGACACTGTAACAAAGGATCCCAAGAAAAAACCACAAGACCCGGGTGTACTTACACGTTCATTTGACGACGATGAGGAAGAATCGCCATCACCATCTGACAAATCAAAAGGATGCCCATCACCAGGTAAATCTGGTTCATCAGGTCCATCAGTTCCAACAGGCCCAATTACAAAAGGCAACTTGGAAATTAGACTCGGTGGTAGAACTCTGTCAATGAGATTTGTTGATAATCCAGAAGCACCACTTATTGCCATTGAAGGATCAACTAATCCAGAAATTTTGCTTAACAGAGGTCATGCGCTTTATGTAGAAGCTCAGACAAGAGGGCTCAGTGCAGTTCGTGATACTGTGGAACCGCTTCTGATCACTACACTCTCTGCATACCGCCTTGATTTAGATGGTGAGACTAGTTATCAGGCAGTAGCGGATATGGTCGAAGCCAAGCTTAAAAAGTTAGGCAAGAGAAGATCTCGAGAGGCTCAAATCACAGAATAAGTTTCATTTCTTTTTTTACTCTTTTTGTCAAACAACATACGCCATTGGACATAGCACCAACACACATTGGATCAAGAATGATTGAGGAAAGTCTCGAGCAGATGTATTTGAAATTTTGCCTACGCCTTCTTTCAGATTCTAGCAGTATACTGTCTGAAAAGACTCGTCTAAGAAATAGTGTGTTTGCTGCTGCACTCGAGAGAACGGGAATTTATCATGAGAGTTTGGAATCTGCAGTAGAATCTTCTTTAGAAAAAATAGTTGCACAGGTAAAGAAGCATAACGAAGCAATTGCATCGCTGCGTCAGAATGTCGATAGTCAAGTTGGTGGCATTGTCAAAGCTCACGAAGAGAAAATCCAAAAAAATTTACAAGATGGTGAAGTGATTAAAAAAAATCTAGAATCTTATAATAGTCCAGTTGAAGCATATGCCTTCCTGCATCCAGTTCAACTACCAGATGCTTGTCCATATAGGGAAGCATTTAGGCTTATTCTTCCTGTGAAGCCAGAAGAGTTGAGAGCTTATGGCACTGTGTCAGAACAATTGTTCAGGGCATTGTTTGTTGGCCTTGTTAATGACTCAAAGCTTGGGAAAGGCGGCCCTCAGTATGTAAAGCAGGTTGGAATCTCATTTGGAGATTCACAGGTTTATGCCGGAATAGACATTGTTTTCCAATTAGATCCTAAAAAAATGCAGAGGATAGTTGACTATATAGCTACACAAGTAGCTACAATTGGGCAAAGAAGTATTTCTGACTTGGTGTGCAATGTATGCATCATTCAATCCCCTACACACTATCATCATTTCATTCAGTCATATCAATCATTACTTGAAAAGTACATTCGAGAATCTGACAGACCATTGGAAGAGGCAGCGGAAAAATTTATGTCTGCTGCCAGTGTTCAAGGTGGAGATGCCAAACACAAGATAAAGCAAATTCTATTGGAAATGGGTGTTGTTCCTCCAACAGTCCTGCCAGATCCATCTATTGATCTGGAAAATGATTTTTATTCCCATCTAAACAAATTGGCTGGATTTCAGTTGTATTCACCAAGGGTAGTCACTGTCAAGTCCAGTTCATTTATTCCTGGTGCTACAGTTGAAGCGCCAATCTCTGAAAAGTACATATCATTAGAGCAGGCTGCACTTTTGACTCACATTCCGGTCCGGGTGCTTGAAAGAGGATTTGGTATTGCCTACCACCGTGTTGCGCAAGATGGTACAGATTTCATTGCGACCGACGAATTGACTTCAGCCTTCCACGTTAAAGATGGTTTCTCAAACATTGTAAGAGGTCATTCAGAAGTAGCCTTCTTTTCAGAGCCGGTTATGCGAATCGGAGAATTCTGTGACAGGTTTGGATTGGACCGCCTCCGAATAAAGCAGCTTGCAGAGGGAAAAAAAATTCCTGGAGAAGTTATGCAAATTCCATCTAAGGAAGGTGAACTCCGCAACAGAGGATACGTCTTTTACAAAAAAGATTTACAAAGTATTCTTTCAATATATAATAGCACACAAGGCTCACGAAAATGAACAGATACAATATTTCCAAAATTAATCTCATTGAAATAGCTGGAGGATTGGAACAGCTGCTGCACACAACCCATAAGCTAGGGATTACTGTGGAATCAATGACCCTTACGGAGCCAGAATTGATAGCTGTTTTGGAAGAAATAGGAGATGCTACTCACAATCACTCACTCCTTTGGGACAGAGCAAAAAAAATAATTAGAAACGATCAACCAACAAAGTGTCCCGATTTGCCTGTTTACAGTTTCACTCAACGATACCTAACTCCATTCGAAGGACTGATTCCTCGGCCAGAAGCCTCTGTCATTCACCCAGCTGATGTAGCAGGTGGACATCTAGCAGCAGATGAAACTCCTGCAGCCCAACAAGAACACCCACATTTGCAGATCCTTACACCAACTGAAGACTCGGATAAGTCAGATATGTTCGATAAGCCTGATAGGCCTGAGAAAATCACCATTGACTTGGAAGAAACAAGAAAGATCGAATCTCCGCTCAAGCGTCTATCACTCCCAGCACCAGAGCCTAAGATTTTGCAAAGTGATGATACAACTATTGCGAGTCAACCAGACAGAATGAGTGTTGCTGAACTTGGTGAACTCATTGACTCATTTGGCAACAGCTTCAACGGAGCACGCCACAAATCAATTCAAACCTCGTTGGATAGATTGAACAACATGAATATTTATTCAGACATAGATTCAGGTGATCTGGACTCTTTAGCAGTCGGAGCAATAGACTATCGTGGATCATTATGGAAAAGTCAGCGAGAATCTCAGTTTGATATATCCTTGCTCAGATGCCTTGCATCTCTGGTTGTGAACGATGGCATTTCTGAAGGCACCATTACTCATGTTGCCTCATTCGTATCAGATATTTACAAAACAGAAAAGAAAAAATATCAAAATCATATTGAAAATGTTGGTAAGCTTACAACCAATCTTTCTTTCATGAGTAACATAGCACAGGTATCTGGAGCAATATCTGAGAGAATGATTGATGAAATCGGTCACGACATCTACTCAATCATGCTTCAGGCGACAAATTCTTACATGGCAACTCTAAACAGATCGATGGATAGTTTTATAGCTGATCATGGAAAAGTCATTGGAAAATTTGTTGATCTCGCCCAAAACTTGGTTACTTCAGATATGGATGATACCAACGGGCATGCAGCCAATGTATGTTCTATCTACTATAATTTTGCTTCGATCATGTTCAAGTTCAGTTTGGCACGATCAGATCCTCGTCTTCTTGATATAGCATATGAATACTGCGAATATTCGCAGCTGCTTGAAGATCAAAAAAATAAAAATCTGAAACTCAGTCCATTGCTCCTAGACTTGGCTCGGGCTCAGATTATGAGCAACCCAGATAATCCCGACTACATAGGACACTTTGTTGATGCACAAGATCTGTCTCTTGCTGCTGTTCCGGAAGATGAAAAACCCGCATGTAGGTTAAAACAGATTGAAATCATTCATAGTTATTTCACAGATACAAAACCAGGAGATTCAATAGATGGTCGCGAATCAAAATTGCTCAATCGTGCATTGCATTTGGAGGGCCTGCTCCACCAAGAACAGAACGCACGTGGCGAGAAATACTCTGACGAAGGAAAGGAAAGGATAGCACTTTATCATTCCCTTGGTTTCACAGTAAATCATTATTTTGAATTGTTCCCTGAACTATCTTCAACCGATTCTACCTTGGCAAAGGAGGACTCTCTGGAGGAAGAAGCAAGCACAATTGAAACGCAGGAATTCCGTCACTATGTCATTCGAAGAATATTTGAAAAAATGATTAATTTGCAGTACACCAAAACAAGAGGTTGCAAGTTGATAGATTTGCACAGGTGGTTCGAATCATCTCTTTCCGGAAAGGTTGATGATGTGTTATCTGCACTTATTAGGGAGAAATTTGTGAATCAGGGTTACAGAAGACGGGAAGGAAGTTATAGTTTGCCTGATGGATCCATCATTGCCAAAGCACAACAGTATCTTGATGGAAACACAGGGGTTTTAAAACCAGTTTTAGATAGACTAGATTCAGACAAGTACAAATTCAAGGTTACCAACCGAGGAAAGGTAATATAAAATGGCTCCGCAATCACTATCCCAAATTGTTGTACGCGACATAGCTACTCAAGGTTTTGTATTCTGGAAATGGGTATTCATAGCTTCAGGTTTCCAAGACAGGGTAATCATCGATAGGCAATATCGAAAAATAGTTAACCTACAGCAAAGAATTATTGGGAATAATAGTCCTGAGCAGGATACAGAAGAGAATCTTGAATTGCTTGCATCCTACTTTCAAAAATTATCTGTAAATCAGGTTGAAGAATACAAACCCCATAAAATTTTACAGCAGCTCCTTAGAAGTCAGAAAAAAGTTGAGGCCTCAACTCTATCTTTAACAATTTTGTTCAATATGATTGGATCATCAGCTGGAATCTCAAGGCTTTCGGCCTATAATTGTGATGGCTACTACTTTCCTGTCCACACCCAGCAGGGATGCTCCACAGGACTAAGCTACGAAATTCGTCGGCTCACCCCTGATCAGCACCGGGCTCATATGCAAAAGAAAAAGCACATTTCCAACAGCGATCTTGTTGCTGATATTGCCCACGCATCATCTACGGAAATGCGTAAACTCGGAAAAGAATATGCGGCCCAGCGTTACGCAACATTCGAACAATTCTGCCGAACTTTAAATAGCGATTAAATGTCTCTATTCTGTTGTAGCTCTGCAACACCCTTGAATCTCCTGTTTCTATAGTTTCTAAGCTCCAACCCTTGATTTCTATCAATTTTCGTTATATTTATATACTACCAACCCCCAAATACGCTTAGAGAGAGAAGAAGGAAGATAAGTAACCTTCTACAGAAACACCAGATTAAGGTGATTACGTTGATTGGCACGAAGCCGTTAAAACCATCATTACGGGAAAAGAAACGCTATTTGCGATTTCAAGTAAAGGCAGCAAGAAAATTCTCATTTGAAGCTGTAAGCACTTCAGTAGAGGCAGAATTACAATCTTTAATAGGCAAATTAGGCGCAGCCAAAGCCGGATTAACACCTGTGGCAAATAAATGGAATCATTCATCCCAGGAAGGCATTTTCAGAGTAAACCGTGGCTACTTAGACCATTTAAGAGCCACATTCTCTCTTATGAATTCAATAAATAATACTCAAATAATTATCCGATCAGTAAAAGCATCAGGTATGATAAATAAAGCATAAAGCATAGGTGAAAAAGAATGAAATTTGGATCGCATCAAGTAATGGGATATGACCGGGCAATTACAATGTTCAGCCCAGATGGTCGCTTGCTTCAAGTAGAATACGCAAAAAAAACAGTCCGACAAGGAACTACCATGATTGGCATGGTCTGTAAAGATGGAGTCCTTATCGTCGCAGATAAAAGAATCATGGACAAATTAATGGTTCCTGAAGGCGTTGAAAAGATTTACAAAATTGATGATCACATGGCTGCTGCATTCGCAGGTCTGGCATCAGACGCAAGATTATTAGTTGACAGAGCTCAAATCCGGGCACAACAAAATAAAGTTTCTTACGATCAACCAATTGATGTCATCACAGTTGTCAGAGATGTCTCAGACATAAAACAGATGTGCACTCAATCAGGTGGATTAAGACCATTCGGTGTCTCTTTAATTTTCGCAGGCATTGATGAAGGCGGCCCGTGCTTATACGTAACCGAACCATCAGGCATTTACTTCAAGTATTACGCAACTGCAATAGGAGAAGGCGAAGTTGACGCAACTGAAGTATTGAACAACGAATACAAGCAAAACATTTCAGTTGACGACGGAATTAAGCTTGGTCTTAAAGCATTGAAAAAAGTGCTTGGCACAAATTACAATTTGGACAGAGTTGAAGCTGCCTACATTAAAGCAGCCGAGAAACCTATCTTCGTTAGATTGGAAGGATCACAATTAAAAAAATTTGAGAAGTAGATAAACATGCCAGAAGGAATGCAATACCAGAAACCAAAGGAGCATTTGAAGCTCAACCTCGCTATACTTGAAAAGGGTGGCGAGCGATTTGAAGTTATAATTGACTGTGACAAAGCAGTAGCTTTCAAGGAAGGTGCAAACGTCGACATTACAGATATTCTCGTAAGTCAGGATGTATTCTCTGACAGTCAGTCAGGATCACACGCATCTGAAAATAGAATGAAAGACATCTTTGGTACAAAAGATACACTTGAAGTAGCTAAAGTAATAATCAAAGAAGGACATATTCAGCTCACTCAGGAGCACAGAGAAAAAATCCGACAACAAAAAGAAAAACAGATAGTTGCAGAAATTGCAAGAAAAGCAATTGACCCTACAACAAAACTCCCTCATCCACCTGAACGAATCAGACTTGCAATGGCACAGGCCAAAGTTCACATTAGTGAATTTCAGACTGTTTCACATCAGATGCCTGACATTATTAAGAAACTGAAACCAATCATTCCAATAAGTTTTGAAGCAGTCATGTATCGCATTACTGTTGCAGCAACTGATATTGGAAAAGTTCAGCAACCGGTAAGAAAACATGGTGAAATCGTTTCAGAAGAATATGGAGCACAGGGAGAATGGATATTTACAACCAAAGTCGAAGGAGCAGACGGCCCAGAATTAATAGCTGCTTTGCAGTCCTTGACTCACGGTAAAGTAGAAATACAACGAATATAGGTGAACACATATGACATTACATGTACAGAGTAAAGACATCGTAGTTCCAGGCGAAATTCTAGCAACAGGCTTGGACTACATACCAGGCGAAAATGCCTTTAGAGAAGGCGACCACGTTATCTCATCACGAGTTGGCTTGGTACAAGTTGACGGCAGAGTTATTCAATTGATAGCTCTATCAGGAGTCTACCAACCTAAGATTGGTGACCGAATAATTGTTGAAGTGTTTGACATTTCAATGTCAGGCTGGCGTGTTGATACAAACACTGCATACCCTGCAATGTTAAGCCTCGGCGAAGCTACAACAGAATACATCCCAAGAGGAGAAGCTCTGTCAAAGTGGTTCGCAATCGGCGATTTGATGATTGCAAAAATCGTCAATGTGACAGAACAGAATTTGATTG
>CAZNVD010000029.1:0-14299 GCA_964576505.1 uncultured Methanosarcinales archaeon
AAGAGCCTGAAATTATCTCTCATGGCTCTGAGCCAGACATTTCACTTTCTGACCAGGACTTAATGCCAAATATTCCTGCATTCTCTGACAATACTGATAGCACAAGTGCTGACTCAACTCCTGAACAATCATGGCAGCCAGAACCTAATCCTCGCGAAACAGAGCCAGAATTTCCATCATATCAATCACAAGGCGAAAGTGTGCCAGAAGATTTGCCCGACTTCCCTCTTTCCAAACCTATTTCACGATCAAGGGAATCATCCTTTTCACAGGAACCTGATAAGGTGCTTTATGAATCAGCATACCAGCCTCACCGATCTCTTCCTAGTGGTCCTATGTTTATGCGAGTTTCAAATTTCAAAAAAGTACTTGGTCACCTAACCACAATTGAAACAGATGCGCAGGTGTGTGGAGATAATATGAAAACACTTGACGCAATTAGGATGGAACAGGATTCATCACTTCAAGCCTGGCAATCTGCAATGGAAGACTTGCAAAGAAAATTCCTTTTCATCGATAAAACAATTTTTGAAACAAAGGGGTTATAAGAAAAATGGAAAAAGATATGCCGATTTTTGTCCGCATTGACGAGTACCGTGAAGTACTTGATGTGGTTAATATGGTAAAAACAAAAATTGCTGAGGCTCATGAACTTGTCGCCAAAATTCAGGACTTGCGTAATCGTGAAGATGCTGAATTGGAAAGATGGGAACAGGGAGTTGCTGCAATTCAACGTAAAGTTGAGTTTATAGACAAAAGTTTGTTCGAACCAGAAGCACTGTAAAATATTGTAACATTGCGCCGTAAATTACCATGGAAAAAGATACCAAAGATGAATTATTTTTTGTAGGTGTTCAAAATGCACGCGACACTCGTCGCTCTATTCTCGAATCCACCCGTGAAATTGTTTTACAATTGAGATCCTATGAACAGCTGAAATTAATTCGTGAGCAAAAGACAACCTTAATGCTTCAGCTATCCACACGCTTGAATGAACTAGAACGATTAATTGATTCTTTGAAACGCAATGTACCAAAGACTCGTCTTCGTGAAGAAATAGCACCTTCCCGTCAGGGTGCATATTCTCCATATTCTGTCCCATCTTCTGCGCCTGCTCGTACAAGTTTGCACTCAGCTGACATTGCTCGACTTGAATCCGATCTTTCGGCAATAGAGCAAAAGTTGAATACATTGTAGGTGGCACCATGTCTGTTGGATATAAGAACTACATTAATGGAAAATGGATAGACTCAAAATCCCGCCGTACATTCAAAAGTATAAATCCTGCAAACAAACATGAAGTTGTTGGTATTTGTTCTTTGTCAAACAAATCTGATGTTGCAGCAGCAGCAACTGCAGCAAAAAATGCATTCAGAAAATGGAGGCTTGTTCCCGCACCGTCAAGAGCTGATTTACTTCTTGAAGCCGCACTAAGACTGAAAAAAGAAAAATCCCGCCTCACAAAACTCATGGTGAGGGAGATGGGCAAAGTTCCTGCGGAAGCTGCTGGAGATGTTCAAGAAGCAATCGATCTTGGAATTTATATGGCTGGTGAAGGCCGAAGATTGCATGGGGAAACAACTCCATCAGAACTGAGAAATAAAGATATCAAAACCATCCGGCAACCAGTGGGAGTTTTTGGTCTCATCACTCCTTGGAATTTTCCAATTGCAATCCCGGCCTGGAAAATATTCCCTGCGCTTGTTTGCGGAAACACTGTTGTATTCAAACCATCTCAATACACTCCATGTTGCGGAGCCGAACTCGTAAAAATCTTTGATGAAGTCGGTATTCCCCCAGGTGTTCTAAATTTGATTTTGGGGACCGGGAGTGAGGCAGGCACAGCTATCATTGAACATTCTTATGTAAATGCAATTTCATTTACTGGATCAACAGTCGCTGGAAAAAAGATTGGGGAATTTTGCGGAAAGACATTGAAGAAACACTCTCTGGAAATGGGTGGAAAAAATGTTATCGTAGTTGATGAATTTGCTGACATAGATTTGGCTGTCGACGGTTGCCTCTGGGCTGGTTTTGGAACTAGCGGACAAAGATGCACTGCAGGTTCTCGCGTCATTGTTCATCAGAAAGTTTACAATGAATTCAGGAAAAAATTTGTTGCTGCAGTTAAGAAATTAAAAATAGGCCCGGGCCTTACAAAAGGAACTCAGATTGGTCCATTAATTAATGAGGAGCAGCTAAAAAAAGTTGCAGGTTACTTTGACATAGCAGCACACAAAGACAAAGTATCTTGTCTTGTTGGTGGTCATACTCTTTCTGATGGCATCTATAAAAAAGGATTCTACGCCGCTCCCACAATTTACGATTCTGTAAAGCCTCATCACAGAGTAGCACGAGAGGAAATATTCGGTCCAGTAGTATCATTGATGAAAGCAAAAAATTTTGATCAGGCAATTGAGTGGGCAAATTCAGTTGACTACGGATTAAGTGCAAGTATTTTTACAAAAAACATAAACAATGCTCACACTGCAAGTCGAGATTTGGAAACTGGACTCATTTACATCAACACTTCAACAATTGGAGCAGAAATTCAAACTCCATTTGGGGGAGTCAAAAGCACAGGCAACGGACACAGGGAAGCAGGAGGAATGGGTGGTGCCATTGATACTTATTCAGAAATGAAAGTTGTCTCAACAGATTATTCTGGACACATCCAGAAAGCGCAGGGGATAGAATGGGGCAAATAAAAAATCGCGAATCATGTTTCCCTCTTGTCACTAAACCAGAAGGGCCGGCAACGAAACAATGGACGTCTTTCCATCTCCATTTTGGAGCACGTTCCACGTACTTCAAAATAGTACTTGACAGACGTGCTCCCGCTGTTGGCCCTTATTTTACTGATGTTGACCGCAACATCTACTTGGACTTTGTATCCCACGTCGGCGCAGCGCCGTTCGGTTACAACAATCCAGACATGACTGAATTTCTGAAGGACGCGCCATTAATGGACCCAATGCGATATGCTGGCACTGACTACATTTGCGGATGGGGACCAACAACTGATTTAGATTGGCCAACCCCTGCACACCTGCATAAAAAAGTGCACAGCATTGTAAAACACCTCGGGCTTCACGGTTCGTTCTTCACCAACTCTGGTGCCGAAGCAATTGAAAATTCAATAAAGCTCTCATACCTCAATAGAAAAAACCGGGGGTTAGGAATTTCATTTGATCATGCTTTTCATGGAAGAACTCTTGGAGCACTCTCATTAACACACAGCAAAATTCACCACAAAGAATGGTATCCTTCAATTCCAAACATAGTCCGTCTTCCATATGGAACTCCTGGCTCGAGCCACGACGATTTATTCGCACTCGAAAAATTATTGGACAAAAGAACAGGATTGCACAGTCCTGATGAAATCTCCTATATTATAGTAGAACCAGTTCAAGGCGAAGGCGGCTACAGAATTCCATCAAAAGAATTCATGAAAAGCCTGGGTAATATTTCAAAAACCCATGATATTCCTCTCATTTGCGACGAAGTCCAAAGCGGCATGGGTAGAACTGGAAAATGGTGGGCATGTGAACACTTTGGAATCAGACCACAACTTATGGCAGCAGCTAAAGCTCTCAGAATCGGTGCAACAATTGCAACAAAAGAATTTCTGCCAAAAGATGACGGTCGCATTGGTTCAACATTTGGTGAAGGCAATCCACTGTCAACAGCCATGGGCTACAAAACAATCGAGATCATTGAGAAACAAAAGCTATTGTCTAATGCATCGAAGATGGGGTCATATTTCTTGAAGCAACTCAAAGAGCTTGAATCAAAAAAATCTGTTGTTGAAGCGCGAGGTATTGGATTAATGCTTGCCATTGAACTAAAAACTCCTGCTCTCCGCGATGCAGTTTTAGAAAAGTGCAGAAGAAAAGGCCTGCTAGTCGCAGGTGCAGGTTGGACAAGCATCCGTTTCATTCCTCCTTTAGATGTAAGAAAAAGGGAAATTGATCAATGCGTTAATATTTTGAGAACTGCCCTTTAACGAGTTGTCTCGTTGTTATTCTTTACTTTTCTTGTTTTTTTAAAATCAGTAAATTTAACACTACTTGCCAATAACAACTTACCAAAACATTTAAATATTAGAATCTGTAACTCTTGAGTAGCACTAAAACATCACCTCTTTTTCCCTTACTTTCGCTTCGGCGGAAGTAGGGGTTTTATACTTACTGGGGTGAACAAGTGGGGAAAATTTACTGAATACGGTTTGCCTTACACTGGCTAACAAAACCTACAATATAACCGATATTCGCAAATGTCAGCATACATCATGCGCTCATCTATCACCTCTTTTTCCCTACCATACGACGGGCTTGCTCGAAGTTTGGTAGGGTTTTTATATTTCTGGCAATTCAAGAACACAATGGAAAATTCTCAATACCTTGAAAAGAATTTGCAATTAATGGCTTCCCAAAATCAAGGTGGCCTTCTTCGCCAACTGTTCAGAGGAACAATGTATCCTTGTCCTCCTGACATTCCTGAGCATGGAAGCTTTATCGATGTTGAATTTTATCTGAGTTCTTCAACAGGCGAAATTATGTACTTTGGAGATGCACAACATGTGCCACCCCAAGTAAGATTAGAATTCCAAAAGGCTGAGCTTAAAATAGGCGTGAACGTAAATGAAGGAGGTTTTCCACAGCTTTTATACAAAATAATAGGAATGCGGTGCATTACTGATCGAGTATATGAAGATCTATTTTCAGGTGCAATCGTCTCAGATTCTGCAAAAAGAATATTACAGGAATCGATAGATGAATTTAACAAAAAAAATAAAGATCACAGAACAAAACGCTGAACATACAACTAAAAATAAAATAAAATAAAAAATAAAATAAAATAAAATAAAAAATAAAATCAACAAGTATTTAAACTCTCATTTACTCCTTTCAACATGACACACAAAAACCTAACTACCATATCATTAATACTTGTTTTACTTTTATTTGCATCAGCATGCACTGAAATCATCAGGCAGCCTGATGTGATAACTCCGAAAACTTCAAAAGACATTAGTGCTGAAGAACTCAAAAAGTTCTCCACTGCAGATCAATTAGAATCATACTTGAAAGATCAACAGTCCTTGTCAGGACAATACTATGGTGGTTATCCAACCATGATGCGCGGTGGCATGATGGAATCTGCAATGGATTCAAGCATGACAAAGAGTGCTGCACCAAGTGCAGGAATCGCTGGCGATTTCTCAGGCACTAATGTTCAGGTTTCGGGTGTTGACGAAGCTGACTTTGTTAAAAATGACGGTGAGTTCATTTACGTACTTTCACAGCAAAAGCTAAAAATTGTAAAAGCAAATCCAGCATCTTCTGCAGAATTAGTCTCAGAAATCGAATTCAAAGGTTACCCAAGAAACATCTACGTTAATGGTGATCAACTGATTGTATTTATGGATGATTCAAAACAAACACTCAAAATCTATCCATTTGATTTCGTACCACGTCCATATTACCGATCCGTCACAAAGATTGTAGTCTATGACATTAGCGATCGAGTTAATCCAAAAGAATCTAAATCATTTGAAGTAACTGGTAACTATTTAGAATCACGAATGATTGAAGACAATGTATATCTGATTGCTCAGGAAGGAACAAACTGGTATGGTCCTCGCCTTGCAATGCCTGAAATTAAGATTGGCGATTCCCGTATTATGAATCCTGATGTTTACTATTTCGACATTGTTGAACCTGGTTACAACTTCAACACAATTGCATCATTCAACTTGAACACCGGCGACCTCGATGCAAAAACATTCATGTTAGGTTGGTCAAGCACAATTTACGTTTCGCATGACAACATGTATATTTCGTTCCCAAAGCAGATTCCGTACAGATACCACGAAGACTACGCAAAAGATAGATTCTTTGAAGTAATTCTGCCATTGCTTCCTGAAGAAGTAGGCCAGAAAGTATCATCAGTCTTGGCTGACTCCTCAAAGAATCCGGAAGAACAATGGTCTGAAGTCTCATTAATTATTGAAAATATGTACAACGCAATGTCTGAAGAAGAAAAGCAGGCAGTTGTGACAAAAATCGATGAAGCTGTCCAGAAATATGAATTTGAACTTGACAAAGAACGTCGCAAGACAGTCATACATAAAATCTCAATTGAAAATGGAGAAATTAACTATGGAGCTCGTGGCGAAGTCTCTGGTTCATTATTGGATCAATTTGCAATGGACGAACACAACGGCAATCTAAGGGTTGCTACAACAGTATACGTGTGGACTGCGCAAGACTCCACTATGTATAACAACGTCTTTGTTTTAGACTCAGACATGAAGACAATTGGTAAATTGGAAGACATTGCTCCTGAGGAAAGAATATATTCAACAAGGTTCATGGGCGACAAACTGTACATGGTCACTTTCAAAAACATTGACCCTCTGTTCATCATCGACCTTTCAAAACCAGAATCTCCTGCAATCCTTGGATCGCTCAAGATTCCAGGATACTCAGATTACTTGCATCCAATTGATGAAAACCACATTCTTGGAATTGGCAAAGAAACTGAAGCCAATGAATGGGGTGGAGTTTCAACAGGTGGAGTCAAGATTGCTTTATTCGATGTATCTGATGTAAAGAGTCCAAAGCCAGTTAATTCCTTGGAAATAGGGGAAGCTGGGTCTGACTCTGACGCACTATACGATCACAAAGCATTCCTGTATGACGCAAGAAATAATTTGATTGTATTACCAATCAGAGAAGTCACAGGCAGAGTATATGATGACCAGCGCGGATACTTCCGCAATGATGTCTGGCAAGGAGCCTATGTATTCAAAGTAACTGCTGAGAAAGGCGTGTCTGAATTAGCAAAAATCAGTCACGGCAAAGCAAGCGATGAATACTGGTACGACGCTCCAACTGCAATAAAGCGATCTTTATACATTGGAGACACCTTGTTCACCGTTTCAAACTCATTTGTTCAAGGCAATGAAATTGGATCCTTTGACAAAGTTGCTTCAGTTGACCTGAAGTACCAGGAAGAAGTCTATCCATACCCGGTTCCATATTATGGTGGAATCATGGTCAAATAGTTTTTTTATTTTTTAATAATTCTTTTTTTCAACATTTTTTTTTCTTTCTCTAGCAAAGTTTATAAGTTGGTGACCGACAAACCTTCCAGGGTTTGAAGAATATGATTTATAGCGATCTTGATACACTAATTGAAGCAGAACCAGATACTAATATTGCTTCTGCTAACTGTTCACCCGATGAAAACTCTGCTACTGAAAAAGATCAGGATATTTACGATATTCCAGATCTAATTGATCTTGAAAGAGGAGGCAGATCTACAGTCTTCTGCTATACTCAAGAAGGTAATTCTTATGTGCTTAAGATTCCGATCATAGATAATCCTGAAAATCGTCAGGACAACATCACGTCTCTGCTATGGGAAATTTCAATCCACAAACGACTTAATCACCACCACATTATTCCCCTGCTCGAAGATGGATCAGTAAATTATGGTGGAGTAAATGTACCTTACGCTAAACTTCCTCGAATGGCTATTAACACTTCCCGCCTTGACAGGTTCGCCAGGGATTTGTCATGGGATCAAAAATTCAGCATTGTAGTTGAAGCAGCCGAAGCTGTGCTGTACATGCACTCGCAAGGAATCCTTCACCGTGACATTAAACCTGCCAACATTCTGTTGGACAAAGATTACAAGGCAAATATATGTGACTTCTCCAGCTCATGCTCAATTTATGATGGAAGAACGCGATCAGAACAAGAATGTGATCAGGTATTTGAAGGAAGTATTCTCTACTCTGCGCCAGAGCTTCTGAGTCTAAGATACAAATCCGGTAATGGAGCTAACCACACTACACTTGATCAGTGTGCATTTGGACTTACTGCTTATGAAATTTTGTTTGGCCAGCATCCATTTTCAGATGCCATCAACAGTGTTCTGAAGATCCACCAGCAGTTCAAATCAGCTCATTCTGAAATTGAATCAGTAAAAGAAAAAAAGGAGACAACCCCTCAACCTGATCAGAAAATTGATGAAAGAGCAAAAAATAATTCAACAGATACCTTCCTCATTATAACATACCCTGACTGGTATGGTAATGTGCAAAATGATTTGAAAAGAGGCTATCGTAGATTGAGTCAGGTTCTACAGCAGATGTTTGACCGCAATCCTGCAAATCGATATAAAAGCATGCACGAAGCCATTGCAGCTCTCAAAGATGCTGGCAGGCACATATAATTTTATTTTCCGTAAACTAAACTTGAATTCTTTGTTGCAATCGTTACAAGGTTCTTTTGGAAACAATAACAGACCGGAAGGTATAGTGACTTGCTGATAAATATCTTGGTCCCTGACCTTCCGTTCCTCACTAGTAATTCGCTCAACGGACCGGAAGGGATTTGAACCCTCGACCTACAACTTAGGAGGCTGTCGTTCTTCCATACTGAACTACCGGTCCATAAACAGCCATCAAAAAATCCTCATCTTTAAAAGGTCTATGCTGAGATTCTCTGTTTCAATCGTTTCATTTTGTTTCACTTGCAACATAAATATTTATAAATGATGAGCGAGTGGACAATATTACAGTTGGGGATTTACACAGTGATTAATGGCATACTTATCTACAAAGGCATTTCTATGTTTTGCCGCTCATGGCTTTGGAAAATCCTTGGACACCCGCGTTTCAAAGGAAACCCTGATCAAATATGTTCTCAAGTAATCAAAAAATGCTGGGATCCTAAACGAAAATATTTCCGAACATCATCAGGACATTTCTCTGAATTCTGGACTCGTGATTTCAGTTGGGTTGTTCAATCACTAATTGACTTGGGCCATCGTGAAAAGGTCGAGCTTACCTTGAAATATGCCATGGCCCGATTCAGAAAGCACGGCCACATTACCACAACTATTTCATCATCAGGCAAATGCTTTGATGTTCCTGCCTATGGTGTAGACAGTGTCCCAAGTTTGATCAGATCCCTGAAGATAGCCAACATGACAGATCTGATTCGAAAACATCAACATTTTCTAAATCGTGAAATCATGCATTACTACAAAAAATGCATCAATCCAAAAACTGGACTCGTGAGAAACAAGCCATTCTCTGAAATAAAAGATCATTACAAAAGAAACAGTTCATGCTATGCAAACTGTATGGCTGCAATGCTTGCCATGGATCTTAAATCTCTTAATTTACGCAATCCATTCCACTCTGTGAATTACCCTGAATTAATCATAAAAAATTTCTGGAATGGCTCATTCTTTTTCGAGGACATCACAAAAAGCAGAATTGTTTCATCTGATGCACAAATATTCCCATTCTGGACAGGAGTTATTACAGATTCTGGCATCCAAATGGATGTCTGTGAAACAATGACAGCTAAAAAACTCGACTTCCCGAGACCAATGAAATATACCTCCCGAAATTATCAATCACAAAAATTCTATTTATCTTGGTTTGCACCAAACTACGAAGGCACAACAACTTGGGCTCATCTTGGAGGTCTGTACATGAAAACCTTTTATGAATCTTCTCGCCCTGATGTTATTAAATCAATACGTTCATGGTCAGCCATCATCGCCCGCCACAAAACAATGCCTGAAGTTCTGAACAACAATGGTTCTTTGTATTGTTCATTTTTCTATCATTCTGACTGCTGCATGCTTTGGGCTGCAATGTTCCTTGAAATGATTAGAAAGTAAAAAAAATTAAATATTTTTATAACTGAAAGATTAGTTCTGACTCCATGGCAGTTATTTTGTATGGAGTCGCGGGCGAAGGATTTGGTCATGCAACTCGAAGCAAGGCTCTTCTGGATGATCTCACTCAGCATCACGAAGTTCACATTCTGGCTGGAGGAAAGGCAAACACTTATCTTTCTAAACATTTCAAGAACATTCATCACTGCCCTTCGTTGCGCCTTGCATACCTAAATAATTCAATTGTCAATATTGAAACAGCTTTTATTAATGTAAAGAAGCTGCCAGGAATAATAGGTTCACTATGGCGAACATTTTGGCTAATCAAAAGGATCCGCCCCGATCTGATCATTACTGATTTTCATTTCCAATCAGCATGGCTTGGCTGGTTATCGAGAAGCCCTGTGTTGAGTATTGACAATGAACATGCAGTTGTCAAAACACTTGCTTCTTATTCCTCAATTGACTGGTGGTCACGGTTCAGAACGCTTGTGGTTTGCAAGCTTATTGTTCCCAGTGCTAAAGCCTATTGTATTACATCTTTCTTCTTCCCTCCTGTGAAAGGCAAGCGCACCGTTCTATGCGGTCCAATCTTGAGAAAAAAGATAATTTCCCTCAAGCCAACCAAAGGGTCTCACATATTAGTGTATCAAACTTCTCGGACCAATAAGAAACTTCTTCAAGCATTACTTCAGGTCCCAGATGAGAAATTTGTTATCTATGGTTTTGAAAAGGAAAAGAAAGAAGGCAATTGCACCTTTAAAAAGTTCAATGAGGATGCATTTTTTTCAGATTTAGCTTCGTGCAAGGCGTTGATTTCTAATGGCGGTTACTCACTGTTATCTGAAGCTTTGTATTTGAAAAAGCCGGTTCTCAGCATCCCTATTAACAAGATGTTTGAGCAGACTCTGAACGCATATCAAGTCCAGTATTTGCAGTTCGGCTGGATGGCCAGAGAGGCAAGCAAAAGCACGATTATTGGTTTCTTGGCTTTTGCCGACAATGGCCTTTTTAAGACACCTGACTTAAAGCCTGGAAATACTATCTGCTTAAATGAAATAAATCGAATTCTGAACTCTAATGGCACTGTATCTCACTCGAAACCTTTATAAATAGCCAATATGCATCAAGTTCTATAATGGCAACAGCAGTAGAAAGCACCGGCATCCGATGGAAGAAAGCTAAGTGGGTAGACATTATGGCCCCTAAGCAATTCAACGAAAAGAAAGTTGGAGAAACCTTCGCTAAAGATGTTGACAAAATGCTTGGAACAACTGTTGTCGTAAGTGTTGGTAATCTAACAAGCAATATCAAAAAGCAGAATTTGCTTGTAACTCTCCGACTTACTAAATTTGAAGGCGAAAAAGCCAAAACCGAAATCGAAGCTCTTAGCCTTGAAAAATCATATGTTTCTAAACTTGTAAGAAAAGGAATTTCCAAAATTCAGGATTCTTTTTTAGTTCACACTAAAGACGGCAAAAAAGCCCGTGTAAAACCGCTTATTATCACTTTGAATCAGGTCTCAGGCTCAGTTGCTGCTGCTCTTCACCACAAACAACGTGAAGCGATTAAAGCTTATGCAGCTCAGCATAATTTTGTTGACCTTCTTTCAGAAGTATTCAATTTCAGAATTCAGAATGCATTAAAGAGTGAATTTGATAAAATCCACCCTGTTCGGCAATTCCAGATTCTCCACATTGGCCTTTCTAAATGAAACTTAATCAAAACCAAAAGAGTAAAACAATTCTTGCGCAGGGCGCAGAGGCTGTGATTTATCTTCGGGATAACACTGTCACAAAAATCCGTTTGCCTAAAGGATATCGCCATCCTACTTTGGATCTAAAGATGCGAAAGCACCAGCTGAGACGAGAAGTCAAAGTTCTTGAACAACTTGCACCTGAAGGATTTTCTCCCAAAGTTATTGGGATAGATGAAGATGCTTGTGCCTTGGAAATGTCTTATATTGACGGAGAGCCTTGTGCACTAATGTTGTCTGCCCAGAATTATCAGCAAATAATGTCTGAAATCGGCAAAATCGTCGCCAAAGTTCATAACAAACATATTATTCACGGTGATCTTACAACTTCAAATATGGTTGTATCAAAATCAAAACCTTATTTGATAGATTTTGGTTTAAGTTATCAATCTGACAGAGTGGAAGACAAAGCAGTTGATCTCCACGTGCTGCGAGAATCAATGGAAGCAAGGCACCATTTGTTCTGGAAAAAAGCCTTTGCTGCATTCATCGAAGGCTACTCTGAAGTTGCAGAGCACGCAAAAGATATTATTCATAGATTGAAGGCAGTCGAATTAAGAGGAAGATACAAGCAGAAGACTTAAAAATTAAAATATTTGACAAATCATAAAATGAAAGGAAAACAAAAAATGGGTTCACCATCAAAAATACCCTACAAGAAAGTAAGAGACTGGTCACAGATAGATGCTTTAAAGTACTATCGAGATAATTATCCTGGAATTTATAGAACTCAGCTGAAAAAATTGGATAGCTCTTTTGTATATATTCTAACTAGGCGTGGGCTGTTGGAACAAATTCCTTTGAATGAGTGGTCCCAAGATCCATTAGGACATTATCATGAGCATCACAATGGTTTGACAAAGTCACAATTGTGCAAAGAAAATCGCCAACTATATCATGAGTTACGTCGAAAAGGACTTCTTGATCAAGTTCCTGGAGAAATCAAAAGCAAGCCAACCAAGAGATCTAAATTTAGACTACTGGAATCTTATTTGGTGAGTTATGTGGGAATGACAAAATCTCAGTTGTGGGTGGCAGATCCAAATTTGTTTCAAGAATTGGTAAATGCAGAACTTCTTCATCTAATTCCATCCAGTCCAATTCAGCATTCGTCACTAGAATTTCGATTACAAAATAGAGATGATTCCAATCCTAACAATCATCCACCTTTAGGAACCACTCCTTGGATGGAGGATGAAATGGGTGGGGATGATCTGGATGACGCTGGAATCCCGCTCAGGCATATTGTGCGTCCTTATTGATAATTTTTTCTATTTTTTGTAATTTTTATGCTACTAACCAATATGTTTTTTAATTCTGACAATTACTCAACCTTATGGCATTTATTTTTCCCGTCCCTGTTGTTCTCATTTTTTCAATCCTTTTTGGAATCACTTTCGTGCTCAGTCAATCTCTAAATAAAAAAGGAAATCAATGGTTTGAAACCAGCTCACTCCTTTTCGGAATCCTCTGGGGAGCATTTGGCAGCCTTCTTATTTTGTCAAACAACACAGTGGGAAACATTGTTGCAGCCCTTGCCCTGGCATTCTTAATCCGCGGTTTTGCAGCCTACACTAATAATGCATTAGCCATTGCAATAATTTGTGCAACCACCTTCTTTATTCCTGTAGCACCTGCATTATTATTCACTTTTTTATTCGTATTCATAGTATTTGGCTTGCTTGAAGACTGGTTAACTAAAAATTATCAAGCAGAAGAATTTGTTACAAAGTTCTCGCAATCAGGCTGGTATTTCGCTGTCGGCCCCTTACTATATTGTTTGTTTAATGGTGAATGGTCTGTATTCTTAGTATTTGCGGCATTCACCCTAAGTTACATTGGAACCAGATTCTTTGATGCCCGTCGTCAAAGCGCAAATGCAGTTAAACCCAAATATTTGTATGAGAATTAAATAATATTTCTAACAACAACTATTAATTTATTACATTATTAATTAAATAACTAACAACTAATAATTAACAACCAAGAATTATCTAACAAAACTAAAGAACTTTTACCTTATTCGTTTTCCCGAATGTTTTTCTTTCAACAAGTCCTTTTTTTACAAGCCGGTCAAGTACACGGGTAACTTTAGCTTTTGAGAATTCAGCTGCTCTGCTAAGATCCTTTTGAAGCATTTCTTTCTTATCTGACTTTGAAATGATTGAAAACATGATTGACTCATCAGCATCAAGATCATTTCCCTTTTCAGCCTTTGCAGCTTTAACATCCTTTTTAACTTCATGATTTGAACCAGATTGAATAGGCTTTTCTATAAACACTACATTTTCTTTTCTTCCTTTCAGAGAATGTTTTCGGTTTTCCAAAAGAATTTGCTCTACAGCATCAAAAAGCGATCTTTGTGGAGCAAACTGTGGTAGAACATATAATATCGCTGAGCTCACCCAAAGTGCGGTAAGCACAATCAACAGCAAGCCAGATATAATCAGTGATCCTGCAAATGAATTAGTAAGTACAAATAAAGATCCAAGAACTCCAAGTCCGGCGGAGATCATTAAAAAGGCGTTGTATTTGTCCATTTCTATATTTTTATTCGGGTTTTTGCATTTTTTATATCTTTTGTCCGACGCCAGACTATTTTACTACTGCCTGATGCCGTTGCCTGAATATAAAGAAACGCTCCATGCACTTATTTTTTAAACTACTGCACTACCTGAAAAATCATGTCTACATTGCTGGATCAGTTAGAATTATGCATAAAATTTATCGGTGCAAAAACAGGAACCTTTGATTACAATCAGCAGAAAGCAAAATATTTAAAGGCTCGTGGCAAGGAAATTACCCAGGCCATTAGAAACGAAGTCCTTGCAACTG
>CAZNVD010000030.1:0-13555 GCA_964576505.1 uncultured Methanosarcinales archaeon
CTTGCCGACATTGATTTTCTCAATATCATCATTCCAAAGAGTTAGCTTCATTTGCCCAGAATCGTCTTTAACAACTGCATTACACACGCGTCCGACTGATCCAAATTTGGAAAATTCCCGGATATCTCCTTTCTCAATTACCTCTACGACGAGGTCTACTTTTCCTTGTCCACCTTTAAGCTCTGCAAGTTTCATAATTCCCATCTCTCCCTAGATATTTATAAATGTTTGCACGAAGCTGGTCCAGTGTTCAAATTCAATTAAAAACCTTGAAGAATATTTCATAACTCTAATTAAGGCTTCTTAACCGCAAAAAACCATCTTTTTTCCCTCAGTTTGGGATACCTATTGGTCCATACTCTCCTGAAATAAGAACGGCTTATTTTTCGATTAGGCCCCCACCATGGATCATACATTGTGATATTGGAATGATCAATCTTCTTGAGAACAGCATAGTGGTCTTCTTTGCTGTGCGGACAATAAAAGCACAATATAATCAAATAACCTTCACTTTTGTGTTTTTTCAAATGACCAATAGTTGTCTTTCTCTCTACAATATAATCCAGCTTGTATTTCTCTGCAATCTTTGCAAAAGCGCTATGCAATGTTCCAGCCTTCTTCTTTGTTTGAAGCATTCGCCCAAGTTGCCGCTCGGTCTTCTCAATCCCAAATTTATACAGCGCCATCCTCATTGCAGCAGCTCCGCATGTATAATCTGTTTCCTGTTTGAAAAATTTAAAGGCCACACAAGTAAAGAACTTTTTCCCATTATAAACATTAGTAAAAGACATTATTTTTGCATAATTCGAGTCTTTTACTAATTAGAAAATGACAACTAATGACTCTAATATGATTTGTTATTTTCTTAAAACGTTGTCGTTTTCTATATTCTTCTGACTCAAAAGCTTCTTTTTGAATCCCTCGAATCGAAAGATTCAAAGGTTTCAATTGATTATTCAGTAACATGGACCATTTAGCAATCCTATCCAAAGGCAAAATCCTTGAAAAGATATTATCTGGTCAAAAAACAATAGAATCAAGATGGTATCGATTTAGGCGTGACCCATATGGTACCATCAATTCCGGTGACAGGATCTATTTCAAAGAATCTGGAGAACCTGTTACTGCGATGGCAGAGGTAGAAAAAACAGAATTCTTTTCAGATCTTACTTTGGAAAAGATAAAATGGATTCTCCGAACATATGGAAAACAGATTTGTGCAGATGAATCTTCGGCACATGCAAAGGCAGACAAGAGATATTGTTCTCTCATTTTCATAAAAAACGTAAAGCAAATAGAACCATTTCATATTGATAAAACTGGATATGGAAACGCAGTTGCCTGGATCAGAGTCCAAAACATTGATAAGTTGAGAAAGTAAATCTTCATCATGAAAGTACTCTTCATCTGCAACATGGGAAAACACAGGAGTAAAACTGCAGCAGAACTATTTGCATCAGAATTCTCCACGGAGTATGCTGGCCTTTATTCAGAAAATCCGGTAAGTAACAAGCAAATTGAAGATGCTGACTTGATTGTAGTTATGGAGGAAGAGCAAAGGCATGAAATAGCCAGTAGATTTCCCAGCTTATATTTGAGAAAAAGGATTATCAATCTAAATATTACTGATGTCTATGCATATAACGACCCGCATCTTATTGATCTACTAAAGATTGCATTCTCAGAAAAAATACGTCCGCTTCTGGAATAAATTACTTCAAATCAGAAAACTTAATTTCGTTGTTAACTAATTTCTTAATTACACTAACAACATCTTTAATTTTCACACGTACTTGCTTTGTTGTATCCCTATCGCGAATAGTCACATCTCCTTTCTCAATACTATCATAATCAACAGTAATGCAGAACGGAACACCTTTTTCATCATTTCGTGCATATCTTTTACCCACAGTTCCACTATGCTCATGCACACACACAACATTCTGTAACATCTCTCTGAACAATTTCTGCGAAATAGAAATAAGCTCAGGCTTATTCATTAATGGGAATATTCCACAACTTACAGGAGCGAGCTTTGCAGGAATATGAACAACCCGTCCACCATCTTCTTTATGGTCAAGATGAAGATCAAGAAGCGCATATGTTGGACGATCAGTTCCAAATGCAATCTCAATAATGTGAGGAATTTCCTGTTGTTTTGTTTCTTCATTAAATGCGACAAGTCTTTGTTTACTGAATTGTGCGTGTTGTTTCAAATCATAATCTGTTCTGTCATGCACTCCGCAACACTCAAGCCATCCAAATGAATGAGTATTGATTTCAAGATCCCATGCATCATCAGCATAGAATGCCTTTTCATCAGAATGGTGCTGTCGTAATCTCATCTTCTCAGCAGGAATCCCAATCTCCAAAAACAATTTCCACGCTTGAGCCACTCCCCATGCATATGCTTTATTTTTGAACATTCCTTTCTTCAGAGCATCACCGAATGTTATCTCAATCGGTTCATCTCCCTTCTTCTGAAGCCCCTCAGACCATAACTGAGCTTTAATTTTAGTAACATGAGAAAATTTCTCAAATTCCTTTTTCTGTCCACTGAAAAGGAAAAGTTGCGCTTCCGCTTGTGTAAATTCCCGTCCCCGGGTCACATGCTGTCTCGGACTGATTTCATTTCTGTACGCTTTACCAATCTGGAATACTCCAAATGGTAAAATTTTTCTGAAGAAATCTACATATCTAAGGAACGGCAAATAAGTAGTCGTCGCAGTTTCTGGACGATTGTAAGCTTCAGTATCCACTCCAATAGTAGTACCCATCATCAAACTATGCTTCTTAATTTCCATGATAAACGCCTTTCCACAAGAAGGACATTTTAATTTGTGTTCAACCATTATTTCAAGAAGTTCAGCATGAGATTTACCAGCAACACCTGCCTCTGTAAATTCTTCAATTAACTTATCAACTCTAAAAGTAGATTTACATCCAGAACATGATATCAAAGGATCAGAAAATCCTCCAAGGTGACCAGAAGCCTCCCATACAATAGCGGGCATAATTGTAGGACACTCTACTTCCCAGAATTCTTCGCGAATGAAAAACTGTCTGATTGTCTGCTCAACATTTTGTTTCAACTGTTTGCCAAGTGGAGCATATGTATAGAAACCAGCTAACCCACCGTAAATCTCAGGTTCAGGTCCCCAGATAAAACCTACTTCAGCTAGAAATTCCTGTACTCTTTCTGCAGGTGATCTATCTTTAGATTTCATAAGTTTTGTTTGATATATTGTCTTTTTAAGTCTTTCTTTGTTGCTTAAGAAACACGCGCAACACTTGTTTCTATTACGCTTGCCCCTTTTCCCTGAACCATTCAATTTCTTCGGGATCTAAATCATAACCCTCTAAAACAGAATCATCCATGACCTTCATAATCCGAGCATAAAATGGCCATTCTTTAATGATCTCTCGTTTAGGTTGATGCAAAGTTTCACTCAGCTTTGCAGCGATGCTATCCCGCTTTGCATACTTCTGTTTCAGAATCCATTGCGAAAGAAATCTTTTATTATCCGAATAGGTAACAATTTTTGGGTTCTTTTCAGTTTTCGATACAGCTACCCCTGCACTCATAAAGAGCGAGACATAAGCAAGATATCTCCAGTATTGCTGGCGAATTATTCTTCGTCTGAATATATCTGCAGCAGCTATCCACTCAAATCCTTCAGCAAGATCTTTCCCGGAATATTCCTTGGCAATATTTCCCTCAACCCACAGAAGACAGCGATCAGGATCTTCTTGAACCCGTTCAAATGCCTGAGAAGCAATCTGGCCATTTTTGTTCTTAAACACCTTGAACAATGCATCTTCAATAGGTTCCTCCTTTTCACGAATCATAACCATTTGCAACGTTTGCATTGAAATACTATTTCCATGCCTGCTGATCATTTCACAATCATTGATAGCCGCCCGCAAATCACCATCTGCCTGTCTACTTAGTTGTTTTACTGCATCAAGATCATATTTAATATTCTCAGCTTTCAGCATTTGCTCTAATATCTCAGTAATCACAAGGTAATTCAATTTTTCAAATCCCACAGCAACAACATTTTTTTTAATAGGTTTTAATTTATCAGAATCCCCTTCATTAGCAGTCATGATAATTGGAGTTGGTGTCACATCAAGTATCTTCTTGAGTGCCGCCAGCCCACCTCTATCATCATTACCTGACACCCCATCAACTTCATCAAGCAAAATCAACTTCTTTGTCATGAACAGTGATTGCTGCATCGCCGCATTTCCAACAAGCTCTTCGACCATTCCTTTATTTCTTTTATCTGACGCGTTAAACTCGAGCAGTTCATAACCTAATTCCTTAGCCACAGCTACAACACTTGAACTCTTCCCTGATCCAGGTGGCCCGTGCAATAAAAGCGCCCTTTTTTTACCTGGAAATTGCTTTAGAAATGTAACAATTTGCTCGACCGCCTTCTCTTGTCCTTTGACAGCAGCAAGTGATGAAGGCTTATACTTTTGCACCCACAATTCTGCCTGACTATTCTGCGTCATCCACAACAGCCTCCAGAGCTTTAATCGCAACCTCTATCTCTCTATCTCCTGGTGTCCGTGTTGTCAATCTTTGAAAAAGCAATCCCGGATAAATGATTGCAAGCATTACTTTATTTTTAGAATAAGTACCTGCCAATTTAATCAGCTCAAATGAGATTCCAGCAACAACTGGCAACAATAGTAATCTTGATCCAAATTTAATAAACCAGGAAGGATTGGTAATCACTGAAAACATAATTATACTAACAACAAGAACCAGAAAAACAAAAGTTGTTCCACATCTGGGATGCTCTACTGGAAAAGTTTTCACATTCTCGACAGTTAACTCCTTTTTTGCCTCATAACAATGAACAGCTTTATGCTCCGCTCCATGGTACCTGAACACAGATTGCATATCACTCATTAGCGAAATCGCGGCAATATATCCTACAATCATCATCACTCTGAACACACCATCAATAACATTAAACAACACTCCATCCCCATTATAGACAAACTCAGTCAACACTAGAGGAAGTACAATAAAAAGCCCAATTCCAAGAAGTATTGAAATAATAACTGTTGTAACTATACTCCATTTACTTAACTGTTCTTCCTCCCCCTCACCACTCTTCTCTGCAGACAATGTAAGTGCCTTCATTCCAAGAATCATTGTTTCAAACAGAACAAAGCTTCCACGTATCACGGGCTGACGAAACAACTTCCACTTCTGAGTCCACGACTGAAACGGAAGATGATGTACTTGAATAGTTCCATCTGGATTAGAAAGCGCCACCGCAACTTTATCCTTGCAGCGCATCATAACACCATCAATAACTGCCTGTCCTCCAACCTGAACTGCCATGATGATTCAGTGATTCAGGGAGTTTTTAAATGTAATCCTGAAGAATTCAACAAATGTCAGCAGAAGTACTGCAACCATTGGACCGAGGAATATGCCGGCTGCTCCAAATGTCTCAAGTCCTCCAATTACTGAAAACAAAATAAGTAATGGATGCAATTTAATTTGATCACCCATCAAAAATGGTCTCAACAAATTATCAATAGTTCCAACAATAAGCATTCCAAACACAAGCACACCAATTCCTGTCCACACTTCACCTGAAGCCAGCTGGAAAATTCCCACGGGCAACCAGACAAAAGCAGTACCCCCAAATGGAATAAGGGCTGTAATCATCATGAGCCCACCGAGTAGCAAGGAATTATCAATTCCAAGGAAATACATTCCTAGCGCACCAACTAGTCCTTGAATTACTGAAGTTGCAAGCATTCCGTACACAGTTGCATAAGTAACGTCTATAAAGTGTTGAACCACTTTTTTCTTAAGCGACTGTGCAAGCGGTATAGCCGATATAACGAATGATGAAATATTCTGCCCATCTTTTAGGAAGAAGAAGAGCAGTATGAAAAAGAAAGTAAGATCAAGCGCAAACTGTGCTATTGTTTCAAATACTGGTTTAACTACAGAATATATCCCCTTAAGCAGTTCCTGCACAGTTTTAAAGAAAGTATCCTGTTTAACAAATGCTTCCTGAAACGATGCCCCTATTTTTGTCAGATTCCCATTCTGAACATGATCGAATGCATTGCAAATTCCCAATTTTGATTCAACGCATCCAGCAAGCTGATGAACCAGTTCACTATCTACTCTTTCACTTAGAAACACATAAGCATCATAACTTTGCCGCACCAGGATAATACTAAATAGGGTAAAAGGAATAATTATCAGAATGAAGAAAAAAATACAGGTCAGAAGGCAATTTACACTAGGTGCATTCCACTTAGAATTTAATTTTTGTACTAGCGGATACAACAGCACTGCAACGAAGGTAGCGAGAAATGCAGGCATTAAAAATCCGCTTAGCATATAAACAAATAATCCAATAATTATCAGAAACACAAATCCAAAAACAATTTCAGGCAGTCTGTCTCGCATATGGTAAGAGTTGCACTGATAATATATAAATTATTGCTCCCAAATAAATTATCTTTGAGGCATTGCGTAATCCCATTCTTTCAAAAATTGTTGAAGATAGTTTGCAACAAAAGTATGTCTTTCAGTTGCAATCACTCTTCCTGTATTTGTGTTCATGCGATCCTTCAAAAGAAGCAATTTCTCATAGAAATGAGATATGCCTGTCCACTTTTCGCGGCAATAGTCTTCAGCAGTTTCATGCATAACAGGTTGAACCTCTGGGTTATGCATGCAAATTCCCCTGTGTCCGGCGTACATAAACAACCGAGCAATACCTATGGCTCCCATGGCATCAAGCCTGTCAGCATCCTGCACAATTTTCCCTTCAAGTGTTGTAATTGTATTTGCAACGCATGCGCCCTTATATGACAGATTTGTAATTATGTCTGCAACATGCGATACCATTGTTTCTTGAACTTCAAGACCACTAAGAAATTCAGTTGCGACTCTTGGTCCTGCAAGAATATCTCCCCCATTTAGTTTCCAGTCTCTAATATCATGCAATAGTGAAGCTAGTTCAACAATTTGTCTGTCTCCCCCTTCAGCATTATGGATTCTCAGTGCAAGTCCTCTTACTCTTTGAATATGACCCCACTCATGACCTGATGAATCTCCTGCAAGTTCGTTCTGCACATAATATTCAGTTGTTCTAAGAATGTGGTTGTAGTCCATGATATATGCCTCAATGATCTAAGAAATAAATGTTTTCATTTTTTAATCATTTCAGTTTCTTGCGATGAACCAGTCCTATTGCAATTCCTACAAGTAAACCTGAGGCAAAAAACAATATTGGTACCAGCCTCTCTTGATTTACAGCAATCATTACTTTATTTGTATCCTGGCTTCCCCGTAAGTACAAGTCAATATTGGTAAGTTCAAGACTGTATTCTGCGTACAACAATGCACTCATGGAATCACCTTTTTCAAGCAGTGATTTTCCATATTCATAGTATGAATATCCGAGCAAAGGGAAATAAGGCAACTGTGCAATCTGTTGCTCAACATAAGTCAGCTTTTCTTCAACAAGCTGTGGAACTTCTTCATTAGTCATTCCAATTACACTTAAAATAACATCAACTTTAGCTTCAGCAAGCGCCGCCTGAAACAAACACTGCACATATTCTCCATTTTGATAATGCTGTTGAGTTTCCTCCAACATAACACTTATTCCATCGAGGAATTCAGGGAAATACACCCCTGCGTAATTATATCGTCCAAGCGCTTCTTGCATTTTATTGAAGCAGGACATTTTCATATCTGATTCGTTCAAACCTTGCCCAGTGCTGTTTTGGTAAAACAGTGACCATGACTTGCTTGAATCATATCTCTCCTCAGAATAACTGAGAGCGTATGTAACTTTCGCATAAGTAGTTTTATTCTGCCTCCATTTCAAATAGAGTTCAGCAGCTTCCTTCGCATATTTCTGGCTGTCATCGTATCTCTCTTTAACAATGACCCATGTTTGCATATTCTGCAATGATCTAAAATTCTTTTCAACTGGTACTGTTTTATTCAACATCATATCAATTTTTTCTTTAAGCACAACTGAACTAACATTATTGTATATTAGCGTCTTGGCTTGTATATTTGCTCCAAAACAGTAACTAGCTGCAGCATATGGCTGCCCCGATTGGAGACTTTGGTTTGCTCTGTTACTTAAATTCATTACTTGCTCAAAAATCCGTTTATCTTCATCAGGTATGGTTCCATTATTCAGCTGTTTTATGTAAGCTTGTGTTTTATCGCACATCAAATCACTTACAGATTTCATTGTATTTACATATGAAACATCAATGCTGATGTTTTTAGTCTCTACACTGAAATCATAATCATAAAAATAAGGCAATGCATCAGAAATTGTACTGACTTCTCGTACAACAACTCCTCTATCTTCTCCATACTTATACAAATCAAGTCTCTTTGCCTGATCAATTGTAAGTACACTCATGCTTTCATTTTGTACACTCGCAAGAACTTCATCAACATCTTTTTCAGCATACCTTTTTCCGCGTGGAATAAGAATTGTCTTCAGCCCTTGCTGAATTCCAGCTTCAACTTTTTCCTTAACTCCACCAACTGGACCAATAAATCCTCCGCTGTTAATTGTTCCAGTAATTGCAACATTTTGTTTTGGTTGCAATCCTTTAATTTCTCCGACAGTGAGCACAGTCATAGCAGCACCAGCACTCGGTCCGCCCACAATAGAACTCTCAGTTTCAAGTCTGTAAATAAATTCACGATGACATGGATCTTTCAGGAATCTACACGCTATCTCCTTTGCAATGCTTGCAGAAAGTTGCGTATCATACTTACTGAGTGGATAAGTGCTGACATAAACATATCCTGGTCCTGGTGTGCTAGTCAAATGCAGGACTGCAATCTGCCCTTCCTCATCAGTTCCATTCTTACCAACAGCAAGCACGGGCATTGAAATCGCCTGGGCTACAATCGGAATTAATAGAAACATAAACATCAAAAAGAAAACTTCTTTTTTCATACTCTTTTGGTCTTACCTTCTCTTTAAAAAAGTACCCTAAACAAAACAAAAAGAAAATAATTTAAAAAAGAATTAAGCGCGACTAGGAACACGTCTACTAGGTTCCTTCTTTTTTCTATTATGACAATCTATCATTCTTGAAAAATTATCTTGTATATACTCAAACAAATCCTCTCTGTCCAACGCTGATGTTTCACCGAGATAAACAGCAGTCCATTCAGTCAAAGCAATAACATTTGCAATTGGTTGCCAGCCAAGAGGAGTTACCTTTTGCATTTGTTTTAGAATCAAATCTCGAACTTGAGCACCACTTTCAGGCACAAGATGTGTAAGTTCATATAATCCATCATTTCCACCATATGATGTACTTGTACATCTTATGAGTGCCGCATTCCTTCGAATATGTACTCCATTTTCATTTGCCCTAAAATCATAATATTGAACCAGCCTTGAATCTAGGCTACTCATTTCTGCTTTAACTTGGTCTATTGTCTTCACTGTTGTCATAAGTTGCTTCACCAGACTTATCCCTGTTAAAGTTTCTTATAAATGTTAGCACTTTGAAGAGACTCTCAATATTCTCCTTTATCACTTCAAACAACCTTTATAAACAAAATACTATCCATCTATGGATGAACATCATACTAGATACCAATTTCCTCATGATTCCCGGTTTAATGAATGTAGATATCTATGGCCAGTTAAAGGAAAAATTCCCTACTTCCCACCTATTTGTAGCCCATCAATCAGCCTCAGAACTGAAAAAAATCACTGAAAAAGGCACAGGCAAGGAAAAAGCAGCCTCTAAATTAGCCATTCAGCTCATGGAGGCTCATAAAGTCAGTATTCTGGAAGATAAAGGTGGATCATATGCTGATGAAGAAATCTTTCTCCACGCAAAAGGAGGCATGGCTGTGGCCACCGTAGATAAAGTTTTTAAAGAGAGACTCAAATCGAATAATATACCAGTTATAACCCTTAGACAAAGGAAGTATATTGCCTTATACTAGAGGACCAAAATGATTAATAAGGTTTGTACTCTAGTATATTCGAAGACGCAACAAATTTAAAAACATGCGTCTTCGTTATAATCTGAGGTTTAATAGAGGAAAAGCCATGTTTTATAAAATGCTTATAGATGACCACATAAGAGTCCCGCCAAACCTGTTTGACCGGGATGTAAGATCTGCTCTGTTAACACAGGCAAAAAGCAAATTTGAAGGATTCATTTCCAAGGATCTTGGAATTGTTATTGACGTTTCCGCAATCAATGAAATTGGTGAAGGTATTATAATTCCGGGCGATGGTGCCCCATACTATCAATGCACCTGTGAACTATTAACTTTTGTTCCTGAAATGCAGGAAGTTGTGGTCGGTACTGTTAAAGACATTGCAGATTTCGGGGCATTCCTGAACATGGGTCCTATTGACGGCATGGTTCACGTTTCCCAAACAATGGATGATTTCGTTTCATTTAGTAAAGAAAAAGTATTGAGTGGAAAAAAGTCAAACAGAACATTAAAAATAGGCGATGTTTGCCTTGGTCGCGTAATCGCTGCATCCTTCAAGGATGTATCAAACCCAAAAATTGGAATTACTATGCGTCAGAAAGGTCTTGGAAAATCCGAATGGGTTGACCAGGACTCAGGAAAAACTGAAGGAGCAAAAGCAGAATAATGGCACGAAAAGTATGTAAACATTGCAGAATGTTCGTAGACGCGGACACTTGTCCTGTATGCAAACGCCAGCAATTTACTACAAATTGGAAAGGTAGAATCATTGTACTTAATCCAGAGAAATCAGAAATCGCAAAAAAGATCGGTGCAACAGTAAAAGGCGAATACGCTATTAAAGTGAGGTAATAATCATGGAACTTGAAATAATTGCAAAAAAAGCTAATCCATTGCTTCAACGACAACTAGTTCATATGCGAGTTCAATACGACGCTGAAACTCCGTCTCGATCTCAAATTAAAGCTAGCGTTGCAAAGAAGTTGGGAGCTAAAGAAGACTGCATTTCAATTAATGAAATCAAACCTCATTTCGGTAAAAAAGCTGCCGAAGTTTACGCTCTCGTTTACGACAAATCAGAAGTTATGGCATCATTAGAACAGGAACATATCGCTTCAAGAATAAAAACAGAAAAACCTAAAGAAGAAGCTGCAGCAGCTGAACCTGCTAAGGAGGCATAATAATGGCAAGTGCAGGTAAACTTTACGAAGTGGCAGGCGAAACCCTGAAACGCAAAAACAAGGCTTGTCCTAAATGCGGCCCGGGAACATTCATGGGCAAACACAAAAATAGAGACGCTTGTGGAAAGTGCCAGTACACAGAGTTTAGAAAGTCATAATTTTTTAATAATTCTTTATTTTCATTTTATCGGTCCCTGCCCTTCATTCAGCGATGGACCGTAAATTGGGATGAAGACCTTTGTAAAACAAACATTAAATCTAAAGGGATTCAGTGGCAAACCGCCAATATACTGAGTTCAGAAAGTCTTAATTTCAATTTCTTCTTATTTTGATTCTAGTTTCTTTAGCATCATTTGTTTCTATTGCTTCCTAACGCTTACGAACCCCCTTCCACCATCTTTATAAATAAGCCACTTTTAAACTCTAAATATGTCCTACGAACTCATTATTGCCGAAAAGCCCCAATCAGCCCAGAAAATAGCTGAAGCTATTGCTCAAGGCAAGCCGGTAAAGCATGTTGAAAACAAGGTTGCATACTTTGACGTAACTGTTGACAACAAAGACGTAGTCGTTGCAGCAGCAGTAGGTCACTTATATTCTCTCAAGGAAGTAAAAAAGAAGAAGGGCTGGACATATCCCATTTTTGATGTAGAATGGTGTCCATCTTCAGAAGTCCAGAAAGGCGCAGCATTCTCAAAAAAATATCTGGACGTAATCATAAAACTTGCAAAAAAAGCAGACAGTTTCACAATTGCAACAGACGTTGACGTAGAAGGAGAAGTAATTGGATGGAACATAATTCGATTTGCCTGCAAGAAAAAAGACGCCAACCGCATGCTTTTCAGTACATTAACAAAAGACGAACTCAAAGAGTCCTACAAAAACAAACAACCACATCTTGTCTGGGGTCTCGCAAAAGCTGGTGAAACAAGACACGTTCTCGACTGGTTCTATGGTATCAATCTCTCTCGCGCACTAACTTTAGCAGTAAAATTAGTCAGAGGCGGTTTCAAACTATTAACAACCGGCCGCGTCCAGGGCCCAGCATTAAAATTGATTGTTGACAAGGAAAAAGAAATCAAGGCCTTCGTTCCAGTCCCGTACTGGCAACTTACTGCTGATGTTGTAAAAGGTGAAACATTTGTAGCAGGTCACAAGGATGATAAATTTTGGGATCAAAAGCAGGTTACAAAAATATTTGAAAAAATCAAGAAAGAAAAAAAGGCAACCGTTTCAGAAATTGAAACAAAAGAGTACAATCAGAAAGCTCCCACTCCCTTCGACCTTACAACATTGCAGACTGAATCACATAAACTGTTTTCCATTTCACCAAACAGAACTTTGCAACTAGCACAAAATCTCTATACTAACTCTTACATTTCATATCCAAGAACAAGTTCACAAAAACTCCCAGATAAAATTGGTTTCAAACAGATTTTAGAAAAGCTTGCAAAACAGCCTGAATTCAAGGAACGCGCTCAGTCACTCCTTGCAAAAAAATCCTTGAAGCCAAATGAAGGAAAAAAGATAGATGAAGCCCACCCAGCAATTTATCCAACAGGTGAAGTTCCAAAAAAACTGAATGATCAGGAATTAAAATTATATGATTTGATTGTGAAACGTTTCATGGCTGTATTCGGAGAAGACGCAGTCCGCGAATCAATGACTGTAACATTAGACATTAAAGAAGAACCATTTTTAATCGAAGGTAAACGCACAGTCAAAGAAGGATGGCATTACTACTATTCTCCATACGTCCGCCTTGAAGAAATAACACTCCCTGCATTCAAGAAGAAAGAAACTTTGGATGTCAAGAAAATTGATTTATTGAGCAAAGAAACAACACCTCCAAAACGTTACACTCAATCATCCATTATTAAAGAATTAGACAAGCGAAATCTAGGTACAAAAGCAACAAGATCAGCAATCCTTGAAACATTATATGATCGAGGTTATATCCAGGATGAAAAAATTCAGGCAACACAGCTAGGAATAAAAACAATTGATACACTGGATCAGCACGCTCACAAAATAGTTGATGAAGCATTAACAAGTTACTTTGAACAGGAAATGGAACGGATTCAAAAAGGCGAAACCACCCCTGATGAAGTTCTCAAAGAGGCTCGTAAAATTTTAACTGGCATCCTTGAAACATTCAAGGCAAATGAAAAACAAATTGGCGAAGCTCTTTCAGAAGCTGAACAGATCAGCTATGAAGATATGAACACTTTAGGAGACTGTCAGACCTGCAAAAAAGGAAAACTTCAAATTAAGAGAAGCAAATTTGGTATGTTTGTTGGATGCTCGGGATATCCTGACTGCAGGCAAACTTACAGCCTTCCAAAACTGGCCAAAGTTAAACCAGCACAAC
>CAZNVD010000031.1:0-2288 GCA_964576505.1 uncultured Methanosarcinales archaeon
ATAGTTTTTAATCTCGCACAATTGAAAGCAAAAGTTTTGAGACATACCAAAGACTATCAATGTAATCCTGGCTTAGTCAATTGTGCGTTATTTTCTCGCTTAGCTAAGTTCAGGAAAGAGTTGAGGCCAATCGAAGATATTTGCTATCTTGAACACAAATACAATGAAAAATTAATTCCGCTGGCCGCGAAACATAATCTACTTGGAATTCTTGTTCCCAAAAAATATGGTGGTGAAGGAGCAAATTCTTTTTCTTATGCACATGCTCTTATGGAGATTGGCCGCGAGGGAACTGGGGTTCGCACTTTCTTTTCTGGTCATACTTCACTTGGTCAAAAAATGATTCTTGATTATGGGAATGAAAATCAGAAAAAAGAATATCTGAAAGCGTCTTGTGCAGGGAAAAAGATTCTTGCTTATGGGTTGACTGAGCCTGATGCTGGGTCAGATCCTTTATCTTTGAAAACCAGATTTGTGAAGAAAGGGAAAGATTATGTTTTGAATGGTGTTAAGTATTTGATTTCTAATGGAGGGATTGCAGATTCTATTGTGGTGTTTGCACGCGGTCCAGACAAAAGAATAAGTGCGTTTATTATTGATACTGATCAAAAAGGGATTACTCGTGAGACGATGACTGTAAAAATGGGAATGCCTACAATTAATACTGGAATGTTTGAATTGAAGAATTTTGTGTGTCCTCGTGAGAATCTTTTGGGAACTTTGGGAAATGGATGGGAGGTTGCTCACCATGGATTGATGAGTGGAAGATTGAGTGTTGCTGCTGGTTGTGTTGGGGTAATGCAGGATTGCATTGATGAGGCTGTGAGTTTTGCACGTGATAGGGTTCAGCACGGAAAACCGATTGCAAAACATCAGTTGATTCAAGAGCACATAGCTATCATGAAAATTCAATATGAGGCTGCTGCGTTGCTAGTTGAAAAGGCTGCTTGCTGGAAGGATTCATATGAAACAAGTGGAACAAAAGATTCATTTGAAGCTGCTGATCAGGCAATATGTGAAGCAAAATTGTATGCTGCACAAAGTTCATTTGATGTTGCAGATCGCGCTGTTCAGATTCTTGGAGGAAGAGGATGGTCATTCTTGTATCGTCCTGGACGACATCTTGTTGATACACGTGTGTGTCGTATTTATGAAGGGACGGATGAGATCATGAAACTGAAGATTGCATCTGGTGTTTTGGGAAAAGAGTTTAGAGCGTATTCTTAGAATCGATAGTTACTTAGCTTCTTAGCGTCCAGAATCGAGTGTTGCTTAAATATGAGTAGCTTTTTATAATACCTCAATTGTCTTTTTTTTGGATGGGGGACCTGTTGGTTTGAAGAGTCGACTGGTTCTCATGTTGAGGGTGAAATAAATGAATAAAATGTCTAGAGTATATACAGCACTTGCTGAATCTAAATTAGCTCAGGGATATAAGCGATATGATGATTCATATATTAAGCGAAATTGTCAAATTGGATCTCATTTGTGGCACAATGCCAGGACCCAAGCTCCTCAGGCAATCCTTGACTTGAGATATAATGATGCAAATCCACATGATGTGGCAACTCTAGAAACAATTGCACTTGGATGTAAGTTAGGATGGGTATCTGAGGAAGAAGTAATCAAAACTCTTGCTCTTGCTTTCCAACAACAAGATCTCAAATTAAGAAAAACTCAGTAATGTGAAAAAGCGTCTTATTAATTTTTATTTTCTTTTTGTTACACTATAACTTATATAACTTTAAATATATAACAAATTATTCTCATGTTATGAAAATTTTGACTATTGGGTTTCTGATGTTATTTTTAGTAGTTTTTGCAACAGCAGAATCTAAATGTTTTGATTCTGATGATGGCGATAATAAATATGAGGCGGGAGTAACAAGCTATCAAGGAAAATCAGGGCAGGATTATTGTGAAGGACGAAATCTATATGAATATTATTGCGGAGATCAGACTGATGAAGAAGGAAATACTCATTATACTGTAATTGAATCAAAAACTGAGTGTGAGACTATCTGCAAAGACGGAGCTTGTTACAAAGTTGGTAGTTCTGGGTCTTCGTCTTCATCTCAAAAAAAGGGAGAGTGTGAAGCTGATTCTGATTGCGGCAAATATGCCTGTTCTAATAATATTCCATCACGTGAAGTTTGCAGAGACAATAAATGCGTGAAAGTAGTTTTGGAGAAATGCGGAGATGAATTTGCCTGCAAAGAAGGCGAAGCTGTCGTCACTGCAACAATATTCTTCTGGTGGCCAAATTGTCGGTGCACCGCCGCGTCTAA
>CAZNVD010000031.1:2298-13337 GCA_964576505.1 uncultured Methanosarcinales archaeon
TGGATCTGCTTCTGCTGGAGTTGAACCTGCTTCTGGTTTCGAGGATAAAACTGAGGGAGATCTGGTTAAAATGTATCTGGATCTTGTAAAGAAAAGTCCTCGTCCAGCAAAAAAAGTTGATACTGATTTTCCTGAAGTAAGCCAGGTTTTTATGTATGATGAAAAAAACTGGATTGATAAGGGAGTGTTGGAGGCAGAAATTAAATTTTTGAATGGCTCAGGTTATGTTTTATATCTTGAGGAAGCTGTGGCTTTTGCCGGCCAGAAAAAAACCCTTGTTGATGAAAGACTGAAACTAAAGAAAACTGCTGTTATATCTGATCTTGAAATGATGATTAAGAATAATAATGAAACTGATGAAGAAGATGTTCTTGCTTTCCTGTCTGAAGACAACAGAGAGAAGTGGAATGATTATGTTGAAGGTTCTTCTGACTTGATTGAACAATCAGATGAGTTAAATCAAGAAGTTAGTGAGAAGAGTGTAGAGTTTGCTGAAATTAAGGAAATGCTGGAAATTGTTAAATCAAATGTTGATAAGCAATGTACTGCAATTGCAGCTGAAAATAAATATATTACTGAACCATCAATCTGGCAAAAATACTGGCCATGGAGCGCTTATCGCAAAAAAACCGGAAGATTTGAAAAAGAGGTAGAAATTTCTGAACTGAATCAGTTGTGCGCCGGTGTTTAAGATGGAGCTTGATCAATTACAGCATGTTGAGGAAAAGTGCATAAAAACTGGAGTACCTTGCATTAATCACGAGAAGGCTCTCTGGTTGTGGGATCTTGTTCATGAAGAAAAGCCTGATCGAATTCTTGAGCTCGGGACTGCTCTTGGTTATAGTGGTTTGATTCTTGCAAGTACTGGTGGGCATCTGGTTACTGCTGAACTTAATAAAAAAGAGGCTGAAGAGGCTATTTTTCATTTTGAAGATTTTGATGTTGATGCGTCGGTTGCAATTTGTGATGGAGTAGTTCTTGTAAAAAAGTTTGTTGATGAAGGAGAGGAGTTTGATTTCATTTTTATTGATTTTCAGAAGGATCGTTATGGTGCTGTTCTTGAGGATTGTGTGACTCTCTTGAGAAAGGGTGGGGTGTTGGTTGCTGATAATGTGCTGAATGAGAAGTGCGCTGATTTTCTTGAAGCTGTGAAGCATCATAAATTGCTGAAAACTGAGATTATTAAACTTGGAGATGGAATGAGCTTCAGCAGGAAAAAGTAAGGTTTGTTGCTGAGTTTCTTTAGATTCAAGTTTCTTTTGATTCTGGCCGCTAATATTTAAATAGAGCTTGAAAATTTGGTTTGTTATGAGCTTAGGAAAGTATGTGTTTAAGGATGTAGAGGAAGGCGTACTTAGCCAATGGACTAAAAATAAGGTTTATAAGAAGTCAGTTGAAAAGAATAAAAAAGGTAAAAACTGGTTCTTTTTACAGGGTCCGCCTTATGCTAATGGAAGAATCCATGTAGGTACTGCCTGGAATACCTGCCTCAAGGATATGAGTATCCGTTATAGGAGAATGCAAGGATACAAGGTGTGGGATAGAGCTGGATATGATACTCATGGATTGCCAATCGAGCGTCAGGTTGAGAAGATGCTTAATCTTTCTACCAAAGCGCAAATAGAAAAGTTTGGGGTAGGCAAATTTAACACAGAATGTAAAGAGTTCTGCCTAAAGATGGCTAAACAGATGAGTATAGACTTCCAGAGAATGGGAGCCTGGCTTGACTTTGATAATGCCTATATGCCGATCACTCCTGAGTACATGGAAGGAGTATGGTATGTGGTGAAGCGGGCACAGGAGCGCAATTTGCTATACAAAGGTGAACGATCATTAATGTGGTGCTATAGTTGTGAGACTGCATGTTCTAAACATGAAGTTGAATATGAGGATGTAACTGAACCTTCCATATTTGTAAAACTTGCTCTTGCAGATAAACCGCATGAGTTCCTTGTAATATGGACAACAACTCCGTGGACAATTCCATTTAATCTTGGAGTTATGGTACATCCAGACTTTGATTATGTTCGAGCTAAAGTTGGAAAGGAAATCTGGATAGTTGCGAAAGGACTTGCAGGTGGAGTGATAACTCATGTTGCTGAAGAGAAATTTGAAATTGTGCAAGAGCTAAAGGGAGCAGATTTGAAAGGGTTGCGTTATGTGCATCCATTTGTTGATACTCTTGGTCACATTTATTCTGATCTTCATAAAAAATCTGATAAAGTTCATACTGTTGTATTGTCAGATGTATATGTAGATCTTGGATCTGGTTCTGGTCTTGTACATATGGCTCCAGGATGCGGACCTGCAGACTGGGAAGTTGGTCATCGTGAAGGAATTCCTGCTTTTAATAATTTGAGTGAGGGTGGAGTGTATCCTCAGGATATGGGAGAGTTTTCAGGATATCATGCTAAGAAAGATAATAAGGAATTTGTTGAAGCGTTAAAAGCCCGGGGTGCTTTGATTGCTGTCAATCCTATAACTCACGAATATCCGCATTGTCAGAGATGTCATAATCCTGTATTGTTTAGAGCGACTACACAATGGTTCTTCAAATTGGAAGCGCTTCGTGAGAAAATGTTATCTGTGCACCATGGAACTTATTGGAATCCGCAAGAAGCAAAGAATGCTTTTACTGGGTGGTTGAGTAATCTTCGTGATAATTCTATTACTAAACAAAGATTCTGGGGAACTCCAGTTCCAATCTGGGAATGTGATAAGTGTGAACATTACGAAGTTGTTGGTTCAGTTGCTGAACTAAAGAAATTGTGTGGGAAAGTTCCTAAAGATTTACACAAACCGTGGATAGATGAACTTACTGCTCCATGTACTGCGAAATCGTGTAAGGGAACAATGAGGCGTGTGCCTGATGTACTTGATGTTTGGGTAGATGCTGGATGCGCATCATGGGCTTGTCTTGATTTCCCGCAGACAACGAAAAACTTTGATGAATTGTATCCTGCTGATTTCATATGTGAAGGTAAAGATCAGATAAGGGGATGGTTTAACCTGCTTATGCAGTGTAGTTTCCTTGCTTTTGATCGGCCTAGTTTCAAAAATGTTTACATGCATGGATTTATCACTGATGTCGAAGGGACAAAGATGAGTAAATCTCTTGGCAATATTCTTTCGCCTGTTGAAGTTATGGATAAATATGGAGCTGATACATTCCGTTACTATTGTTGTCAGCAGCGCGCTGGTTATGACATGAAATTCAGCTGGGCTGAAATTGATTTACGACATAAAAATTTGCATGTACTGTGGAATGTTGCTAAATTCCTTGTTGATCATGTTGCTGCTTCAGGACTTAAACCTGCTGTGGTGTTTGATGATAAGCTGGTAAAGAAATATGAAGCTGAAGAGAAATACATAACTTCGCTCTATAATAGTACTGTAAAGAAGATGACTGAGCTTAATGAAGAGTATAGATTAGATGAAACTGTAAAACCTCTTGAAGAATTGTTCCTTGAGTTGTCACGAACCTATATTCAGTTTGTCCGAGAGAAAGCAAGTCTTGGAACTGATGAAGAGAAGAAGGTTGTTGCACATTGCATATTTAATGTACTTATTGGAGTTGTAAAACTTGGAAGCCCATTGATTCCTTTCATAACTGATGAAATTTACGGACAACTCAGAGATGTGTTTGGACTTAAAGAAGAGTCTGTTCACTTGTGTTCATGGCCAAAGGCTGATGAAAGTCTCATTGACAGTAAACTTGAGTCATCTGTAGGATTTGCACAGGATGTTATACAAGGAATACTTGCAGGTCGAGAGAAATTGAAGATTGGAAGACGGTGGCCGTTGAAAGAAGTTGTAATTGAAACTGCACTGGAAGAATTGCATGAACAACTTTATGCTATTGAAGATATTGTGAAATCTCAGGCTAATGTTAAAGATATGAAGATTGAGAAAGAGTTTCCGCTTAAGAAGTTCAAATTGCGAGCTGACTTTGGAAAGTTAGGTCCTGCGTTTGGTCAACTTACTCCTAAGATTATTGCAAAACTTGTTCAGACTGCTCCAGAAGTTATCAAGAAGCATTTGGATGCAGATGGATCATTTGGTTTGCTTGTGGATAAGCAGAAGGTTGAGTTGAAGCCTGAACATTTCGTTGTTGAATTTGAGGTAGCAGAACCATGGACAGCCGCGGCTTTCAAGAAAGGAACTGTTTATGTTAATAGTACTCGGACTCCTGAGCTTGAATTAGAAGGATTTGCACGTGAACTTGTTCGACAGATTCAGGATAATCGAAAGCAGGCTGGTTTGTCTAAAGAAGATACTATTGTTTGTTATGTTGTTACATCCATGAAAGGTTTAGATAAACTTGATCATGATATAGCCCAGCGAGTGGGAGCGGATAAAGTTACTATTAGTGATAAACCTTGTAAAGAGAAGATGCAACATAAGTTTGAAGCTGTTGTTAAAGATGAGAAATTTGAAATAAGTTTTTCTAAGAAATGAAAATAGTAAATGAAAATATGGCTTTCTTTTGTTTCAATTGTTGCTTGAAATTCTGAGAAACTAAAGTAACTTGGCTACTTACCTGTACTTCCTAATCCTTTGGTGCCTCGTTCTGTTGAGTCCAGTTCAGAGACTTCATTAAATATAGCCTGAGGTGCCTGGCTGATAATCATCTGGGCGATTCTGTCGCCACGGTTGATAACAAAAGGCTGTTTGCCGTGATTAATTAAGATGACTTTGAGCTCTCCCCGATAATCCGCATCTATGGTGGCAGGGCTGTTTACAATCGAAATCTGGTGGTTGAAGGCTAAACCGCTTCTTGGTCTGATCTGGGCTTCATAGCCATTTGGGAGGGCGATTGCGATGCCTGTCGGGACTACTAAGCTTCCCTGAGGATCAATAGTTGCAGAAGATTCAAGGGCAGCATGGAGATCGCAGGCTGCAGCCTGGGCTGTCTGGTATTTAGGCAAAGGAAGGTCTGGGACTAGTCTTTTTATTTGAATTTCGGGTCTTTGCATAACCTTCTTTTTATCCTTCTCCTATAAAAAGACTTTTAAGATGGAGTAGTTGTGTAGGTCTTAATCTGGTGATGTAGCTCAGCCTGGTTAGAGCGCCACGCTCATAACGTGGAAGTCGTGAGTTCAAATCTCACCATCGCCATCATGGTTCTGAATTTTGTAAATAATAATCAGAAATGCCTTAGACGATGGCACGACGGACATTTGCTTACGCAAATGTCCTGCGCGTGACCCCGGATGGGGCAACCCCCCACGCGCCGTGCATCGTCAACATCATGCAAAAAAACTTGTTTCCTGGTTGCTAGAATCATTTTGTTCCCTAGATTCTTTTGTTCCACTCTTTGAGTGGTTGTTTGATGATAGTTGGATTTAGGTCTTAACTTGATTGATTTGGAAAAGTTATGTTTTACAATTATGAAATAACATAATGCGTTCTCTCTTTAGTAGGTACTGAATGAATAACATGAGTGTGGTCGAAAGAATGCGATGTTTGCCTGTCATAAATATAGGTGGAATTATGAGCATCTGTTTGTATACTTCTGGCAAACAATGAGTTTAAAAATGCAACATGCCTTTTAGAATTGTAAAAAAATAAAGAAGATTAAAGGTGATTTTTGGCTCGCCAGTTTGTTGTTTTGGCGGTAAAAGAAAAAAAGGGGTGTATGTCGGATGGCTAAAGTGAGTTTTAAGCAGACATTGTTAAATGTGCAGTTAAGTAAATTTGGGTCTGAATCTGAGGAAACGAAAGAATAAGACTTTGTTTGTATTGGTTTGAAATGTTGATTTCTTCTTCTTTTTATTATTATGATTGAATTCTAATCCTTTTTTTCCTGCTTGTCTCGCCTGATAGAATTTCAATATTCAGTTTGAATTCCTTCTTGAAAAATGAAATTAATTCTTTATTTGCTTTGCCTTTGTCTGGAACTGCAGCTATTCTCATTTTCAACTGATTGTCTTTGATTAAAGAAAGTTCTGTGTGGCTGGCGTTAGGAACTGCGTGTATTTCAAGAACACTAAATTGATCAAACAACTCAATTAGTTGTAGTCTCTCCATGTGTGGAGGCATTTTTCACACCTAAGGAATTTAGTAGCTGCTTCGTCTGAAGCTCTTGTTTGAACAAGCCAGAAGTATGCTTTTGGATGGTTGCATTCAGGGCAGACTTCATCTGTAAGTGGAAGGTGCTGTTCCTGATCCTGGTCAACTATGTCGACTACATCCTCTTTCTTGATTGTTTCTTTCATTGTAGAGGCTTCAATTTTCTCGTCTACGTGGTTGCACGAGGTGCAAGCCATTACTGTTTTGTTAGCCTTTTTCTTTGGAATCATTAGTGATTTGCATTTCTGACAAAATTTCATGTTGTTATCTCCGGATTGAATCCAGTAAATCTACTGCGAATATTTTTACATAACCTAAATATGGAAGGCGGAATGCTGCTACACCGAGGATGCGTTGATAGCCTATCTGGTGTTCAGCAATGATGCTGTCTCCAATAATTGTTGGATTATGGTCCCCTTTAGTCTTCACTTGGCCTGATACCTTATTGACCTCAATCACTCGGTGAATTATAGGATCTGGCTTTCTACTTGTGTCAACTGCAGAAAATACTATAATTTCGCCAATATTTATATTTTCTGGTTTCTTTCCATATAAAAGGATGATATCTCCCCGTCTGAAGCCGTGTTTAAGGGGAAACTGAGCGAATGTATCTTTATTTATATTCTGGTTCTCATACCATGAACCACATTCTTTCCAGAAGTCGTCAAATGAGGCAGAGTATTCGGGAGAGGCAATGCGGCCGCAAATCATGCTTGCTTCAAGTTCGTGATCCATGCTTCCAGATATTACTGCCACGAGAGGATACTGGGTGCCTACAAGGAAGCCCATGCCTGGATATATTACAAACTTAATGAGTAGGAATGCTATCAGAACATTGAGAATCCAGCTGATGAAACTGTCGTCGTACCAGAGAAAGTTCCATATCGACGATAAAACCCCTTTTTTCTGCTGCTTTTGCAAAGCCATACTTGGTTTTTAAATTACTTTATTTAAAAATGTGTCGGTGTATTGGGAAAACAACATTTATAAATTGAGTTTAGCTTCAATGTTTATGCAATACCTTAACAAAACAATATTTTCCCAAATTGCTGCTGGAATCATGAATGCAGATAAGAAACAGGCGGAAACCCAGTTATTTCTTCATGATTGTATGCGTTTGTCAAAGCAGGTGATTGGGGCGGTGCATAGAGGAGAAATAAATTCTGCTTCTAAGCCTTTGAAGATATTGAAACAAAAAGTTGCTGATTATCGCAGGTTAAAGAATCCTGATAAATTTGTTGATAACATGGTTCAGCAGGAATATGTAGAAGCTGCTGCTTTGCTTGCGTTTTCTCAGAAACAAAAGTTGCCGGATTCTGAGAAACTTAAAGTTGCACAGGATGCGTATGCAGGCGGACTTTGTGATTTATCTGGTGAACTTGTAAGGTATGGATTGAATAAAGCTTTGATTGCTGATATTGATGAAGTGCGAAGAGTGAAAGATTTACTTGATGAGCTTCATGATGGAATGCAGGGCATTCTTGTAAAAGGGGAGTTGCGAAAGAAAGCTGATAAAATTCGGTGGGATCTTGAAAGGATATCTAATGTTTTGCTTGAACTACAATTGAAACACAGAATTTAATGAATACCATGGCTGTAACACTTGATGAACGGAAGATTGAAGAAAGCGCGAAGAAAATAATGGATGATTTTCTTGCGAAAATAGATACTGTGCCTGGACTTGAGGAAGTGTCTATTGTTCGCGATAAATCTGTCAGGGATGATTTGAAGACTGGATGTGATGAAGAGTTCTGGAACCGCGCTCTTAAGAATGCTCCATCCGTATCAGGAACAAGCCTGAAAATGGAAAAAAAGAAATTTGATACAGAATGACAAAAGAAGAACTTTTCTCAAATAAGAATATTAAAAATAAAATTGGACTCTTGAGTAAAGGTACAATTACAGCTAGACAAAATGCAGAATATTTTGTAAAAAAAATAAAAGAACAAAATAAAAAAATGAATATTTTTCTTAGTGTGAATGAAAATATTGTTCATGAGGCTGAACTTGTTGATAAAAAAATAAAATCAGGCAAGGCTGGGAAATTGGCCGGGCTTGTTGTAGCTGTTAAGTCTTGCATTTGTGTTCAGGGAATGGAGGCGAATTGTGCGTCAAAAACTCTTGAAGGATGGATTGCTCCGTATAATTCTGATGTGGTTGAGCGGATAAAAGCGGAAGATGGTTTGATTATTGGAATGACAAATATGGATGAGTTCGCCTGCGGAAGCACTGGTGAGCATAGTGCATTTGGGGTGTGCGTGAATCCTGCAGCTCCTAAGCGAGTTCCGGGTGGATCAAGTTCAGGGAGTGCGGCAAGTGTCTCAGGTGGATTTTGTGATCTTGCTTTAGGTTCTGATACTGGAGGAAGTATTCGATTGCCAAGTTCGTATTGTGGAGTTGTTGGGATTAAACCAAGTTATGGATGTGTTTCCAGATATGGGCTTATTGATTTGTCTATGAGTCTTGATCAAATTGGGCCTATTGCTGCTGATGCTTATGGTGCTGGCCTTCTACTTTCTGTTATTGCCGGAAAAAGTGAGCATGATCCGACCACATTTGAGCACCCTGTGATGAATCGAATTAAGTCATTGAAAGGGATGAAGATTGGGATTGTTTCCCAATTTGAAACTGTATGCGCAGATAAAAGAATTTACGATCACATTCTTGATCAGGTAAAAGAATTTGCTAAATCGAATGGTTGTGAACTGGTAGATGTTGAGCTTGATCAAGCTGATCTTGCTGTCCAAGCTTATTATCCACTTGTTTATACTGAATTTTATTCTGGCACTCGGAAGTTTGATGGACGAAAGTATGGTAAGAAAATTGAAACAAGTGCTGGTGAAGAAGTTGCCCGACGGATTGCGGGTGGCCGGATAATAAGTCAAGCTGAATTCAAGGGAACTTATTATCGAAAGGCTCTTGCTGTCCGCGAATTAATTAGACTGAATTTTGAGAAAGTGTTTGGTAAAGTTGATGTTATCATGAGTCCAGTAGTTCCTTTTTTTCCGCCTTTTGTCGGAGAAGAAGTTACTGATCCGCGTGTTGAGTATGCGTATGATGCTCTAGCTATTCCTGCTAATTTAGGTGGAGTGTGTGCAGTGAGTGTGCCGGGAAAGCAGCTTGATTCTGTGCCTTTTGGAATTCAAATTATGGCTCCTCATCTTGGTGAAGGTGTGATGTTAACTTTTATGGAAAAGTTTTTTGACTTCTAACTCAACAGGAAATGAAATTGGTAATCATAATCTATTTTAAATTGCCTTTCTTGTGATAGTATGAATGTGGTCAAAATTTTTATCGTTGCTATATATATTTGTTATACCTTTCATCCGCATTGCGGCAAGGTGGATGGAGTCCCGAGGAGCTAAATTGTCTTTTATGTAGACTTGCAATGCTTCGGAAATAATTTCTGTATCTACTGAAATAAGTGAAAGAGTTGGATGTGTAAAGAAGATATCTGCTGCTTTGGCGGCAAATATTTTGTTGTGCTTTTTTTCCATAACCCAAAGAAATTCGTCAATTGTGAGTGTACATGTAGCTGTCTTCTTTTTTTGCGAGGCGAGTTCCACTAATATGTTGCGAGCTTTGTGTCCCTTAATGCCTTTGTCAGTTGCAGCATATATGAATATATTTGAGTCTATGTAAGATGATTCAGGCATTTCTTTCCTCGTATTGTTTGTATATTTCATGCACATCAAATTCCATTTCTTTTCCGCCTCTAATTTTGGTGGCTTCTTCAGCTAGCTCTTCCATAAACTGAAGTAAGTCTTTTGTCCTTTTTTTGATGAGAATGCCTTCTTCTACTTCTTTTAATATTACTTCTTTACCTGGAGCAAGATTAAATTCATCTCTGAATACCTTTGGAATAACTATTTGACCCTTTGCTCCCAGAATTGTCTTTATTTCTGTCATGTCGTACTCTAAGTAGGATAAAGTCATATTTAAAGTTTTCATTTAGTTACCTCATTATACAATATTTCAATCTCTGGTCCTTCTTTGCCTATTATTTGGGTGCTTCTTTGCCTCATTTCCGGAATACTTGCAAAGAAATTCCATTGACCACCTTTTTGTTTTATTAGGATGAATTCTGTGCCGTATATATCTTTGAATCTTGCAGCTGGAATAAATCTATTATTGCACGTGAGAATTATCTGGCCTCTTCTATACTGAGTGTAAAATGTGTTTAATGGGCAGTGTTCAAGATGTTTGTAGACGGTTTCAAAATCATTTCTCAACACAAGTTCTGGACATGGTCTGAAAATAGCTGGAAAATCGCCTGGGATAATTGGCAGTTCGTTAATTGATTCTTGCTGCTTTTTTGGGTCTGGCTCGGGGTACAACAGTTTTTCTGGTGTCTGATTGATAATTCTTTCTGCGAGAATAAAATCAAGTTCACCTTGCTTGTTTGATGTTGCATAATGATTATTATTTTGGTAGTGTCTAAAATTTCTGATTGTCTCTTCTAAACTTGGAGGCAAGTATGAGCCTAATTGGATTTCAGAAGAAGGCTTGCTTTCTGGTTTGTTGTTTATTGTTGTATTGTTTACTGTAATAGATATTGAAGATTGTTCAGACTTCTTTTGTGAGGTTCGTAGAGCATTGATTATGTTGATACAATTGTATCCTATGGTACTTAATGCTACTCCTGCGATAAAGTATAGCTTTAATGGTAATCTTCTTCTTGAGCATGTTACATTCATGTCAAGTACTGTGGAATTTAGAACATAATATTTTGATTATTAGATTGTATAGAAAGTATATATTTTAAAAAATAAAAAAACTATTTTCTACGCATGAAGGATTCAATAGAACAATCAGTTTGTTCCATGTAGCCTTTTGGATCTCTTGGAGAAATGTAGAATGTGAATTGACCTGAGATTGTTCTTGACATTCTATAAATTGTATTATATTCATCCCTGTATTCTCTATCCATATGTTCCCTATCAATAAATTTTGCTTTGATGTGGGGG
>CAZNVD010000032.1:0-11536 GCA_964576505.1 uncultured Methanosarcinales archaeon
ATTCAAAAACAAAAATAATCTTTCACGGCTGGCTTGACAATTCCTCAAAACAATATCGTGATCTTCCTGCTACTGCTGCAATATATTGTTTGGCATCCTCCAAAGAGAACGCCAGCGTTTCACTATTGGAAGCAATGTCTGCAGGCTGTGCAGTCATCACAACAGATGTTTCAGGCTGCCCTGAAACAGTCGAGGACTCGGGACTCATTGTTAAGCCGAATGATGTTCAAGATCTGAAAAACAAGATTTCATTACTTATCAACAACAAAGATCTCATCAACACCTATGGAAAAAAAGCAAGAACTCTCTTCCTTTCCAACTACACCTCAGAAAATATAATAAACAAATACCTCTCGTGCTTGATTCAATGCACTCAAAAAAATCAAACACAGAACAAAAGATGGAACACAGAATAAGTATCATTATTCCATCCGTTCGTCCCGATTCTGTACTGAAAACAAAAGAAGCCTGCCTCAATCAATCACTAAAACCAATAGAACTAATTATTGTACATGATAAAAAAAGACATGGACCGGCATGGGCTAGGAACAAAGGAATAGCACGATCTACAGGAGATTTGATCGCATTCATAGACGATGATTGCATTCCCCCGAAAAACTGGCTAAAAGATCTTGTTTCTGCAATTGACAAATATGATGCTGATGGTGCCGGCGGAACCTACGAAGAAACAGATGCCTTTCTCCATGATATAAGAATGCGAAGATCATTTCCAGATTCAATTCAAATCGACCATTCAGGTTTAGTTGGCGCCGGTGGAAATGTGATGTACACTAAACAAGCCCTCATCCAACTTCAGCAACAAGACGGCTACATGTTCAATGAGCAAATGTCTATAGCAGAAGACATAGAACTTGCATGGAGACTACGCAGAAACGGAAACAATCTGGTCTATGTTCCTGCCAACCCCATTCATCTAAAGTCAGTCACTCCCACATCTTACCTCTGCGCACAATTTGGCAGAGGCCTTGGCATAGCTGTTCTCCATAACTTGCAAAGAAACGACAAAAGTAATACTCAGCTGCAACGAAGCAGAATTTGGGGATACAAAAACAAAAGTTCCCTCATGAAATGGTTGTCAGTCTTTGTCTACAAAGCACTAGGTCCCTTTGACATGAAAAGTTTCACAAGCAAATCTGATTTTCTTATTTTCTGGTTAGGTGAAAAAGTTCAGGCATTGGGATTTATTTGGGCAATGGTGAAGTCACAATGAAAGTGTGCATTATCTGCAGCCAGATACTGGGAAAAGAAAAAATTGGCGGCTTTGGAAGCATGACTCGCCAGCTTGCAGAAACACTTGCTGCAAAAGGTATTGAAGTCACTGTATTGGTACCCAAAAAATATTTGGGCAAAGAAATCGAACAAGTCCCAACATCATATACTCTCATAGGTTTGACTCTTCGTCAAATGGTGAGTCTCGACACATATCGCAAAATGAACGCAGACGTATACCACAGTCAGAATCCCACCATTATGTCGCTCATGGCTCAAAGAGCTGAGCCTTCAAAAAAACATATTATCACCTGCAGGGATCCAAGAGACTTCAATGATTGGATTAATGAATTCATGCATTCAACCTGGACTCGAAGAATCAAGATTCCATTATCGTATTTTTTTGAGGAAGGTCCACTTATTACTGCTGCCGTGCGAAATGCTGACGTTGTTGGCTGCCCTGCAGAATTCTTGAGAGCAAAAGCCAAGAAACTTTACCGACTTTCCAAACTCCCTGTATTTTTGCCAAACATTGAGCAAATGCCCACACAAACTCCAGAAAAAGCAAAACAACCAACTGTATGCGTCATAGGCAGGCTTGACAAGAGAAAACGTCCTGAACTTGTATTTGCCCTTGCACAAAAGTTTCCTGAAGTTAATTTCTTGATTGTAGGACAGGCAGAAGAACCTCGAAGGCATCAGCAATTATTAGATCAGGCATCCAAAATCCCGAACATCAGTATGCTTGGATATCTAGATAAATTTGACTCACACAAATTGTATGACGTTTACAATAAGTCCTGGATTCTATTGAACACAGCATCCCGCGAAGGACTTCCTTTAACTTTCATTGAAGCAGCATCAAGAGGCTGTGCAATCCTCAGTTCAGTTAATCCAGATGGATTCGCATCATCATTTGGTTACTGGGCAAAACACAATGATTTTGAAAAAGGACTATCCTACCTTTTGAAAGACAACAACTGGCGGAATCATGCATCATGGGCATTCAGATATGCGCAAGCAAAATACAATCCCTCACTAGCCGTGCAAACTCATTTGAATATGTATCGCTCAACTACAGTCAAATCTCATGATACTTCTGAAACTATTGCATCACAGTTTCCAGAACCTTGCAAAGTATCCGCTGTAATTGTGAATTACAATGGCAGCCAATATCTTCCTGATCTTCTTGAATCTCTTGCAAGGCAAACACATCCGGTTGACGAAATAATTGTGGTTGATAATTGCTCAAGTGATGACAGTATCAAATACATTGTGACGAATCATCCACAAGTCCGATTGGTAAAAATGGCATCAAACAACGGACCAGGCGCAGCCAGAAATTGGGGGTACGTGCATGCAAAAAATGATTTCATCCTTCAATTGGACAATGATACAATTCTCCATCATGAGGCATTGTCTACACTTTTGCATGCATCAATCACATCACCACAACATACTTTTTTTGTTCCGCTTGTTCTATATGCCCAGAACAAAGATGTAATTCAAAAAGAGGGTTGTGATATCCATTACCTTGGTATTACCATAAATACAAAAAATCACAATATTCCAAAATCACAGGCACAAAAAATAGATCTCGACTTGAAAGCATTTACTGGAGTATGCTACCTTGTAAAGAGAGACCCCGCCATTGTTCCCTATGACAAAGCATATTTCTATATGCTCGAAGATCTGGATTATTCAGTACGAAATCTTCTACTCGGTCACTCCGCACTACTTGTTCCTGAGGCAGAAATCTACCACAAATCAGGTACTCCCGGCCTATCATTTCGCTCGGGCAGTACCTACCCTGACTTGCGTTTGTTTTACTTAATCAGAAACAGATTGATATTTATTTTAAAGAACTACAGCTTACTGTCCCTGATCACAATAGTTCCCCCAAGTTTTATCTATGACTTCTTTTTGTGTATTTTTTCAATGCTTAAAACAAGGCACAAGCTTACAATATTTCGCTCCTACGCATCCCTGATACTTCAGCTGCCTTGGATTCTTGCGAAACGTGAAACAATACAAAATACCCGCCGTTTTGACGATTCAAAATTCTTGGACGCCCGTCCATTTCATCTGAATCAGGCAACAATGTCTATGATCGGAAACAATCGTCTTTTCAAATACCTTGATAAATGCTTTGAATTTTATGGAAAATATATAATGAGGTTGTAAAATGAAAAACAATATTCAATTCCTGGGAATCGGCGCAGCAAAGGCAGGCACCACCTGGCTTGCAGATATGCTTACGCAGCATCCACAAATATTTATTCCGAAACAAAAAGAAATTCATTATTTCAATAAAGAATACAATGAGGATCCTGGAATTGAAAACTATAATTATTTCAAAGACAGTCCTTGGTTTTTCTCATTTTTCAAAGACTCAACCCCTGAACAGATTAAGGGCGAAATCTCTCCAAGCTATCTCTATGATCCTCACGCCGCAAAAAGAATAGCAGAGTTTGATCCAAACATTAAGATAATTGCCATTCTCCGCGATCCAGTTCAAAGAACCTATTCACATTACCTTCACTACCAGCAGCGTGGCACCTTCGGCAATCAAAACTTTGCAACAGCGATAAAAGAACATCCCGACATGCTCATTAAACGAAGTTTGTACTATGAGCAAATAAAGAGATATTCTGATCTTTTTCCCGAAGCCCAATTGAAAATTGTTCTATTTGAAGACATGGTAAAAGATCCAGTTAATTTCCTGAAGGACATAGAGCAATTCCTGGGTGTTTCAGAATTTATCCCTGAAAATATTAAAGAAAAATCAAACATAACCGGCAGGTCAAGAATACCTCTTGTCAATCAAAGCCTTGCATATGTGAAACTATTGATACGGAAATTTAAACTTCATAAACTTAATGACTTATTACGATTTACGAAAATTTCAAACCTAGCTGAACACGTCAGAAAAACCAACCGCATTTCATATAGCACAAAGCCTGAAATTGACAAAGAAATAATTTCAAAACTTTATCACATCTTTCTTCCAGACATAGAAAAACTTGAGAAGCTTTTACAAAAAGATTTGTCCTGTTGGAAAAAGTACGGAAGTAACGAAAACAATGAAAAATAAAATCCATTTCATGGGAATAGGAGCAGCCAAATCAGGAACAACCTGGCTCTCTGATTGTCTAAGAGAACATCCACAAGTTTGCATGTCCGAACCCAAAGAAGTTAATTACTTTAATGAATCTATCTCTCCAGCTGATACCTTGCTTTACAAATACAAGCGCAATCCTCATTTCAGGAAATCTTTACAATGGTACTTCAGACATTTTAGTCATTCAAAGCCTGACCAGCTTAAGGCCGAGTTTTCAGTCATTTATTTGAGCGACAAAACAGCACCTGTAAAAATAAAAGAAACCTTTCCTGATGTTAAATTACTTGTCTGCCTCCGGAACCCTATTGACCGTGCATATTCGCATTACTGGATGTATCATTCTTATTTCAAGGTTGAAAAACGATCATTTGAAGAAGCAATTAATCATGACACTATGTATCTTGATGCAGGATTCTATTCGCAGCAGTTGAAACATTATCTCTCTTTTTTTGATAAAAGCCAAATCCACCTTATTCTTTTCGACGACATAAAAGCAAATCCAGAATCTGAATTCAAAAAAGTTTGCGAATTTCTAAATATCGACTCAACATTTGTTCCATCAGCTCTCAGAAAAAAATCAAATGAATCAAAAATTTCAAGATTCAAAAAATTCCCGATCATTACTGAATCAATCTCCCGAACATTATCATTATTAAAACTTGGTTTCTTGCTTCAGGGAATCAGGAAACTTGGCATCAAAAAATTTATCATGGCACTTGGTACAAAAAAAACATCTTATCCTCCAATGAATCCAGAAACAAGACCGTATCTGTTCAATTTATACCAAAGAGACATCGAGGACCTACAATCGATGCTCAACCGTGATCTCTCAAAATGGAAATGAAACACAAAATCTCAGCCATAATCATTGCATGGAACGAGGAGAAACAGATAAGAGCCTGCCTGGAAAGTCTAAAAGACGCTGTAGCTGAAATAATTTTTGTGCATGATGGTTTCTGCAGGGACAGAACTATAGACATAGCAAAAGAGTACACCAACAATGTTTTCATAAAGAAGTCTCCTGGCGGGAGCTCAGAATTTATCCGCCCTTTTGCTATTAGCAAAGCCTCTGGTGATTGGATACTTCACATTGATGCAGATGAGCGATTGTCATCTCAACTTGCATCCCGTCTTTCAAAATTAGTAACCTCGCCAAAAATAGACGCATACAGTTTTAGGTGGCCTTTCTATGACGAACACGGAAACAGGATCGAGCAATATATGCCTAAATTCAAGAAAGTATTATTTCGCAGGTCTAAAATTTATCATTTAGGTATGCCGCATCTGGGATCTGAAACATATGGCGTCCATAGAAACTGCAACTACATCTTAGAGCACCATTTCAAGTCAGAATCTGCAAGAAAACACAAGTTAGCTAATGACTTTAGGAAAAATCAGGTTCGGGCAAGAACAGCTGTATTGCTTCTGTCCAACCCAAATCAAATCTCCACCTATAACTGTTCATTAAGTCATTATCCCGGCATAAATGGAATCACCCTGTGGTTCATAAGAAGACTCCCATTCCCTACTATTCTTTTCCTTCCGTTAATGAGTTTTTTTTACAGATACTTAATTAAGAGATATTTCATGGAAGGCAGCCTTGGATTCACAACTTCCCTCAATGTTCCAACATACTATTTTTTCATCTGTTATTACAGATTGACTTCCTTTGTAAATGTCTTTCTGAAATAAATTTCATAACACAACGCCATCATCGCATATGTTAACGCAGTTGCATATGCCGCACCCATAATTCCATAAACCGGCACAAGTAAAAAATCGAATCCTATGTTAAAGCAAACTAGCAATGCGAGTGTAATATTGATAAATTTGTATTTTTTATGGCTTGCCAGCACACATGCATAACACGCTTTGTAGAGTGCAAACAGACTCCCAATCAAAAGCACTCGTGCAACAGCTGGTGCTCCTGCATATTGGTTTCCATATACAAATTCAATTACATAAGGAATAACCAGATACACAATCCCAATGCAGCATGCACCAAGAAGAAGAATTCTCGGTCTTTTGTTATATAGATAATGCTTCAATTTCTGTGTATTTTCAGTATTCTGAGATAGTTCTGGAGAAAAGTAAGCAGGAATAATCGCCATCACAATGATCATTCCTTTAAGGACTTGATATCCAAGATTATATACTCCGATATTGTGAAAGTCTACATAGAATCTGAGCGCAATGTTGTCTCCCCAGTTAAGCAAGTACGCCGCTGCTCCACCAAATGTAATCCATCTGGAATACGCAAACAAAGAAGAAAAATTAGACTTATCAAATTGAAAAGGAATAAGCACCCTGAAATTCAAAAACATGATACAACTAAGAAGACTACCAGCCGCCGCTACAAAGTAACTGAGTAGAACAGTTTCTAAACTGATAATGTCGAATGCAAAGATGAAAATCAACCATAGGACAATGAGTAAACCTGCCACTACACCATAAACTCCACTGGCCAGTTTTCTATTCTGTGCCAGCAAACATGACTCAAAAAAATCTTTAATACTGATGCCTGCTAGTGCAGCAAATAGTAGCAAAATAACATTACCCTGCAGCTTCGTAAAAGCAGCAATCGGACTCATAAACAAAATAAATGCCAGAAATGAAATGATAAGTGCAGAAACAGAATAAACAAATGCGCTGCTGAAAGTCTTGGAAAGTCTTCCAGTCTTCTTGAGCTCTTCATTTCCGTATATTATTAGCGGAGAAAGTGGTGGACGGAATAATAAAGAATTGAACAAAAAAACAATCATCATTCCCAAACTGAATGCTCCAAAAACTTCAGTTGGCAGAAACTTTGCGATCATGAGAGGCACAAGGAACATAAGCCCATTGCTTGCAACCTTGAGTCCTGAAAAGAACAAAAATGTCTTCGCGTTCTTCACTTCCTTCATTAATTTGTTCATCATCTTCTTCAGCATCTTCAGCAATCATACTCTGGTTAAAATAATACACTTCTACCTTGGTCTTATCAACACCATCACCATTGTATTTTTTAAAGTATTTCTTGCAGTACTGTACAATATCACTTTCAAGGTGATATTCTTTTCGTGACTCCCACGTCACCCACCCACTTGGAGCACTTCTGATATCTTCCATGAATTGCTCGTATTTATAATCTCTGTTAAACAGCATACTTATGACTTTAGCATTCTTATCCAGGGGATCAAGATAATAATGCCTCAGATATTGACCTATGATGATGTCTTTGCTTGGATCAAAGTTATTGATGATTGATTGATACGCAGTTGAAAAGTCTCCAAAATGGCTCTCCTCTTCATAATAACTATCAATGTTCTGAAGCAAAGAATCAACAACAGTAAACAAAAGTAAACACACCAGCACCCCTCGCACAATTCTGCTGCGAAATATCTGGACAAATAACAAAAATCCAATTATTATTGTGATGATGGCAATTGGAACCATGTGTGATACATAGGTAAAACTTGGATATCTGTCTGCTACATAAATGTAGAAAACTAGTGTAAAAACAACATTCAATGAAATGAAAACCAGTTTGTCTCGCAGCACTTTGTCTTTTACAAATACTGGTACCAGTATCCCTGCAGCCAGAAAGAGAACTCCAGCAGCTCCCTGGATTGGAAATCTGGTTAATAGCTCCAGATAAATAGTGTTGTCCCGGGCAAAATATGACGCAAATGTGACTACTGCGTGCAAAAATCCGAAAAGCTGGAATAATACCAGAAAAAGAATCATCCCCAGTAACCCGACAATAACAGCAATCTTGTATTTTCTATCCTTGTATACTATTGCAAGATACATTGCAAACAGAAAGAAAGCAGGGAAAATTGATAATGAATTCAAATGAATATTGAAATTAAGCAATGCCAGAATGATTGAAGCAAAAATAAAAAGCCATTGATAGCCCACATTCTCAGACATAAATGATCTCAACCATTGGGGTCCTATTGTGAATTTGATCCGTTCTGTAAGCCCCCTAAACAGACAGTATGCAAGTATAAGAAACAATGGAGTTAAAAGCGCATACATCCGCGCATACCTGCTGAGCCCGATAAAAGGAGGATATAAAGCAAGTGCCGCGCTGGCAATAAGTGCGATCCACTTATTTTGCGTAAAGAACAGAGCAAACCAGAACACTACTGCAATTAATGCCGTGCCATATAAAACAGACACCAGCCTCGACGACCATTCTGAGATTCCAAATATTTTGTAAGACTTTGCAATTAACCAACTATGAGGCCATGCCCGCACATATTTACAATCAATATTGTCCTCATAACAATCTGGTGCATCCTTGATAAAGTTCCATCTGTAAAAAACACCTGTATTATAATATCCAACCGCAGCAGCTACTACCTGGAATTCGTCTTCATATAATCCATGCTCTCCCACATCATTGAGCCTGATAGCGAATCCACCTATAACAAGCGCCCCTAGCAAAATAATCCAGACTGCTGTCGCAGGACTCTTCCCAATCCACTCTTGAACTTTGGCATTATATTTCTGCTTTTTATATGCAAGAATAAGTTGAGTTATCCCAAAAACCGCCAAAAAAACACTCAAGTGGCCATAATACTTCTGAACAATCGAATTTATTACATTAAGTTGTGATACATTCTGACTTTCAACAACAAACCAGACAAGCAGCCCGAGAAATCCATAATAATTAAGGGCATGAATCCAGCCATACTCTTCTTTGCTGAACACAAGTCCACACAGCGCAATCAGGCCTGCGCACAATACGCTCAACCATACAATTTGAGAAAAAAAAACAAGTTCTAGCCATTCATTGGCAATCATAATGTACAGATAGAGAATTAATATGTTGCGTGTCGCTTGATAGAGTGTATCTTTATGCTTGTTACATATATCCAAAAACTTTCTTTTGCTTTTTCCTGCAATGAAACTAATTCTTTTCCCCAGCATGTTATTTACAAAACAGTCGATTACTTATATGTATTTTGCCCATTCTGGCGGATTGTATTTATTCTAATATTTAGAAATCTTTAAAAGGCGAATCTACTTCCTCCCAATTAATCAAAAAGGTGGTGATAATATTTGGCACAGGAAAATAAAAATTCAACAGTTTTTGCATTAGTCATTACTTGTTTGGTTCTAGGTTTATTTCTTGCAGTTGGTCCATTGAATTTATTTCCAACAGGCGCAATCATAGTTACATTACCTGAAGTACCTTCTGAGATAAATGTTGTTAGTAGCAGTGCATTTATTGATGGAGAAATTGAACTTACTGGTAAAGAATTTTTGCCCATCATTGAATTCCAGCTGGTGTTTGAAAATCTGGGAACTGGAAATGATGATGCTTCTTCTCTTACTTGCTCTTTCAATACTGATTATGATGATGATTGTGATTTTTTATCAATTGACTCTCTTTCCTTCGGTCCTCAATTTGCCCACTTTGGTTATGGTTATTCATACACCTATGCTGGTGTAGGTGGCTCATTCGGTTATGGATTTGGCTATGCCAGCGGATCCAGCCCTGATATTGCTGCTAGTATAAAGCTAGATCCCTCACTGCTTCCTGGTGAGTGGTTGAACGATGAACTTACTTCTGTAACATTCAAAGTAGTTGGTGGCAGTGATGGAGACACAAAAACATTCTCATCATCTCCACGAAATTTCTTAGTTATATCAAGCGGTCAAACAAGTGACCCTATTGATGATTCAGTCACCTCTGAATTTTCCTATGGTAATGGAGCAATTACTGTATCAGTTCCACCAGGAACTTGTCCTGATGGTTCGACTATTTCAGTTGAGCAAATCACTGCATCAAGCCCAGCTCAGGGGGCATTTAGTGTACTAGGTAGAACATTTGAAATTACTTCAACATGCTCGACCCCATTCCCTCTGGACGCGGAAGTCACTGTAACAATTCAGCTTACTGAAGAAGACTTTGAATTGGCAGGTTTAGATCCTGACTCTGATACATTTGAAGCAAGATTCTATGACCCTGCAACAGGAGTTTGGGTAACTATTGGAGGAACCCTTGACAAAGATACTTTGTTATTCACATTTAAAACAACCCACTTCACACCATTTGCAATTTTAGGTGGAACTCCATCTAGCTCTGGTGGAGGAGGCGGTAGTAGTAGTGGTGGTGGAGGAGGTGGCGGTGGCGGACGCATAAGCTTACCGTGCCGAGACGAGTGTAATCCTGAAAGGGCTACTAGCTACTGTAAGGATGGCGGCCTCTTCTCATGTATGAGAAAGCGCTACGAATCTGGTCAGGTCTGCTACGTATGGACTCAGCAACATTATTGTTACTTCGGCTGTGAATCACCAGTAGGCGAATATGCTTACTGCGCAGAATGTATGACTGACGCTAACTGTCCTGCTACGGACTCTGAATGGGAGTGGAAATGTGGAGCAGATCATCGCTGCATTCAGACACCAGTGCCTGCTCAGCCGGTAACATCAGGACTGCTTGCTCCTTCGGAGCCAGAACGACTGCTAGTTCAACCTGTTGCACCTCAGCCAGCAAAACCTTGGTGGAAATCACCTCTGGCAATATTCCTTGCGGGTGCTGCAATCCTTGGAGCAGCTGTGGCCGCAATAATTAAGCGTAAAAAGCCCGCTCAATAGGGGTCTTTTTTATTCTTTTATCTTTATTTTTTCAATTCTTTCTGTTTTATTCATTACTAAGGCACACCAGAATCTTTAAAATTCTCAAACTCTCGCGACCATTATGGATTTGTCTATAGTTGTTCCAGTATTTAATGAGCAGCGCAATATCTCAATTCTCTACCATCGCATTAAACAAATTCTAGAAACCTTAGACCACACATCTGAAATCATTTTTGTCAACGATGGATCACAGGACAGAACCCTTTCTGAATTAAACAAGCTGCAAAACATAACTATAATCAATTTCAGAAGGAATTTTGGCCAGACTGCCGCATTAGATGCAGGATTCAAGCATGCCAAAGGAAATGTAATCATCACAATGGATGGTGACTTGCAAAATGATCCTGCTGACATCCCTTTACTACTCTCAAAGTTGGATGAGGGATATGATGTGGTCTCGGGATGGAGATTCAATAGAAAAGACAAATTTGAAAAAAGAATTATGTCCTGGATCGCAGACAAAATAAGAAGACGCTTGATTGGAGGCAGAATCCATGATTCCGGGTGCTCTCTCAAAGCATACAAAAAAGAATGTCTTGAAAACATAGATCT
>CAZNVD010000033.1:0-4551 GCA_964576505.1 uncultured Methanosarcinales archaeon
ATCTTAAACAGTACTTAAAACAATTTCTTGGTTTTAAACATTTATTACTACTATTTAATGAATGACTATTTTTTGTGCTGTTGTATTTCAGTATTCTTGCAGTTATGTTTCAATCGTTTCACATCGTTTCATGAACCATTTCATTTGATTTTAGCATTCCGAATACTTTTTAAATGAAATTCATTCTTTATCGTTTCATGAAGCTGAAACATTTGCTTTCTTCATTGAAATCATCTGATATTTCAACAAAAAGAGTTCTGTTAAGAATCGACGCAAATGTTCCATTGAAACGTGGAATTGTTGCAGATGATTTCAGAATTCGGGCTGTTCTACCTACTGTGAAATATTTGGCTCGCCATGCCAAACAGCTTTTCATCGTTTCACATCTGGGTGATCCCAAAGGAAAAAGAGTTTCTGCCTTATCCTTGCTTCCTGTCAAAACTTATCTTGAGAAAAAACTGAATCTGAAAATAGATTTCGTTTCCGACATTTATTCTAACCATGAGCCAGAAGGCAAGGTTGTATTATTTGAAAACATCCGTTTCTTTCATGGGGAAGAAAAAAACAGCAAAGATTTTGCTAAGGTCCTTGCATCATATGCTGACTTGTATGTTAATGATGCCTTTTCCGTTTCACACAGGGATCATGCAAGCGTTTCAGCAATAACTCAATATCTCCCATCTTACTCTGGTTTTTTGCTTGAGTCTGAGCTTGCTAACCTTGACAAATTGATTGAAAATCCAAAACATCCTTTTGTCTGCATTCTCGGCGGTGCAAAACCAGAAACAAAAATACCTTTGCTGAAACGATTGGCAGCTATTGCTGATTCAATTTTAATTGCTGGAGTAAATGTATATCCATTTTACGTTGCTGCCGATATCATCAAGAAATCGCAGGTTCCAATTAAAATTGATGCCTCTGTATATGAGGAAGTTTCTAGAATTTGGGCAAGGTACCGCCACAAAATAATTCTTCCAATAGATTGTATTGTTTCAAAGGGAAAGAAAATTCTAAACCTGAATACCTTTGGTATTAGGGGTGAATCTAAAGTTCAAATCTCTGATATCGGGCCCATGACTGTAAGTTTATTCAACATTCACATTAATGCAGCAGGAAGCATCTACTGGAATGGTCCGCTTGGCATCTACGAAGAATCATTATTCAAAAAAGGAAGTGTTTCTATCTGTAAAACTCTTGCAACAAGAAAAAACGCAGTAATTGGTGGCGGAGACACCGCAAAGATTGTTTCTGATCTCAAACTTAACTCGAAAATGGCCTTCATCTCAACAGGAGGTGGAGCCTCTTTGCAATACTTATCAGGTCAGTCGTTGCCCGGCTTGAAACCTTTTCTCTCAAAATAGAAAACAACCAAATTAACGCATGTATATTGTTGTTTTCTAATTTAGTAAAAGACCTTAGGGTGCAGCATCAATTATTTAGTTATGCCTTATTTATGTCTTTTACTAAAAATAAAAAAGAAATATAAATGCACCTCATACTTCTTATTTATGACTGAAATAACAATACCACCACACATTATTCCAATTTATGCTGAAGAAGTAAAAGTCAATGCTGGCATCAAAATGCACGTAACCAAAAATGAAGCTGGCAAGGACGAAGTCCGCAAAGACGCCCGGGTTGAGTTGCTATTTTTCGACAATGCAACCAAATGCGTTGTATCGCGAATTGTTATGGATGTAACAACTGCATTGCAAATGGTCAACATTTTGCAGGCTAACACCCAGGCGCTTCTCAAAGAATGCGCATCAAAAGAAATTCCAAAGGAGATAGCAGAGCACATCAAGAAACAGCAACAGACTCCAACCTCAACCACTGGTACTCCACAAAGGTATATTGGCTAATTCATCAAAAAGAATTGAAAAAATATTAGAAAAAAGAGAGAAACGAGAGAAACCAGTTATTCAGTCTGAGACAGACCTTGCAAGGAGCTTTGTCAGCTGGTTACTACAGGCAAAAGGAACTTGTTTCATTTGTCTTCTGGTTTTGGGTGTATTTCTTTGGTCTCAAACTCTGACAGAGTCCCAATTCAATTCATTAATTTTTACTCCTGAATCTTTACTCTCACTAAATTTTGTGCCCATGATCTCATCTTGGTTTTTGCATGCTGACTTGACACACATGATTGGAAATTTAGTTTTCTTATTCATCTTTGGTCGAGTGGTGGAACGCGTATATGGTACAACCCGCATGTTGATGATATTCTTTTCATCAGCAATAATGTCTGACATTATCGCTGGATTAATTTTCAATCAGGGTGGCATTGGTGCATCAGGAGCGATTTCAGGAATCATAGGAGCTGCAATTCTTAATGAACCATTTTACCTCAATTATACTTTCTTTGGACTACCATTACCAATTGTAATCATCGGTTGGCTTGGAATATTCGCCGACATCTCCGGACTTTTGAATCCATTGCCGCAAGACAATATTGGTCACATCGCTCACTTAACAGGATTCTTTGCAATGTCTCTTTGGTTATACGCAACATCAAAAGACAAAAATAAAATTCAGAGTGGTCTGGTCATAAACATATTGACCATGGTCGGTGCAATAATTTTCTACACAATGTATCCTGAAACAAGTTTTAGAGATGTTGTAACAACATTTTTAGCATCTCTTCCATTTATTGGAAAATAGGCTTCCAGCTGAAAGGAGATTCTTGAAGATAGGATTAGACTCAGTCCAATTTTCTCCACATAATCTTTATAAATTAAGCAATCACTCAAATATACATGACAGCTCAAAAGAAGCATTCGAAAAAGGAAATTATGGAACTCTTGAAAAGTATGGAAGGTCTGATTAAATTCGACGGTGATGGTGCCGAACTTTTAAGAGCACTAAGAAAGAATCCTAATATGAAGCTCTAATTGTCACATTGAATTGATTCTGAAGTACTTTGTTGGAAAGAAGTTTATTATCTAGAGTGATAAGTTGAGCAGTATTAGTAATTGCTTCGGCAATGCGAAGTGCATCCTGAGGTTCGATAGCATAATCAAACTCTAAGATTTCGTCAGCTTTCTTAAATGTGTCACGATTGGGAGAGTTAATAGTAAAACCATCTTTTGAGAGAAGATCGTTAATTTTAGCAAAGACAAGATTTCTCAAAATATCATCATCAATGTTATGCAAAGCATTGAATACCTCACCCAGACAACTGATGGAAACATAGCCATTCTTGCGTTTCCTCTCCACCTGATCAAAATACTGTGCGATGCTATACTGAATTTTCCTTCGGTCTCCTTTTTTTCTGGGCTTGGTAAACAGCTCAAGCAACACCGACGCATCAATTTGATCTTTCGATTGCATATAAATTATATAAATTTAGAATTAATAAGCCGATTGCATCAAAAATTAGACTAGTTCCAAAACAGAGTAAAATTAGAACATATTCTGCAAAAGATATTTTTCTAAATAACCTTAAATATCTCATTTCTTTCTTTGTCCTTAATGAGCCGTGTTGATGTTTTAATTTCTGATTTAAAGAAATCCGCTTTCTACGCTGAATGTTCTTGTGGTGAAGAATTTAAGTTGTCAGATGCAATTATCTTTGATGGTCTAAAACCATTTCCTGCTGAAGCAAGAGAAGCACAACAGCAATTGAAAGAAGATTTGAAAGCAAGAGAAGATGAATTAAAGAAACAGAAAAAGCTTGCTACCGTTAGAGCTGAGAATACTACTAAATCTGTAAACATTGGACAGAAATTAGAAAGTATATTTCCTACAATGAAAGATTTCAAATGGACTCTTCCTGATTGCAGAATGATGGGAGATCCGATTGATCTGCTTGTGTTCAATGGATTTTCTAATAATTTGATCAAATCTATAAGTTTTATCGAGTTAAAGAGTGGTAAAGCAAAAATGAATGATCACCAGAAAGCAGTCAAGGATGCAGTTGACGATCATCGTGTTTCGTACAAGGTGATTAAATGACAGAATTATTCAAAGATTTCCTGGAGTTTAGAAGAATATTATGCTTATGTCCTTGCTGTGGTGAGATTAAACGTGTTTCTGATTTAAAATTAAAGACAAAAGGCAAAGGTGTACAAACCTGGCTTGATGAATTCGAGAGTAAGGAACGTAGTGTAGAGAAAAAAGAAGATAAATTTGCAGAGATTGCAGCTGATTTAAGACAGAAAGCTACAGAAAGAGGCAGATTATCAGCAGAAAAAGCAATTAATTCATTTGTCTCTCCTTCATTAAAAGCATTGAAACTAGATCCTTTCGATATTAAAGCAATCATGAATCCAATAGATTTTATTGTCTTTAAAGGCATGACAAAGCATGATGAGATAGATCAGATTCTATTATTATCTAAGCAGGTAAAGAATAATGCATTGAATACATTGAGATCACAGGTAGAGAAAGCAGTAAAGAATAAGGCTTATGATTGGAATCTAGCCAGGATTGGGGAAAAAGGTAAAATTGAGTTTGATTAGAAGTGAGGGATAATAAGCAATTAATTATCTTAGATAATAGTCAATGATTATAGGTAAAATTGTCGATTATAACCTGAGATTTTTGTGGCTTTTG
>CAZNVD010000033.1:4561-10080 GCA_964576505.1 uncultured Methanosarcinales archaeon
CCCTTCAAAATATTCTCAAATAATGTATTGTTTAGATTTTTGTGGCTTTTGAAAATAAATCGAATTTATAAGCCATAACTTGGTTCTTCAATAAGAAGCATTATAAAGAAAATCAACATATTAAGTCTAGAAATGCCATTAATTTTTAAATAAGGTATTTTATCAAAAAACCTTATATATTCAAAATAATTCTAAACCATAAGAAAATGAAAGCCAAAAATATTGTTGCCTATGATTCTGGTGATGATAGTTTAACCTTCATAAATAAGGACCTTAAAGGCGCACATACAATTAATACTGGTTTAATGTTGTTAACCGTCACATCAGATAACATAATTTCTGCGGTTGAATTAATGGGTGCAAACAAAAATTTCGACATTCCTGAAGAAGTTTTAGAAAATATTACATCTGCAAAAATAGCATTTGACATGAAGAAAGATATCAATAATTTGATCATTAAGATTGTACTACACTATGAAAATAAAGAAAAGGACATTATTGTTAGCAGTAATATGAACACCTCTGACATTAGTATTAAACACCAGATGTTTGAAGCTACAGCCTCTGCTTAGAAGGATACAATGTTACAATTGCAAGTTTGTTCTTATATTTTTTCTCTAATTGCTTGCTGAATGGATCTAGAATAATAAAGTGTACTGGTGGAATAATGGAATTTTCCGGATCAAATTCAATAATCAGGCGATCAGAATGTGACTCAGATCGAGCTACAGTCCTGATTTTTTCAGGAGCCAAGATAAGAAGCCGCACATCTTCTTTAGAAATTTCAGTATGTTTCAGGAAGATAGTTCGAGGATCTTTTTTGACATAACAAATGTCATTATCACCTATGGTTACCAGCCATTCCTTAATTCGCTCATGCAATCTATCACTCATACGAAAGTAATGGAGAATTCTCACATTTAAATCTTCTGAAATACACTTGATCGAAAATGAGAAAATACAACAAGAATTTAATATAATAATTAAAGGTCCAGTTTAGGGTTCTTTCGTAATGCTTTTACTAAATCAGCACCGCTACCATCAAATTTCATGGTACCTTCAAGACTATCTAGAATCTCTTTCATGGTTCTTTCCCGAGGTTTAGTAACTTTTACCATAACAAGTATATGAAATCTAATATTTATAAAACTTTTGCAGCATTTATTGAACTCAGTCCAAAACAGAGCAATAGCAGTTAGGTAAAATTACTAAATAAACTTAAATAGCTGATTTCTTTTGTATGTTCAATGAGCTCCTCAAACAAAATCAATTCACAAGATATTAAAATTGAAAGATTAAGACAGAATCACGACTTGAGCTCTTTCAAGTCATATGAAAGGGAGCTGATGAAATTTCTGCATGAAGATGCCTTAGACAATCAGCAAAAACAAATTTCTGTAACCTATTTGTGGTTTCTGAAATCAGAGTTAGTCGGTTACATTACTCTGCTTAATGATCGTATAAATGTAGAAGGGGGATTGAAAAATAAATTTAAGACAAAAGGAATATCATACAGTTCACTGCCAGCTTTGAAAGTTGGTAGACTATGTGTTGACGATAAATTTCTAAGGAAAGGATTAGGAACATTAATGATTGACTTTTCTATTAAAGTAGGATTCAATATCTACAATACTTGTTCTGGTTGTAGATTCATTGTTTTAGACGCCAAAAGAAGTAAAGATAACGACCCAATCCATTTTTACACAAAACTAGGTTTTCAAGTTTTGAAAGAAAGAATAAAGGGAACAACACCTATGTATTTTGATCTTATTCAGTTACATTAAATTGAGTATGTAAAGCTCTCTTTATAGTAGCTACACGTTTAGGATTAGGCTTAGTTTCTTCCTTAAGCATACTTTCAATGAATCTGACTGCATCTTCACCATGCAAAGTTGGAGTAGATCTAATTGGTTTTGCCATATGATTATGATTATGTGAATATTTATATGTTTTCTGTATATTTATTCAAGGTTTATAAATAACCTTAAATATCTCATTTCTTTCTTTCCTTCATGACAATAAGCAATGTTTGGTCCTTAACAGCTTATGAAGCGATTGCAGCGGATTGGATAAGAAGGGAACTAGGTTCTAAGAAATATGAAGTCTTCTTTCCGATTAATAAAATTTGATTAGAAGTAATTTGATTTCTAAAAAACTAAAACTACAGTATCTTAATATTTATAACCAAACAAAATTTTACTAGCTTTGAATAGAAATACAATTCAAATCACACAATGACCAATTTTCAAGATAAAATAGCATTCATTTGGGATCTCGCTGATCTACTCAGAGGTCCTTATAAAAGAAATGAGTATCAAAAAGTAATTCTTCCATTTACAGTATTAAAAAGATTTGACTCTGTGTTGGCTGATTCAAAAAAAAAAGTCCTTGAAGCACACAATAAATTCAAAGGCAAATTTGAAAATATGGAGCACGTTCTTCGGGATGCTGCCAGAGATAAAAATAAGAAAACATTAGGATTCTACAATTATTCAAGGTATGATTTTAAGACTCTACTTGAAGATCCAGAACATATTGAGCAAAATCTCATTCATTACATTGACTCGTTTAGCAAAAACGTTCAAGAGGTTTTTGATAATCTCTATCTCAAGTCACACATAACGCGTTTGGCAAAAGCTAACTTGCTGTTTTTGCTAATCAAAAAATTTTCAGAATCAAAAATTGATCTTCATCCAGATATAGTTTCTAACCATGAAATGGGCACAATATTTGAAGAATTAGTAAGAAAGTTTGCAGAACAATCAAATGAAGAAGCTGGAGAACACTTTACTCCAAGAGACGTAGTTGAATTAATGACAAAACTCATTTTTATTGAGAATGGAGTTCATTTAAAGAAAAAAGACCTAATTAAAACTATTTATGATCCTGCATGTGGAACAGGTGGAATGCTCACAAGTTGTAAAGATTTCGTTGTAAAAATGAACAAATCAGTTGACATTGTTCTTTTTGGTCAGGAAATAAACGAGGAAATATATGCAATTTGCAAAGCAGATATGTTGATTAAAGGAGAAAATGATGAAAACATTAAAGGTCCTATGAGTACACTGTCAAAAGATCAGTTTGCAGATAGTAAATTCGATTTCATAATTTCTAATCCGCCATACGGTACCAGTTGGGAAGCTGATGAAACTGAAGTGAAAAAAGAAGCAGAAAAAGGCTTTGAAGGCAAATTTGGAGCAGGACTTCCCCGAATCAATGATGGTCAATTGTTATTCCTTCAACATATGATTTCCAAGATGAAACCAAAAGAGCGTTCAAGAATCGCAGTAATTACTAACGGTTCTCCCTTATTTTCAGGTGATGCTGGTCAAGGAGAAAGTGACATAAGAAAATTCATGATTGAAAACGATTTTATTGAAGCAATTATTGCATTACCTGATCAGTTGTTCTATAATACTGGAATTAAAACTTATGTGTGGATTTTAACAAACCAAAAGCCAACAGAAAGAGTGGGAAAAATACAACTGATCGATGCATCTAATAAGTTTAAGAAAATGAGAAAGAGCCTAGGATATAAGAGGCAATATCTTGGCGAGGATGACATAAAATCTGTTCTAGAAAACTATGACAAATTTGAGTCCAGTAAGAATGTTAAGATATTGGATAATGAAGAATTAGGTTATACCAAAGTAATTGTTGAAAGACCTTTGCAGCTTAATTATCAAATCACAGATGAAAGGCTTGAAAATCTTTATGCATACAAAGGATTCTCAAAATTGGCAGAAAGTAAAAATGAGCATCCTGATTTGAAACTAAAAGAAGAAGAAAAAGGAAAGAAAGAACAGGAAGATATTATTAAAGCCTTGAAAATAATAGGGCCTCAATTATACAAAAATTGGAATCAATTTGAAACTCAAGTAACAAAAGCACTTAAAAAATTGAATCTTAAACCAAATTTTATCAAAAATATTATTCTAGCGTTATCTGAACATGACGAAACTGCAGATTATGTTTTAGATGCCAAAGGTAAAAAACAGCCAGACTCCAATTTACGAGATTCTGAAAAAATTCCATTAAAACAAGACATTTCAGAATATTTCAAGAAAGAAGTAACTCCTTACTATCATGATGCTTGGATGGATCGTTCCAAAGATAAGATAGGTTATGAAATCAACTTCGCAAAATACTTCTACAAATACGAGCCACCAAGATCACTTGAAGATATTGAAAAGGACATCAAAGAAATCACAATCAAGATTCAAAAGTTATTGAAAGAGGAGTTATAGAATGGATGCTAATGAAATTCAAATTGAGATCAAAAAAGTAGAGACGTCAACTAAAAAGGAGAATGTTTTAAACACAATTAAAGTAATAATACAAGCAGTTCCTTATGTCGGTGGCTCTTTGGGTTCATTATTAGATATTTATATACCAGACTTCAAACAAAAAAGACTTCATAAACTAATCCAAATAATGTCTGGAGAAATTGAACACATCAAAAACAATATTAAGAAAAATTACATCACAACAGAAGAATTTGCTTACTACTTTGAAAAAAGTTTCAAAGCAAGCATTGAAGAATATAATGAAAAGAAAATCCAATTTTACATCGGATTTATTGTAGGAAACTTAAATGATCTCCACAAACGAACAAACGACGAAAAGGAGTTTTACCTCAAAATTATTGCTACCTTAACTCCATTACAACTGAAAATAATGCAATTCATGAACAATCCTGAAAAGTATTTTGACTATTTGAAAATAGATAAGCAAGGAATTAATGACGAAATGTATGGTACTTCAAGTAGTAAGATGTTTGAACTTGCATTTCCACAAGTGGATAATAATATAATTGAGAAAAGCTATGAAGAATTATTTAGATTAGGTTTAACAAACAACAACAGTTTTAAAGGATTATCCACAATAAACGGCTTTGCTAGTATCAGCGGGAGACTAAGTCAACTAGGACTAGGCTTCATTAATTTTTGTACCAATACTGTAAAATGAAACTCAAACAATATTCAAAGTATAAGGAATCAGGAGTGCAGTGGATTGGGAAAATACCTGAAGGGTGGGAAGTTAATAGAGTCAAACACATATGTTCTAAGAGTGCAGAATACGGATTAAATGAATCTGCCGATAACTATGTTGAGGAAGGTGTTCGCTTTTTGAGAATTACCGATATTGGCGAGAATAATAGTTTAATCGAAAATGGAGTTTACTTGTCTTTCAAAAATTTCAATAAAAAATATTTGCTAAATATGGATGATGTTCTCATTGCAAGAAGTGGCTCAGTTGGAACTTCATTGTATTATGACAATAAGAAACATGGAGTGTGCTCCTTTGCCGGATATTTAGTTAGATTTGTAGCAAATAGTTCAAATGAAGGTAAATTTTTATATTATTTCACAAAGTCAGAATCGTTTCTGGCGCAGATAGAATTATACTCTGTGCGGACAACAATTGAAAATTTCAATGGGCATAAATATGCGAATATGCAAATAGCTGTCCCATCTTTTCAAGAACAATCCACAATATGTTCTTTCCTAGATACTAAA
>CAZNVD010000034.1:0-5270 GCA_964576505.1 uncultured Methanosarcinales archaeon
TTCTTCAGTTCATCAGCCAGGGGTCCGTCGCCTGCAATGTGGAGCTCAAAATCAGTGTCAAGATCTGAAACTGCTTTGATTAAATGGTGAAATCCTTTTCTTGGCAACAATCTACCAGTGGAAAGAATTATTTTTTTCTTTTTTTGGGGAACAAATTTATTTGCGTCGAAGCCATTTGGTATTTTGATGAGCTTTGATTCTGGGATGACTATGTTTGTATGGATTAATTTGCACAAGTAATTTGATGAAGTGATTACAGATTCAGAGTTGGTGCAAATTCTTCGCAGGAGTCGGGGGGTAAATTTATGCAAAAATGTGAAGCGATCCTGATTGTAGCCAGGGACATCGCTTCCGTGAGAGGTGATAATGTATGGAAGGTTGTATTTCTTTTTCAACCACATTGCGACTATCCCAGATGGGATTATGAAGTGGGTGTGGCAGACATCATAAGTATGTGATTTTAGGTGAGATCTTAGAAAAAGAATTGATTTCATAATGAACAGGAGCATTTCGTGTGGACTGCATAGTTCCTTCTTTTTTCTTAGGCAGTTCAGGCGGTAAATACTTAGATTGTCTTTTGTTTCGTGAAATGGCAATCCTTTGAAACCCATTGTTACAACGGTAACTAGGTTGCCGGCATCTGAGTAACCTTTTGCGAGTTCTTCGCAAATTGGACTTGCACCTCCACCTAATGGAGGAAATTCGTAACTGAGGACAAGAATTTTCATTGTTGTACACCTACCACATAAAAGTCGCCTACAACAATTGCATTTTCTATATCTGCTGAGAATCCTCGCCTGTGAGTGGACCAGAGATCATATATTCCAATGGAACCGTTTACTGTATCTTTTACGATTGTTGCGTTGGTGTAGATTTCTGTAGTCCTGTTATCGAATTCCCAGCCTTGTTTTGTGCCGGTGAAACTGAAACGCACCCAGTATTCTGGAGATTTCTGCATATAGAAATGGTGGATAGCTGTTTCTGAAACAGTGTATTTCTGGTTCATGTAATCGGGAACGGTTGCTTTGAGCCAGCGGTATAAATGTTTGAAATCTGGTTGAGGGGTGTCGGGTTCCAGATAATAGATCGATTGCGGGATGAAGATCAAGTTTGAGTATAGTACAAGAATGAATAAGATGATTACAGCTAATAATTTGCCTTGTCTGGTAATGGTGAGTTCTGCGATGTACATTGAAGACATAAAAAATAAGGCTGGAATGATGAAAAATAAATATCTCAAATTAACAGTATCATACAAAAATGATAACACCAAAAATACAGGAATAAAACTTAGAAGAAGGAGGTAGACTGATTTCCATTGCTTTCTCAGAAAGATGACACCAAATATGGAGAGCAGAATTGGAAGAAGCCATTCATGGCGGAGAAAGGAAAAGTAGGTGGTGAAGTAATCAAATTTGTTGTATTCTAGATGGGATGCGAGTTTGCTGAAAACGAAAAATAGTGCAAACAACAGGATAGTTACAATTGTTGCAATTGAAACTATTGATACAAATAGATTCTGGTTTCTGAGCCATTTCTTAAATGTGGCATAGAAAGATTTGGCTACTCCTGGTGAGCTAAGTAAGTATAGGGGGTAGATTGCGAATAATGCATAGCCAAAGTCGTGAGTCAGGATGGTACAAATTGTTGATAATAAGGTGAGGACTGCATATTTTGTGTGCTTGGAGGTTGTCCAGATGTAAAAAAAATAAAGAGATAGCCAGAAAAAGAATTCCAACTGGGTATACATCCGGGCCTGGCGGGACCAAGCGATTTGATAATAACTGAAGGCGATGAGGAACGAACAAATGAGGCCAGCTCGCTCTGAGTGCATATCTTTTGCAAATTTGAATCCAAGAATAATGAAAAGGATGCCGAAGATTACTGAAATGATTCTTGCGTTCCATTCATTGATTCCGAATAGGAATGAGAAAGACAAAAGATAAGTGTGCAGGATGCTTCGGTCATACATCACGCCAGAGTCTAAAAGGGGAATGCCTTTTTCTAAAGTCTTTTCTGCTGCAATTATTGAGAATGATTCATCTATCCATAATGACTGCTCACTGAGATCATAAACACGGATAAAGAAGGCGTAGATGATTATGATTGAAAGGAGAATTAGTGGCCATCTTTTTTTCACATCTATCACACAACTGCTAATATTGAGAAGTTTAAATAGATTACTTAAAAAGATTAGATATGGCTTTTTGAGGGTTCTTTGCTGCGACTATTGCTGAAGAAATCAAAATTCCTTTGCAACCAAGTTTCATTGCAACTTTGATGTCATCTGAATTATGGATGCCTGCTCCTGCTAAGAGAGGGATTTTTTTAGCTGCTTTTACTGCCTTCTTAATTAGATCTGGCTTTGCGGATGAAATGCTGATGTCTCCTCCAATTAATGCAGGTGGTTCGTAAGCGAGATAAGTTGGATGCAAAGCTGAATATTTTTTTACTTCTGAAACTGTTCTGCAACAGATGATGGACTTTAGATTCAGGGTTCTGAGCAACAGAATCGTTTGTTTCAATTGTTTCAAAGGAATCCTGTGTTCTGAGTGATTCAAGATAGCGCCTTGGATGCCTGCGTCTTTTAATGCTAATGCGCTCTGGCTTCCAGTATACTTTCCAGGAAGATGTGGATCGCAGTGTTGCGCAAATAGTGGAATTTTGGTGTGTTGATGGAATAAATTTATGTCGCAGGATTGAGGGCAGACTATTGTTTTGACTGCCTTCGGAACCTGTTTCTCAAGAATCTTAAGTAACCTGATTCCAGGTTTCCCTGTTCCTTGACTGTAGGTTTTCAGATTGACAACAAAAAGCATTTATTCCATCACCGGAAAACTTTCTTCGAAGTCGCAGTTGCTGCAGTGGATTCTTCCTTTGGAAGGTTCCATGTTTAGAGTCAAGTGACCACATACTGGGCATTTTCTGGTTGTCATCTCTTGTTGCCAACGTTTAATTATATTCTCATCTATCATGTTATGATAATATGCAAGCAAAATATATAAAATGAATTGTCTCTTACAGAATAAATGAAGCGGATTGTTATTGTGGGCGGTGGGTTTGGTGGGGTGTATACTGCCAAATACATTTTGAATCACATTAAGAAGGAAGATGATGTGGAAGTTGTATTGCTTAATGATAAAAATTATTTCCTGTTTACTCCGCTGCTTCATGAGGTTGCAACTGGTGGATTAAATCGGCACCATGTTGTGGTTCCAATCAGAGAAATTCTGAAGAGTTCGTATTTTACTTTTGTCTGTACTAAAGCGAAGCATATAGATTTTAAGAAGAAAGTTGTGTTATCTGACTCTGGTCCGATTTCTTATGATTATCTGGTTGTGGCAAGCGGAAGTAAAACCGCGTATTACGGCACAGAGGGAGCTGAAAAGTACAGCATTCCATTGAAGACATTAGAGAATGCAGCACATATCAGGAACCATGTTATTTCTGAATGTGAATGTGCGGCACAGGTCAAAGCTTCTGAGAGGAATCTACATCTTACATTTGTTGTTGTGGGAGGAGGGCCTACTGGTGTGGAACTTGCGGGAGAGTTAAGCCAGTTTCTGGACCAACTTGCAACACTTGATTTCAAGGAGTTTTCCCGGAAAGATATTTCGATTAAATTGGTTCATCGGGGGGATAAGATTATGCAACAATTCCCTGAAGCGCTTGGGAGAAAAGCACAACGAAAGCTGGGAAAATTAGGAGTTGAAATTATGCTCAATGCATCTGTTGAACGGATTACTGCGAATCAAGCGCATGTTAAAATAGGTAGCAAGGTTCAGAAAATAGATACACATTCTGTGTTCTGGACTGCTGGTGTGGAATCGCAGAAGGTAGGGCAGAAACCTGATGTGACTGATGATAATAATTGCTTTGTTGTTGATGATTATTTACAGGTAAAGGGACTTGATCAAGTGTATTCTCTGGGTGATTGCGCATTATTTAGGAATTCAGGAGAAGATAAGCCAATACCCAGGCTTGCACAGGCTACACAGAAGGCAAGTCCTTATGTTGGTCATAATATACTGGCAGATATTCGCGGGGGAAAAAAGAAGGCGTTTGTTTTCAAAGAAGCTGGATTGCTTGTGTCAGTTGGAAAATGTTTTGCTGTTGGGCAAATAGGCTGGTTTTCGTTTTCAGGGTTTTCTGCGTGGTGGTTGTGGAGAACGGTGTATTTATTCAAAATGATTGGGTGGTATAATCGTTTCCAGATTGCATATGAGTGGACACTGAATCTATTTTTTAGAAGGGATACAAGCCAGATTTAGATGAATAAGTAAAAATGTTGGTTAATAAGTAATTACTTTAATTTGAGAAATGTGTTGAAAATGATTTTTGTTTCTTGTTATGATTGCATTAATATGATTTGCACGATAAGTTCCAGCAATCATGGCATCGGGATTGCTTATGCTTTTTCCCAACCTTTTGCATGTTCTCAATAAAGCTGCGGCTGTGACTGATGAGTTTCGATCAAAATTAAATACAGTAAATTTTGACACAAATGTGTGAAATTTTTCAGTTTCAGCTGCAGTAAGATTACCACAAAGAAATTCAAATACTACTGGTTCACAAAGATATATTTGCTCGCGGTATTTTTCCATGGCTGCTATCGCAGCGACCTCACCTTTGAGAAAATCAATTATGAATGAAGTATCACTACCTATCACGCATTCTCGCCTCCCAGTCCCGGTTCATTTCTTCTCTTGCTCTTTCTACTGAATCAAGATCTGCATTTTTAAGACACCCAGCAAAAGACATAATGTCTTTCTTGCCATTTTTCATTTCAAGAATAACATCTGAAAAGCTTTTACCTGCTCCTTTAAGCTTTTTCAAGTAGTTATAAGCTTCTTGAGTTATTGTAATGTTCTTTGATACCATACAAGTAGTAGTACTTGTACTCATATATAAAAATTTTGGGCTTGTCATGTTTCTTTTCTTTTTTAGTATATGATTTTAGTATTCATAAACTTAGCGCAGTCAAAAATGGACTGAGTCTAATGTGAGAAAATCAGGATGAAAATTACTTACTCGTTCGCAGCTCAAAAATCGGACTTGATTCTATTGCAGCATCATCAGTTAATTGACGAAGTCTATTGTTTTCAATCAGATACAAATCTGTTTTACCTTTGTGCTCAACAGTAATCAAAGCATCTCCGGAAGGATGCCAGGAAATCTCTTTGACTTTGCCTTTGTGATGCAGTTTTGTTGCATTGTTGATGCAATAGGTGAAATCATTGTCTGTTTCTGCGATTACACGAAGTCCATCA
>CAZNVD010000034.1:5280-9629 GCA_964576505.1 uncultured Methanosarcinales archaeon
TTGTGAAACCTTTGGTTTAAGAATTGTTTCCTGCTTGCGTTGAGTATGTAGGTCATAGAGAAACATGCCTTTTTCAGATTTCAAGAAAAGAGTGGTTGGAGAAATATACGCGACTTCTTTTGGGATGAAACCTAGTTGAATTGAATCTGCACCTTTTTGAGATGGATGGGTGTGGCAAAGCAAATCGTCTAACATGTAGACATAACCGCCATCAGGATGAGAGAATATTTGAGGAGAGCGATCGAGGGTTTGAAACTTAATATGTTTTCCTTCTTTTGTGATCTGCCAGACTGAGCCTTCTTTTAGATAGTATGCTGCAGGAGCTGTGAGATCAGGTGAAGAAGCCCGGGCTTTTATCGGATGGCAAGGAGGAATCAAGGATTCGGAAATTGAAATTGGTGAGGAAATGTTGTCTGCGATTTTTTGCGGATTATGACCCAGCTTATGCTCGAAGAGTCGGGTGCCAATGGTGTAGAACAAAATCAGAGCACCATCAATTTCTGTGAGCCTCAGATTTGATTCTATTTCTGGATTGTTTGTTATTTTAGTGTATCCATCAAGTGTTTCATTCACTTTTACAATGTCTGATTGGCCGTCAATTTCGGCACACACAAAAACACCATTGCTAGTAGATGGAACAAGATCCCCTTTTGTAGCTAAATGAATTTGCTTCAGACTAGGTTGTGCACCTGTTGTACGCAATGTGCTGCGCTCAGAATATGTATAGCAGACAATTTCTTTGTCTGTTGCATAAAATATTATTTTATCTTGATAAGATACAAGGTGGCGGGCATTTGGATGAAAGGTCAGGCGCGGAATTGTGATTGGATGCTCGACAGTCAAGGAATGTTCGAAGATACCTGAATCTTTTCGGTAAACAAGGAAGGAGTTATTTTTTGAAATTGAAATGATTCTGTCAACTTTGTCGGTTATGAAATGGTGGTTAATTTTGGGATTTACTTTTTTATTCTGGAAATCAGAAACAAATAGTTCTCTTGATTGAGATGTCCAGGCTAATGTTGTGCCTGAAATTCTGAACGCGTTTATTTTTTTGTCAAATACCAAGTGCTCAGTATCGGGAGGAGTGAAACAATACAAATAATTATCTCGCAGATATAGTAAAGAGGATCCGCTCCACTCCAGCTGAGTTGAGTCTGAAATTTGGGTGATTGTGGTCGGTCTTTTGCCATCTAAATCAGAAATGATAAGTTCGCTGTTTCCCGAAGTTTTCGAAATATATGCAAGACGTTGGGCTGATTTAAACTTGTTAAAGGCATAAACCGATAACATTGTAGCTAAAGTTGCAATTGTTGCACCTGCAACTAATCGTTTCATCAATTTACCGCGATTTTTTAGACGGGAAACTGAAGATTGAAGATAATTTGAAAGCTCAGAGCCGTCTTTGAAACGGTGATCAGGGTTTTTTTGCAATGATTGGATGGTTGCATTCCAGTAAATGTCGTGAATTGTTTTTTCTTTCTTTTTGGTGAGAGAAAAAGAATTTTGTTTAATCCGTTCTTCAAGAATTGATCTCTGCTCTTCAATCTGGGTTGGATTTAAGGTTGACCAGTCTTTGACATCGCTTTCAAATGGAAAATGTGGGTTGCCATCAATATGTGAAAGAAGATAGTATGCAAGGACTCCCCATTTGTAGACATCCAGAGTTGGCGAGTTTTTGGAATCTGATTGATTAAATTCTTCGGGAGCGCAATATAAAATAGAACCCTTTTGTGATGAATCGGATCCGGATTCTTCAGCCAGACCAAAGTCAGTAATTTTTGTGACTTCTCCATTGAAAAGAATGTTTTCAAGCTTAATGTCTTTGTGGACAATGCCTCGGTCGTGGGCAAACTTTAACCCAGCTGCTACACTCAGGAGAATTGGATGGGTTTCAGTCGCTTCCATGCTTCCAGAATCAATTCGCTCTTTCAGGTTGCCGCCCTCAAACCATTCTTCTACGATGTGATTATTTGTTGGGTCAATTTCAAGAAGATCTATGATTGCAGGATGATGTTCATCACGCATTAATGCATCGAGACGTCGTGATTCGTTTAATAATGAAGCGTGGATGTCTGTGTTTCTATTTGATGGAATGAAACGTTTCAAGGCGACATGTCTTTGCCTTACATTGTCATAAGCCATCCAGACTTCTTTGAATGCACCTTTTCCTACCTGCTTTTCAAGGGTGTATCTTTCTTCAACCACGATTAGTCCAAGTATGACAACTAAATAATTGTTTCGTGTGAATCGGGTTGCTTAGAAACTATTGAAACATTGTATCTAAAAAAAAAGAAATATAGAAAAGAAAAGTAAAAAATAAAGAAAAGGAAAAACCTTATTCTTCGCCCTTTTTATGGTGCTCACGAGGCATAGGCTTAATTATAGTCATAGGAATTAAACCTGCTTCGTATTCGAGCTTTGCAATTTCAACTGGATTGTAGTTGATCTTTGCAAGATCTTCTGTTGACAATTTCACCAGAATAGGTGCACCTTGCGCAATTTGCAGTGCCCGAGCTCCAATAAGCCGGCTCTTTTCGTACTTTGTTTCGTACGGTGTTTCCTGATCCTGAACTTTTGTTTTTGCCATAGTTATTTCTTAAACAGCTTCGTTATGTCTTTTGACTTTTTCAGGGCAAGTTTGATCATTTCATCAACTTCCTGCTGAGTCAACGGAGCTGAGCCTCCCTTTTGCAAAGCACAAACGTGATTCTTGGTGGTTGTTACAGTTAAACGCGCGTCAACACAACCTTCTTCATCTTCAGTAGGGTCAATAAATATTGTCTTTCCTGATTTGAAAATAGTTGTAGGCACTGGAACTTTTGCCATCTCAAGTTTCTTGGTTGTCTTTTCCTTGTAATCAAGCTTTTCGCCGTCGTATGAAGGGTAGACAGTATCCTGCAATGCTGCAAGTGCTGCGATTCCGCAAGCGTCGAATAAGTTTCCGTGAGCGTTGATAACGCAAACATCAATTGAAACGTTCCACACTTTTGAACCTGCTTCAATACATAGCTTCTTTGAATCAATAGCTTTTGCTTCACGAATTCCACGGTCAACGACTCTTGCGAGTTCAATTGATTCTATTGAAGGTGGTCCGGATTCAAAGTCAGGACTTGCGATTGGAAGCAACTCAACGTTTACCATGAGTGCTCCTTCATCCGGTGTGTCAGGGAAAGGTGATTCTATGCCTAGTTTTACACCTGCCAGAACTTCAGTCTGGCCGATTTTTACCCGGGCTGATCCTTCAGCTGTGGCTATTACACCATATTCGATCGTAATTTCCCTATATTCATCAGTTTGTCTGCCATCAAGACGTTTGCCGTCTTTGAGCAACTCCATTGCGTATTGTGATGTTGGTTTCACTGCAATTCACCTCGGTCGAATTTTGCTTTGAGTGCATTTTTTTGCACCTCATTAATACTTTTTGCTACTTCTTTTACCAGTTCAATCATTTCCTGAATCTTTTCTGGTTCAAGTTCTCCGTCCATTTGAAGCAAGGTAATCTCGCCTGTTCTTGGTAAAACTGCTACTGGTAAGTCTGCAGCTTCTTTTCCTTCCGGATTCTCTTCCATGTAATCAGGGTCAATGAAAACATTTCCTTCAATGCAACCTGCTGCAACTGCAACAGGTATGTCGGACATTTTGAATCCTGCATCTGCTAATGCCATTGCGGCTGCACAGATACCTGCGCATCGTGAACCTGCGTCCATGTGAGGAATCTCAATGAATACATCAACTACTGCATTAGGATAGTCTGATAAATCAAGTACAGGAAGCAATGCGCCTTCTGTAACCATTGAAATTTCCTTTGATCTTCTGCTTGGACCTGGTCTGATACGTTCGCCTGTTCCTGAGAACGGCATGCAATTGTAAGTGCAACGCAATTTACCTGTCTTTGGATTCTGAAGAAACTTTGGATGAAGTTCTCTTGGACCGTATACTCCTGCGTATGCTGCAGTTTTTCCAATTCTGAAATATGCAGATCCCTGCGCTTTCTGAATAACGCCAACTTTCGCTTCGATTTCACGAGTTTCGTTTATTTTTCGACCGTCATGTCTTTTGAATGCCATTACTTTTTCACCTCGCGTTTCTGTAAGTATTTTTCAACAAATTCTGTTAATCCTGATTTGTGCGCATTTTTCTCAATCATTTTTATTGTGTCTACGGCAATTGTTTCAGCTTCTGGTGTTGGGCCTTTTAGCCAAATCAAACCATTCTGACCAACCACAACATCACAATCTGTTGATTTCTTGATCATTGCAACCATTGAACCTTTGCGGCCGATGATTCGCGGAACTTTACATGGATTAACTTCAATCATACGTCCCTTGCCTAATTTATTCAGGCCCGGG
>CAZNVD010000035.1:0-7653 GCA_964576505.1 uncultured Methanosarcinales archaeon
ACTTCAGAGAGGACGAACAAGCCCGTGGAATTACAATTGATTCAGCAAACGTAAACATGATTCACACTGTTGACGGAAAAGAGTTCTTGGTTAATTTAATTGATACTCCTGGTCACGTTGATTTTGGAGGAGAAGTAACAAGAGCAATGCGTGCAGTTGATGGTGCGGTTACAGTACTTTGTGCAGTAGAAGGAATGATGCCGCAAACTGAAACAGTTTTGCGTCAAGCATTGAAAGAAAAAGTAAAACCAATTCTATTCATCAATAAAGTTGACAGACTTATCAAGGAACTCCAATTAACACCTGATGCAATGTTGCAGAGATTAGTTGGTTTCATTACAAAGGTAAATAAATTCATTCTCAAAGTAGATCCACACTGTGGGTGGCAGGTTAATGTTCAAGATGGAAGCGTTTGCTTTGGTTCAGCATTCCACAAATGGGCTTTGTCTAGCGACTACATGCAGAAGAAAGGGCTTGGTTTCGCAGACGTCATTAAAGCATATACTGATGGAACTGAAAAAGAATTATCTAAGAAAGCTCCTTTGCACGAAGTATTATTGTCGGCGGTTGTAAAACATCACCCAAATCCAATCAGTGCGCAGAAATACAGAATTCCACAAATTTGGCGTGGTGATGTAAATTCAGTAGGAGGAAAATCATTGCTTACTTGTGATCCTAATGGACCAGTTGCGTTCTGTATTACAAAAATTTTCGTTGACAAACACGCTGGTGAAGTTTGCACTGGACGACTTTTCTCTGGAACAGTACGTAAAGGTCAGGAAGTATACTTAAAATCAATTAACAAAAAAGTACGATTACAGCAGGTAGCAATTTACAAAGGGCCTCAAAGAATTCAGATGGATGAAATTCCGGCTGGAAACATTTGTGGCCTAATTGGTTTGCCTGGCGCAATGCCGGGAGAAACTGTAACTTCTGATCCTAACCTTGACGCATTCGAGGAAGTAAAACACATGTTTGATGCAGTTATTACTAAAGCTATCGAAGCGAAGAATCCATCAGAGCTTCCAAAGTTGATTGAAGTTCTGAAAACTGTTGTCAAGGAAGACCCGGGTATTAAGATTCAGATCAATGAAGATACTGGAGAGCACTTAATGTCTGGAATGGGTGAACTTCACCTTGAAGTTATTGAAAACAGAATTATTACTGAAAAAGGAATGGCTATCAAGACAAGCCCTCCAATCGTAGTTTACCGTGAGACTGTTCTGAAAAAGAATGCAAGTTCATTCGAAGGAAAATCTCCAAACAAACACAACAAATTATATTTCATTGTTGAACCTATCGAACCTCAGGTTCTCGAAGCAATTAGGTCTGGAAAGATTCCTGAAGGTCGTGTTAAAAAGAAAGTTGATGAAGTGGTTGACGCCTTCAAAGCATGTGGTTATGATCCTAAAGCAGCAAGAGAAGTTGTTGACATTTGTAATAAGAGTATTCTTGTTGACGCAACTCGTGGTGTAATCGCTATCCGTGAAATCATTGAAATGATTATGGATTCATTCGAAGAAATCATGGGTTCAGGTCCACTTGCACGTGAACCTTGTATTGGACTTAAGATCACACTTGAAGATTGTAAATTGCACGAAGACGCAATCCACCGTGGTCAGAACCAGATTTATCCCGCTGTTAGAGAAGGTATTCGTGGTGCAATGTCACAGGCAACACCTGTTTTATTCGAACCGCTCCAGGTAATTCGCTTCGTAGCTCCACAGGAGTTTATGGGTGACATCTCCAAATTGATCAACAACAAGCGGGGACAATTGCTTGACATGGAAAATGACGGTGATCAGATTGTTATCAACGCAAAGATTCCAGTAGGTGATTCATTTGGCCTGATCAATGATTTGCGTTCCGCAACTGGTGGTCGCGCAGCTCTTTGGATTGTCGACCAGACATTCGACCGATTGCCGGGAGAATTACAGGAACGTATACTCAAACAGATCAGAGAAAGAAAAGGCCTAACTGCAGCACAAGTAATCTGACTGCAAAGCTTTTTTAACTTCTTTTATTTTTAGTTATTTATTAGGAGGTTTCAATCATGACAGAACACGTCGTTAGAGTATTTTCAACACCAACATGTCCGTATTGTATTAAAGTTAAACAATTACTTGAACAGCTTGGCGTAAAACATAAAGATATTAATGTTGCAGTTGATGACGAAGCCCTCCAGGAAATGATGGATGAATCTGGTCAACAAGGAGTTCCTGTATCTGACATTGCAGGTGAATGGATTGTTGGCTATGACAAAGAACGCATTGTTGCAACTCTGAAAAAGAAAGGCTGGATAAAATAACCCTGACCTTTTCAACCTCTTGTTTCTTTGTTTCTTGAAACAATTGTATCATTTAGCCCCAAAGCTTTTTAAACCAACTTAATAAAGTGCAAAACATGAAGTTCAAAATCTTTCATGATAAGCCAAATTGTATTGGTTGCGGAGCCTGCGCAGCTGTAGCTGAGGAATACTGGGAAATGATCGGCGATAAAAGCCATCTGAGAGGTTCAACTGAAACATCAGAAGGAAAGGAAGAACTTATTCTTGAAAAGGACTTTGAAATGAATGAAGAAGCAGCAATGGTATGTCCGGTGGAAGTAATTACAATAAAGAAAATTGAGTAGTTCTAGTATCTGTTTTTACAATGAGTTTACGCTTCAGATTCATCAAACTTTAATCTAAGTTGACCATCGCCGTTACTGAGTGAGCAGTAACCCCTACTTACTAGGTCTCCCAGACTTAATCGAGGTGGAATGATTATCGGTAAGGCATCTTTTGAATCATCTATTTTTGCTAATATCTGGCCTAAAACCAGGTCATTAACCTTTAGTATATTAATTCCATCTATAACATTCAGTCCATCATGCCCTAAGATACCATCTAAATCATACACTCTAACTATGCTTCTTTCCAGTTCAGATCCCTGCTGCATTACATTAGGATCATAGCGGAGATCTATCTTTTCCGTCTCGAGCACAAATTTGGCAGCTCCAAGTTCAGAACCAATTATGGCGCCTGTTCCTTCATACCAGTATTCAGTTGTGTGAATTTGGCAATGCCTATTTGATCTATCGAAATTTGCTTTGTATCTTCTGGCCCTGAATGTTCCAAAATATTTTTCACCACTTAACGAAGTGATCCTATACTCTGAGATTGAAACGTCCATAAACAGCCTCGTGAAACGTTCATTTATTAGCTTTTCTGTTAAATCAGAATTAACTTTTCATGCTTTTCATATGGATTAAAAGCATATTCTTGCCTTCTATCTTTAATTGGCCTTTTCATCTGATCGATCTCAAGTCCAAATCTGCATGCCACATTATAAAATACAAGTTCATCAATTCTTTTGTCTGTAAAATTTTGCCTTCTCAAATATTCCACAAACAGCGGCCACCATGGAAGCCCGGGAATTCCTGACAAGAATGGATCTCCCATTTTCTCAGTTAAGACATGTGGTGCATGATCAGTTTCAATAAAATCAATGTGACCATCCCGCAAATACTGCAACATTTGTTGGCGCGAAAGCTCCTTCCGCAAAGGAGGGTTCATTTTCCACAAAATTCCTCGTTCCTCTTCCATTTGCGAAAAATCATACATGAAATGGTGTGGACATATTCCGCATGAAATATCTAGTCTGTCTGTCTTGGCTTGCATCACAAGTTCGACTGCTGCAGGAGTGGATATGTGTGCAATATGTAATTTCCCTCTGAAGCTCACGTCTGATGCCAGCTCAATCTGATCCCGCACAGATTCAATTTCAGCATCTTCATTCCGGGCAAGGCAATGACTGATAGGATTCGAAGGAACCCACAATCCTTTTTTTATCTTGAGTTCTTTTTCAGCGTGCACCGCAAGCACTCCATCATATCCAAGCGATTGTAAAACTTGATAAATCATTAACTGATCAACTTTATGCACCACTCCTAAATTTCCAACAGAATGTCCAGCATATAATTTCATGCCTACTACTTGTGGATTGCATCGGTAGGTATCAACAGCTCTTTTTACTTGTTCTTCCTTTGCAATCAATCCCATGTACAATCCATAAAATACTTCGGGCACACCTGCAGTTTTTGCAAGTTTAATTCTTTGTTCAACAATTTCTGGAGTTGTGATTGGCGGATCTGTATTTGGCATATCAAATACTGCATCGACTCCAGAATCGCGCGCAACCTCGAGACCATGTTTCACAGTTTCTTTATGACTTTGATTAAAATCCCTCAGATGAACATGTGGATCAATGAACATATTTTTGTATCTTTATTCTGGTCTAATAATGTTTTGTTGTCTCTGATTCATATAGAAATAAAATCCATACAAAAAAAGAAAAAAGCAGGAGATGGGATTTGAACCCACAAATGCGAGGGTTGCAGCCTCGTGCCTTAGCCGGGTTTGGCGACTCCTGCATAGACTGCCGCACTAAATCGCGCGACGCGAACACTTGTGCCTACGCTCCTGCTTATCCCGAAATGCACCAATGATGTATATAAGTCTTTTTCTCCAATAAATTAATAAGGGTACTTTGCAAATATGCTCAACATGACTATAATCTCATCACAAGGTAAAAGCGGATCTGCTGAAACTGCTCCAGAACCTGATTCAAAATCTGTTTTCCTAACTCAACTCACAAACTATCTCAGTGTGCCTTCAACATCGGGCAACAGAAGAGCCCACGTAATACTTGAAACTCATGCAGGACATAAAGTCAACTTACCAGAAGATGGATACCAGCCATCCTATGAAGGCGCGAAAGTAAGTGTTTATGTCAGAGAACAACCTTCCATTTCATATGAGCTTTCATCCTCGGCTGAAGATTATTCTGAATTACTTGCCGACAGGAGGCAACTTTTGGAAGAACTTGTTTTACCTTTTTTGCGTTCCACCGGTTCATACCGCCTGGAAATAGAGCCTAATTTCTTTATTGTTTACAAGAAACCCTGATTCTTTTGTTTCATGCAATGGTTCTGGGATAGTTAATTAAAACATATTATTTTTAAAATGAATAAATAATACAGAATCTTTATAAAGTAATGAAAACACTATATTTCTTATGAATACTAGAGAATTGTTGCAAAAAGCTCTTAACGATCCAGTGCTTGAAATAGAGGTGCTTACGCCTGATAATTACCAACAGATAAAATCTGTTGTTAGCGAATTATCTGAATGTGTCTGTATCAGTGAGTGGATGCATAAGAGTGGTATGGCAAGATATGAATATCATGTACATAGAAGTCAAATTAACAAAGAATTTATGGAATATATGTTAAGAAACATTAGACCGCTGAGGGCTCTTTAATTATTGCTTCTAATGATTCCTTTGAATAGACGCTAACCAAACGAGGGTTTCCACCGCGAATACCATCATTATAGGCTTTCATAATGTCTCGAGCAGTTTGATGCCTATCAAAAGCTATCGAATTTTCATCAACTAAATTTGATACTTTAAACAAAAAAAGCGGACCCGAAGGGACTTGAACCCTTGACCTACAGCTTAGAAGGCTGTCGCTCTTCCACTAAGCTACGGGCCCAAAAATATTATTTTGGTACGTAATCAGTAAACATTCAATTTCAATCACTATTTATATTTCTTTTCGCGCCTTGCCATTAAAAAAGCGAAGCGCGATTCTTTGGGTAACGCCTAGGGCGAAGCCCTGGCTTGCCCTTCCACTAAGCTACGGGCCCATAGTAGAATTACTTTTGATTGAAACTGGGTCTTTTTAAATGTTTCACTAGCTTTTAGATCCCCATCGCCATGATGGTTTCTCGCCTTTCTTAAAGCAAATAACCACCAAAACTCCAACAATCAATACAATTTCAGCTAAAAACAAAACAATTGATTCAGGCAACCTTGATTCTTTTGTAACAAACGAAGCGACTCGAAACCCAAGAACCAAAGAAAAGACCAAAGTCACCACCCATCCTTGCCAGTTAACAGGATACCATCCCCATCCATATTCTTTCGCTTTGAACCAGATATTTTTCATTTGTTGCAAACCCCCACAATATTACGGCAAGTTTACTGCAAATATTTGATAGTTGGGTATTTGCAGCACTAAAAATCTCAGTGACTGTATTGACAAGATTTTTACTTCATCCCTTTGATTTCATGACCTTCAGGTGGAAGCGCAGTAGGAGCAGCTCCTCCATGCCATGTAATTCTTGGCCGCACTTGGATAGGATAAATCCGCTCATTCTCATCATCTAATATAATGGCAGCCCCAGGCACACGTGGAAGATTTTCAACATACTTGTCAATTCCTTTTCGCATATAACTTTGAAGCAGCAGCCCGAGTGCATCAGTATCTATTTTTGCAGTTAGACGAAGCGACAAAATTATATCTGACTGCGTCATAACATCTGTATGAATTTTTCCTGGCTGCTGTGTTGCAAGAATCAATGAAATACCAGGTTGCCTTCCTTCACGAAGAATTGTCAACAATCCGGGAAGTGCGCTTGTCTTACCTTCAAATGGAAGGAACTCATGTGCCTCGTCAATGGCAAGCCAGACAAGTGGCTCCCTTTTCTCCTGTGCCGAAGGCTTGTGATAATATTCTTGCTCAGTTTTAATTAGATCAAATTCCTCTTGTCTTCGTGATTTCATCCTTTCAGTAAACAATTTTTGCGCCAGAATTCCGACGACAATACTTTTGATAGCCCAGCCATTTGGCTCTGTCGCATACGCGCTCAAATCCAAAACAGTAATTGTCCCCCCGCGCACCAGGTCCTTAATTTTTGTTCCTTGTTTATCAAAAAGTCCCCACGATTTCACATTTATGAAACGGTTTTTCGCCGCAGCCTTAATATACTCTGGAGCAGTCTCCTTATCTACAGCTTCTATCATTTCTTCAATAGAGAATGTTTCTTTCTCCTCTTTCAATACTGTAATTATCTTTTCAATCAAAACTCCAAGTTCAGAATTCCGTTCCACTTCGAAAGTCAAACACCACTGATCTGCATCAAGTTCACTTGGTTGAATAGAAAAAGGAAAATCTGTAGGTACTCCAGCATCTTTGTATTTCTGAAACGATCCAACAGGTGTAAATATATTAACTGCGAGACCCCTTCCCGCAAGGCCCCACTTTTCCAGAATCTCTTTATCAGTCTTATTTGCATACTTCATGGTCCAATAAACTCCCATTGTATCCAGAAGAATCATGCTAATGTTTTTCCCGATTTCAGGATCAAGATCCATAATACCCTCAGCCATCGCGCCCATTGCATAACTTTTTCCAGAACCCCGTTTCCCACAGATAAACACCACGTGAGATTGTGTAACATCAAGGTAAACATTGTTGGCAAGCGATGTCATCTCTCCCATTTTGACATACTGTCTGCCCATAAGAACAGTTCCCTTTGTGCCGAGTCGTGCAGTATCTTGTTTTTTTCTGCCAACTATGATGTCATACATATCCAAAACAACGTATCAATTCCTTAAAAATACTTTTAGCTCATTAACAAGTAACAACATTAGTTTCTTCTTGAAGAGTACTCGAATATGTTTTTAAAAGGAGAAATGCCTTTAAAAATGGTGACTATAGGTGGGTGTGCTAGACTTTCTAAGACCAAAAAAGAAGGAAACTCAGCTAGAGTACGATTTACCTCCATTACCACCATTGCACCCGCAAGAACAACAGCTGCAAGAGCCT
>CAZNVD010000036.1:0-5942 GCA_964576505.1 uncultured Methanosarcinales archaeon
TTAATAATAATTTGTAAAGCTCTTCGGATATAGTGGAGGAATTTTGTATTAATAATATATGTCCTCCACTATAAATTAATGGTATTTCTTTGGAACTTTGTTCACAACACGGATGTTTTTAGCTGGTCGAGCGAGCTCAACGAACTTTTCTGTGATTGTGTATGTTTTTCCAACCTTCGCTTCATACTTGATGCGTACGCCGTATTTGCCTTTCGCAGTGCTCGGTGCGCTGACATTCAACTTACGTGAGCGAGCTGCAAGCAATACTTTCTTTGCGCGCATTGCCATCTGACCGCGACCCATTTCTTGTGAGTATACAAGGTATTTAGCTGTTGGTTTAGCAAGCTGGCTTTTTGGCTTCTTTTTAGCACCAGATCTGCTCATTTCAACTTCTGAAATATCTCCGTGGCTGTCGATGAAGTACATGCATCCTTTTTTCTTCTTGATACCTGCCTTAGCAACCTTTTGTTTGCCGCCTTTTTTGCCGCTTTTTTTCATAGGAGCCCGTGATACGTCTCCATTAGCATCAACAAAGTATAACCAACCTGATTCCCGCTTAATACCCACCTTTGCAACTTTTCTAATTTTCGCCATTGTTTCCCCCTCGGCATTGCTGCGTATAGCTTCAATCCGATATTAGGAAAAGAATGATCTTTGTTTTTAAACTTTTCGAGTTTAGATTCTTTCTTTCGACGATTGTACTGTTGGTGATTATTGATGTTGGGGTTGGGTATTGATGCTTGGATTCAAAGATTCTTATGAAACAATTGCAACTAAATCTTTAAAAGGTGGTTTGTATTTACGGGTTCCATGGATGTAGTATCGACGATAAAAGAACGAAGAAGCATTCGAAAGTATAAATCAACTGCAGTTCCATTAGATCTTATTTATCAAATTCTTGACGCGGCTCACTGGGCTCCTTCAGCTGGAAATGTTCAACCGTGGAGATTCATTGTTGTTCGTGATGGTAAAACAAAAGATAAAATTGCACAGGCTTGTCATAATCAAAGTTGGATTGGGGATGCACCAGTTGTTATTGTGGTTGCAGTAGATCCGACTGAGATGTTTAATGCTTATGGATTGAGGGGAACCAAGTTGTATTCAGTCCAGGAATGCGGAGCTGCAGTAGCGTATATGCAGTTGGCTGCTCAGCAATTTGGATTTGGATCATGCTGGGTGAGCGCGTTTGAGGAAAATCTTTTGATGGATACATTAGGTCTTCCTGAGCAAGTACGGCCACAGGCTGTTGTTACTTTGGGTTATCCAGCTGAGAAGGTGCCAGCACCTCGTCGACGGAATTTGAGAGATTTGCTGTTCTTTGAGAAATGGGGAACTAAGGAGATTGAGACATCTGCTTTCCCAGTCAAAAAACATGTTGATAATGCTGCTAAAAGCAAAATAGTGTCTAAAATACAGAAACAAAAGGACGCTTTAATTAAAAAGATTAAACAACGGTTTAGATAGATTCCGTTGGTCCATGTTGCTTTGTTTCTAAGTATCAGCTCTTTTTTAGAAAGATGTGCCCTTATAAATGGGGAGCAAAATGATGAATCTGGGCTTTGAGGATGCTTGGACAGAAGAGTTTAAATATAACTTGTTTTTAGACAAGCTTAAATATAACCGGCTGTTTTGCAAGCTTATTGTAAAAACAGTACAATATTCGTATTCAATAGGAGGTAACGATCCAAAATGGCTGAAAAGAAACACCTGAATTTGATTTTTATTGGTCACGTAGACCATGGTAAATCTACTACTGTAGGTAGAGTTCTATATGACTCTGGAGTCATTGACGAACAAACAATGCGTAAGCTGAAAGAAAAAGCTGAAAACCTTGGTAAAGGTGGTTTCGAATTCGCATTTATTATGGATAACCTGAAAGAAGAACAGGAGCGGGGAGTTACAATTGACCTTTCTCATAAGGATTTTAAGACTAATAAATACTACTTTACAATTATTGACGCACCCGGACACCGTGATTTCATTAAGAACATGATTACTGGTGCATCACAAGCTGATGCAGCTGTTCTAGTTGTTTCAGCAGTTGAAAGTATCCAAGCTCAGACTCGGGAACACGTTTTCCTTGCAAGAACACTTGGTGTTAAGCAAATCATTATTGCTGTTAACAAAATGGATGCTGTCTCTTACAAAGAAGATCGATTTAATGCTGTTAAAACTGAAGTTACAACTCTACTTAAAATGGTTGGTTACAAAGCGGAAGAAGTTCCATTTGTTCCGGTTGCTTCACTACACGGAGAAAACATTGTCAAAGCTACAACGCAGATGCCTTGGTACAAAGGCAGAACTCTTGTTCAGCAACTTGATGAGCTAACTTCTCCTGATAAACCAACAAATCTACCATTGAGAATGCCTATTCAAGAAGTTTACAATATCAAAGGAATTGGTGTTGTTCCAGTAGGAAGAATTGAGACTGGAATTATGAAGCCTGGCGATAAAATTATCATTGTTCCAGGAAGAGAAGGTAAGGGAGTAATTGGTGAAGTTAAAAGTATTGAAATGCACCACGAACAATTAGCAAGGGGAGAACCCGGCGATAACGTTGGTATCAACCTTCGAGGAATTGAGAAGAAAGATATTGACCGTGGAGATGTTATTGGACTAGTAAGCAACCCACCAAGCGTTGCGGAAGAGTTCAAAGCGCAGATTTTCGTGATGGATCACCCAAGTGTTATCACAAAAGGATACACACCGGTATTCCACATCCACACATCTCAAGTTGCATGTCAATTTATTGCACTTGATAAAAAGCTTGACCCAAGAACAGGACAAGTTCTTCAAGAGAACCCCGATTTCCTGAAAACAGGAGATGCTGCGATTGTTACCTTGAAGCCTATGAAACCTGTTGTAATTGAAGCTCAGAAAGATATTCCTGAACTTTCAAGATTTGCTATCCGTGACTCAGGTAAAACTGTAGCTGCTGGAATGGCAATTGAGGTTAAGAAAAAAGTATTAGGTTAATTACTTAATTGGGAGGTTTCCTCTCAATTTTTATTTCCATAAAATAAAACACACAAACGACCATGCAGAAAGCGAGAATCAAACTTGCAAGTGTAGACATTGACAAGATTAATCAAGTCTGTGATTACATAAAGGACATTTCTCTGAAGACAGGGGTAGAAATGCGTGGACCAGTTCCTTTGCCTACTAAAAGAATGAAGATAACTACTCGACGTTCTCCATGTGGTGATGGTAAAGCTTCTTTCCAGAATTTTGAAATGAGAATTCATAAGCGGCTTATTGATCTTGGTATTGATGAGCGGGCTTTGAGGCTTGTTTTAAAGATTCCAATTCCAGATCCAGAAACATTCAATATTGAAATTGAAATGATGGAATAAGTATTCCAATTAAATTCTTAATAATTATACTTTTGTATTATTTTTCAGAATCTTCAGATTCAAGAATCATAAGATTCTTAGATTCTTAAATAAGTCTTCAACACTTTATAATAATAAAACTCATGTATTCTGGACAATAGGGTTAAATAGAGAAAAATCCCGGATTCTATTGGTTTGAAGAAGACGGAGTGATGAAGATGGGGAATATAGATGCAGTTGTAGAACAATTTTCTAAAGAATATAGTAAATTAAAGCCTCACGAGATTAGTGCGCGGGTAGTTCAGCATGAAAAAGATTCAGCAGGAATTATTGCAGGTCTTCTACTTAAGAATGATTATCAGATGGCTAAGACTGTTGAGAAGATGGCCAAAGATGTGGATTGGACTTCTACGCTTGGTAAAGTAAAACTTGCTGAAGCGGTTCATAATCTTATTCAACAAATGACTGTTCCAGAGAAGGTAAAAGAGCAGCCAGATGCTGTGACTGAAAAAGCACGGGACAATTTGGAGTGGCTGCTTAGCCAAGGTTCATCTTTTGAAGTTAAAGCGGATGACAAGCTGCGGTTTGCACAAGTTAAACTTAAACATAAACGATATTGGACTCCTGATATTGCTTATGCAGAAGGAGCTAGTAATCATTTATCAATAGATAAAGTTGATAAGGCTAAATTTGAGGAATCGTTTAAGAAAGATGTTGAACAGACTTATCTGAGTTTATTTGGTACTTCTGAGCTTGACATGATTGCATTTCTTGATATTTACGAAATGCCTGAGTTTTCACAAGAAGCAGTTGATGCTTTTTATAAAAGTCAGGTTGCTGCTTACTTGCGGAGAAGTCTTAAGCCTTTGAAGTATGTAGATTTCAGCTTTAACAAATTTGGATTAAAAGTTGAATATAAACTTGGCAAATTTGAGCCTGCAAAAGATCTTGTAGACAAAATTAAAGCATTTGTTTCTGGAAAGAATACCAAGACTATATCTGATGATGGAGTAACTTCATTGTTCAAAGCTTGTGTGGATGTTGTTAATTCCAAGTGGTTTGTTGGATTTAATACAAAACAAAAAAGACTACAGGATATTGCAACTGAACTTGGAACTGATTTCAAAAAGCAAGGACATTTGCTTGCGGTTGCAGCATATAAAGAATCTAGAGACAATGATGTTTATGGTCTGGTAAGTTTGTTTGGGATTGATGCTGATGCAGCTTTTGCTGGCGCATGGACTGCTGATACAATTGTGAAAAGATATACTGAGCTGGCAGCCGGTGAACAGACTGTTGCAAAGTTACATGAGTTTTATCAGTATCTAAAGAGTCATAAGATTCAAACGAATCCAGAACCAGCTATTATTGGAGCTGCGATTGGTCAACGATTGTTTGGGGAAAAACCAAATACTGAGGAAGCGAAGAGCATATCCAAATGGTATGCAGCACTGCATGATTCAGCTCGTGAGGAATTGAAGCAAGAGCTTTTGAGTCTAGGTACTCGTGTTACAAGTATAGAGCAGGCGGAATCTGTGTGTGCTGTAGCTCGATCAGTTGTACCTGATTATAGACTGTCTAAAGAAGTGGGTGAAGGGATTATGAAGGGATATATTGGTTCTTCAAATAAAACTGCAACTGAACTCACTAATCTTGATAGTCGTCTTAAAGAATTATGTGGGTCATTTTCAGTTCCGCAAGAAATAGCTGCAAAAATATTGAATCAGCTGGTTGAAGGCATTCAAGGAGTTGGATTTGATATATTGATTCAACATATACCAAAATATGCACATGGTGTAAATAAGCATAATGTTGGGCTTGCTGTACAATACCTGGTTGCTGAAAGCGGACTATCTGCTGAACAAAAAGCACATAGAGTGGTTATTCTTGCGAATTCTGTTGAGTCTGCTGCAGGCAATGGTCTCGTGTGTTATGGAATTCAAGCTCAAACTCTTAAACCGCTGTATGATACCATGAATGTGGAAAATGGCAAAGACAAATATCCTCATGTGTTTAATCAATATGATAAGCTCTATGAGAAGGTTTCAACTATTGTGCCATCAGGTAAGGCACCTGTTGCAGCTGAACCTCCACGGGTAGAAGGACATACTGGTGGATCGGTTGAAGGAGCAACAAGCGGTAGTTCAGCGGCACTTACTGAAGCAGCTGTAAAAAAGAAACCCGAAAGAAAAGCTAGAGGAGCTCACAAAGCAGAAGTAGAAGCTGCAGCGCAGACAAAAGCTTAATTTTTCTGTTATTTCCTTTTTTATTTTACTTATTTTCTTAATTTGCTTTTACACATTTTATTCTATTGTTTGCTCACACACTACTCGCACTAATTGCGCAGTGCCACAAAAGAAAAGCAAAGCTTTTCTTTGTGCAAAGAAAGCCTTCAGCTTTCTTTTGCACCCCGTAGGGGCCCTCCCCCGTCACTGCGAGATTGGTATAATAGTGCGAGTCCTTAAGTGTGTGAGCAAACTTGAGTATGCTTGTTGAGCTGAGAAATGTTTATATACTTTTTATGTGACTGTGGGTTGAATGAAAAGGGGAGGGTGGTTAGTACTTGTTCTTTTGTTAGCCCATAATGTACTGAAATATTTTCGAAGATTT
>CAZNVD010000036.1:5952-7410 GCA_964576505.1 uncultured Methanosarcinales archaeon
TCTTTTGTTATGTCTAGCTACTGTGCAGGCAGTAGAAGTTTCTGTTGAGCCGAACACTGTGAGGATTCCAATTGATGGGACGGCTTTCTTTAATGTCATGCTGGTAAATGAAGGTGCTGTAACTGCTGTTTATGCAATAAGCTCTCCTAGTGTGATGACTGCGCAATGGGATATTCATACAGAGCCCAGGAGTGACCGATATGTGACTCTTACGCCTGGAAGCTCTAAAACAGTTTCACTTGCGATTAAACCTGCCAGTCCTGAACTTACTTATAACAAACATCTTATTACTGTGATTGTCGATAAACAAGAAGGAGGATCTTCTGTACGGGAATATTCTTCTGACATTAATGTTGACTTGTATAATCCGAATAAAGAAGCAGTGTTTTATGCACCGAATGTTGCGCTTGAGCCGAAACCTGAAATTCCCCCATATGTCACTGCAGGACAACGATACACTATGAAAGTTTATTTGCAGAATAAGAATTCGCTTGCGATTCAAGAAGCAGTTCTTTATGTAGCCAGTCCATTTTTCTCAGAAGAACGCACTGTTGCAGTTGAAGGATTTGAACAAAAAGAGGTTGAGTTTAATTTTGATATTCCTGCGTATGAAAAACCTCGGCAAGGTAAGCTGACAGTGGAATTCCTTGTTGAGGGGAAAGTTATCAGTGGATATACTTTGGATGTTGCACTGCCCGAGGTGGATCAAGGAATTACGGAAATTGTTCAGATTGAAAGGTCATGGTCGAGTGCAACTGAGTTTATTCAGTTTAATAATCCATCAAATGTGGTTCGTGTTAAAGAATATCATTATCCATATTCACTGTTTAATCGAGTATTTGCGAAATTTGAGCCTGCTGGTGGTATCCAAGGAGATTATTATGTCTGGCGAATTGAATTACAGCCGGGAGGGTCTACGACGATTGCTGTTACTAAAGAATATTATTCACTTTATGTTGCTCTTCTTATTGTACTTTGTTTGTGTTTTGTGTTGCACTACTTTAATCCGCAGGCGTCAGTCAGGAAAGAAGTAAGGCAAACGAAGAATGGTATTGAAGTAGTGATTCATTTGAAGAACAAGGATGATTTACCGCTTTCACATATATTTGTCAGGGATGTAGTGCCTGCTGTGTTTCAATATGTGCCAACTATGCATCAAGTGGGTGCAATCAGGCCTCACCAGGTTAATGGAGGACGGGATGGGGCGACTGTTGTGATGTGGGAGCTTCCTTCTCTTGGCGGCAAAGAAGAATTATTGTTACAGTATTCTCTTGGCATGAGGGTGGCTATTGATGGACGGGTGAAGTTCCCTGGATGTTGTGTTCATTATCAGGTCAAAAACAAAAAGGAATATTCGTATTCTCCAAAGGTTTCTAAAACTTTCAAGTATGAAAAGTGAGGTTTGATTCTGAGAATTAATTGTTTTATTGAAACTATTAGAATCTTTAGAATAAAATA
>CAZNVD010000037.1:0-7331 GCA_964576505.1 uncultured Methanosarcinales archaeon
ACAAAGAAAACAAAGAAGTAAAATTTATTTTTTATTCCAACGAGATCTTGTTTTTCCATCCGGTTTTAGAACATGGATACAATCTTCAAAGAAACATTTAACATATCCTTCTTCCACAAACCGTCGCATAGATGTATATAAGCAAGATTCAGTAATGAATTTATAATTACCCGCTTTTTTCATTCTAATCAGCAAATCAACATCTTCCATAACCATTAAGTCTTCCCTAAACAAAGATCCATCAGGTAGTCCGATCTTTTTTCCTAACTCCTTTGTTAAAAAAGTAAAAGCTCCCGCTCCTGAGTCAATTGATGACCAAAATTGAGACATTCTACTTAATGTTTCTGAATACCAGCAGAATATTCTCGCCCTTAGTCTTTTATCATCAGATGATCTAATTTTTGCCTTGCCACATTCATATCCTTCAACAATTGACAAATACACTTTTTCAATTAGGTATTCATCAGCTGCACTGTCGGCATCCATAAAAGCACACACATTGCCATGCGAATGTAAATATCCAATATTTTTCGCATGAGAAATTCCTTGTTTTGGAACTTCAATAACATTATCAGCAAATTCCCGAGCAACTTTAGCCGTATCATCGCTACACGCATTTGCTACAACTATAGTCTCCAATCTCTGGTAAGTTTGATTTCGTATTGATTTTAAAGCTTCAGCTACATAATCTCTTTCATTGTAAGCTGGCACAACAATAGATATTAATGGTTCTTCCATGTAAAAATTCAGGATATCCTAATTTTATAAAGATATTGACAACACAACTCAAAATTAATTTCTGACACTTTATTATTTTATCTTTTTAGGTATTACCTCTTCAAGTCCCTCAAGATTCCTAAAGAATGTATAGTGAACAAAATTTAATTCAGTTCTAGTCTCAAAAACAGTGGCAAGAATCATAAATCCATAAGCCAAATAGTTAACTCTATCATCAGTTATTTGAAGAGAATAATATGCAAGCTCACCTGAACGGATACTAAATTTATACATAGATGGTTCTGGTGGCAACTCATAATTTTGCTCAACAAATTCTCTTGTTTCCCAGAAAAAATCATCAATAGTTTTTGTAATCTTTGTCTGCTCACCAGTACAAACCGTAATAGGATTTGGAACAGGATTCATAATGATTGAAGAATCCTTAAAGATATATAGGTTTCGCCAAAAAACTCTAAACCCAATCTTCATCTCCCAACATTCCTTCCGCATTACTAAGCGCTTGCATCACATGTTTCTTTGCATCATGCAACACAGCATCACCGTGACCAGCATACATCGACTTAATAGGCAACTCCACAAGACTTCGCAATGATTCCAACATCTGTTCAGAGTTTCCACCAGGTAAATCTACCCGTCCAAATCCACCGTCAGGAAAAACAGTATCACCAGAAAATAAAATTCCTGTCTCAGAATTAAACAAACAAATTGCATCTGGAATATGCCCGGGCGTATGATACACCATAAACTTTTTTCCACAAATAACTACAGAATCTCCATCCTTCAATTGAACATCAGCTTTTGTTTCATTCACATCAAACGCATAAACTTTTGGTTTCCCATAATTCCTGAGCAATGGTAAATTTACAACATGATCCCAATGTGTATGAGTAATAATAATTTTGTCAATCTTCTTTGGACATTTTTTTACAATCGCAGGATCAGCACCACAGTCAATAATTACTACTTCTCCGTTGTCCTCGCAAAGAAAAACATTTGCAGTAAATTCAGTGCATCCTTCCGCTAGATTCGAAATCTTCACATCCATATTTAAAAAATCCCCATTGATAAATGTTACTATTGAATCCATAGAAACGATAGATTTAATTGGATGTTCACAATACCAAATACCATGAAAAAGGGGTTGATAGTTCTCAGCATTATAGCCTCAATGCTCGGCTGTTCTACAACAGAAAAACCACCAATTCTTCCTGTAAAACCTCTTGAACATATATCAACAGTTGAGGAGACAACATCAATTGCTCACCAGGCACTTGAAATAGAAGGATCCAATCCAGAAGCCATACAAAAACTGGAAGATCTGATTGCAACAGCAAACAACAAACTCAGCTCAATAGAAAATACAGATTCAAGAGAAAATGCAAAATACATCCTGACCACAATTGGAAATGCCATTACTGATGCAGGATTCTCAAATGAAAAAGAATTTCTTCTCTCAGAAGGTTTGAACAAAAAAAGACTTGACTGTGATCTACGAACACAAATTTATCTTGAAATTGCAAGGCCAAAAGGACTTGACATTTATGCTGCCTTTGCTCCACATCACATGTTTTTAATATGCAAAATCAACAATGATATAGATTTGTTTTGGGAAACTCTGACAAACAGCGAAAAAACAAGAGAGTATTACATCAAACAATACACAATCTCAGAGATAGCAATAAACAATGGTGTTTACCTTCAACCGCTTTCAGCTGCCCAAATTCTGGCTCACCAGATAGCAGCAATTGGCAACACCTACGCATTTGTGGGTGACAGCAAAAATGCTATCAGATACTTAGATAAAGCACTGGAGTTAAACCCAAAAAACATTGTGGTGAGATGTAACCGCGGATTATTACTCGAAAAACCTGAAGAAAAGTATGAAGAGGCTCTTCAGGATTTCAACATAGTAATAGCCCTTGATCCATATGAAATTGAAGCAAAATTCCATAGAGCGACTACTTTGTTGTACTTGAAAAGAATAGACGAAGGACTTAAAGCAGATAAAGAGGCAAAATTATTGTACAAACTTTTATATCCAGACAAAAAAAAGGAAGACACAGATACTCCGCAACACAACACACCAAATTTAAAAGAAAATAGATAAAAAAATCACTCAATTTCTAAATTAGAAATAAAATTAGAAATAAGCTAGAACTTCTTAAACTTCATCAATACACTATTACCCACTACACTCACAGAACTGAACGCCATTGCAGCACCTGCAATCATCGGACTCAACAACCACCCAGTAAATGGATACAAAACTCCGGCAGCAACAGGAATTCCCACAACATTGTAAACAAAAGCCCAGAAAAGATTCTGTTTAATCTTATTCATTGCATACGAACTAAGCTTCAAAGCAGTAACAACATCACCAACATTATTTTTTATAAGCACAATATCACCAGCCTCAATAGCAATATCAGTTCCTGATCCGATTGCAATTCCAACATCTGCTTGGGTTAAAGCAGGCGCATCATTAATACCATCTCCAACCATTGCTACTTTCTTACCTTGCTGTTGAAGTCTTTTTATATGAGTAACCTTGTCTCCAGGCAATACTTCCGCAAATACCTGATCTATCCCAAGTTGTCTTGCAACAGCAGCGCCAGTAATTTTATTGTCTCCAGTAAGCAAAAAGACTTCTTTGTGCATATTATGTAATGCTTTAACAGCCTCTTTAGCTCCTTGCTTTACAGTATCAGCAACAGCAACAAGCCCGACAACCTCCTTTCCAAGTGCAAGTATCATCACTGTTTTTCCTTCACCTTCAAGAACACCCATTTTTGCGCTTATATCCTCATCAAATTGCAAACTATATTTATCAACAAGTCTCCGATTACCCAACAAAATTCTCTTGCCTCTATACACAGCAGCGACACCCATACCTGTTTCGCTCTCAAATTTATCCACTTCATGCAACTTTATTCTTTTTCTTTTAGCTTCATTCACAATAGCTTCAGCAAGATGATGTTCAGATTTTTTCTCAACCATTGCAGAATATTGCAAAATAGTTTCCTCTGGTAATTTTGCAAGTCGCACAACATCAGTAACAACCGGTTTACCTTCAGTAACAGTTCCGGTCTTATCAAATACAATTACATCAACTTGATCTGCCTTCTGAAGAGCTTCCGCATTTTTCACCAGTATCCCCTGCTCAGCGCCAAGTCCAGTAGCCACAATTACTGCAGTCGGAGTCGCAAGCCCAAGAGCGCAAGGACACGCAATAATTACCACAGACACAAAGATTACAAGAGCAAAACTGAATCCAAATCCAAGGAAATACCAAACCAAGGAAGAAATAATTCCAATCATAAAAACAACCGGAACAAAATACGCAGACACAAGATCTGCAAGATACTGAATTGGAGCCTTGCTTGCCTGAGCCGACTCAACAAGTTTAATAATCTGACTCAGCATAGTATCGGCACCTACTTTTGTTGCCTTGAAAGTAAAACTTCCTGTTTTATTGAGGGTAGCCCCTATAACTTTGTCGCCAACTGACTTTTCAGCTGGAATACTTTCTCCCGTAACCATACTTTCATCAACAGCAGAATGTCCAATTTGAATAACTCCATCAACAGGAATCTTTTGTCCGGGTTTTACAAGAACAATATCACCAATAAGAACCTGATCAATAGGAATTTCCATCTCTTTTCCTTTTCGGACAACAATTGCGGTTTTAGGTTGAAGTCCAATCAATTTTTTAATAGCCTCAGATGTTCTTCCTCTTAATTTAGCTTCCATATACTTTCCGAGCAAAATAAACGCAAGCAGAATTCCGGCAATTTCGTAATAGAGATCACCAGTCTCAACAATTACACCAGTCCACTGCAACCAACTCATAACAACACTATAAACAAAAGCAGCTCCAGTTCCTAAAGCCACCAAAGTATCCATTGTTGCACTTCCAAAACGCACAACTGCAATAAATCCACGAGTATAAAAGTCATAACTTACAAGAATTATTGGGATGGTCAATGCCAACTGAGCAATATCTAAATTATTCAAAATTGCCAAAGGAATAGGAAATTTAAACGCAGAAGCCATTGCAAGATAGAATAAAGGAATCGAGCAAACCCAAGCCACAATTACTTTATTCCTTAAGGATTTAATCTCACGCTCACGTTCAATTTTCTCAGTATCAACAGCTTCAGCCGCAACCGGTCTATATCCAAGAGATCGTATCACATCCATTATTTTTTCAGTAGAAGTTTGTGAGGGATCAAATACAATTACTGCATTTTCAGTAACATCCAATTGTTTAGAAACAACACCTGGAATGTGATCAATACCACCTCCAACTGTACCAACACAATGAGGATTATCCATTCCAATTATATGCAATTTCAAAGTTTGAGTCGCAGCATTTTTTCCTACACCAAGAGTGTATCCTACTGAATGAACAACTTCAGCAAGCTTTTGCTCAGACACAATCGAAGGATCATATGAAATAACGGCTTTTTCGGCAGCAAAATTTATCGAAGCACTCGTAACTCCTTTTGTAGCATTAAGAGCCTTTTCAATAGTACGTCCACAACTTGCGCAATGCATACCTGAAATAGAAAGTACCTGTTTTGAAACAACCTTTTCTTTGGCAGATGAGCCTCCTATTTTTCCTTTCAATGCAGAAGCCCTTACAAGAGGAGTCTCTTTTTGCTTCCTCTTCATTTTCTCTGGTTGCAATCTGACAATTTTAGTTCCTTTAAGTTGAGGAGGAGCAAAAAGCTGTTCACCTTTCAATTTAGGAGCAACTTTCTTTACAGAAATCATCTTACCCTTTCGTATTTTTTTAGATTCATTACTTTTAGAGATAGAATGGCGCGAATGAGTTACCTTTGAAACTTTCCGATATTTTGAACCTGACCTTTTAGCTGACTTATGAACTTTCTTACCTGCTCTACCTGCTCTATGAACAGCCCAGGCTTTATGAGGCTTTTTATGAGAAGCATCTTTAGCACTATGAGTAACCTTCTTTTTTCTCACCACTCTCTTTTTTCCACCCATCAGTGTCAATAAAGAGGGAGGTTAAATAAATATTTCGGAAATGCAAACATTCAGTCCAATTTCTTATAAATTTCATGCATCTACACCCCCAAAATAATTACCTTATCGCAATATATATAAAATCACCCCACCTATCACAATGCATGGATCGCACTCTGCTCCTGACAGGAGCCATGATCGCACTTCTGTTCATACCAATTATTGCTTCAGCTCAAGAAGCGGTAACCGCAGGGGTCACACCTGACAGCTGGCTCTACTTTTTTGATACAGTATTAGACAATCTTGCAGTAAAGCTTATACCTGGAACAGAACATAAGATTGACAGGCTTCTGGAAATTGCAGAAGAACGCCTTGCAGAAACTGAAGCAATGGCAGCTGAAGACAACATAAATGCCATGAATAAAGCAGAAGTCCAGCACAGAGATGCACTATCAAGAGCAGACAAATATTTCTCTGAGTTTATTATTGAAGGATCACCAGATACAATTGATATCCAGAATTCACTGCAACAAAGAATAAAGGATCATGAAACACAAGGTGAAAAAACAAAACTGGCAATCCAAATCAAACTGACTCAAAAAGATTCCCCTGATCAACCAGCACAGGAAGTAAACCAGACAACTGGAGAAATTATCACCAATAACCCAACACAACCACAAGAAGTTAGCATTGCACAAAGAAATGCAGGAATTGCAAGAAGAAACAGTATGGAGAACTGGGAAAAAGCAAGAAAATTAGCAGGCAATTACCATCTCTTAGAACCAGATAATAAAACATTCTACAATCTCATAAGCTACGGAGACCAATCAGTAAAAGAAAATGATTACGAAGAAGCTGAATTATTGTTTTCAAAAGCATATGACTACACAAAAAAAGCAATCGAAGCCCTTGAACAGGAAGCTAAAGACAAAGGTTTAATGGATGAGTTTACTGAAAACCAGCAGAAGAATAGCCCTGATTATCTAAGACAAAAAGCTGCTCAAAGCGCAAGAATTGATGCAGTTAATGGATGGGAAAGAGCTTTGAAAGTGGCAACAGATAATAATCTCACATTACCAGATGACACAGACTATGTCAACTTGATAAGAGAAGGAGATGAAGCATTTTCAGACAAAAGATACGTAGAATCTGAATCAATATTCTCAGATGCAGAATCACTGGCAAAAAAAGTAGAATTTGACCTCACTAATCGCGCAAAAGAAAATGCTGAAGTAAAAGATGCCCGTGAAGACTCAGAATCAGCAAAAGAACTTGCATTGGAAAGATGGGAAGATCTAGAGGACTTAGCAGATGCTGAAGATGTTCCAGTTCCAAGTAAAACTCTATTTAATGAATTCATCGAAAAAGGAGATGACTCATTTGATGGCAAAGAGTACGATGAAGCCGAAGATTATTACAGAGACGCACGCAACTATGCAAGCAGCAAGATTGAAGACATCATGAATGATTAGACTCTGAAAAAAAAGAGTTTTGAAATAACAATAACAAAATAATAATAATAATACAATAATAAAATAATAATAATAATAATAATAATAAAATAATAATAATAATAATAATAATAATAATAATAATAATAATAA
>CAZNVD010000038.1:0-7295 GCA_964576505.1 uncultured Methanosarcinales archaeon
CTGATAAAGGTCCGTATCTGATTATTGCGAATCATCAGAGTCATCTTGACACTGGGGTAATAATGGCATCAATTCCATGGAAACTCAGGTACAAGGTAGCAGTTGCTGCAAGAGCTGAGTATTTTGCGCAACGGCACATATGGCATAGAAAACTCTGGAGATTTCTAAGCTATAATTGGATCACAGTTTTGCTTCAGGCTTTCCTTTTATCACAAACCCGCGGATATCAGCAGACATTTCAGTTCATGGGAAAGCTTGTAGATAAAAACTGGAATATCATTATTTTCCCAGAGGGTGAAAGAAGCCAAAAGATGAAACCATTCAAACAAGGAATCGGGTTCTTGGTTCGTGAGTTGCGGGTTCCGGTGATTCCGATTGCGGTTGATGGTATGTGGAAACTTTTACCACCTGGCAGGGCAGTTCCAAAATTTTTCTCTAAATGCTGGATTCGGGTGGGAAAACCGCTCTACTTCAGCCCATTTGAAACTGTGCCTGAAATTACTAATAAGTGCCAGGAGGAAGTTTCCAGGCTCTATGAAGAGATTCAGCAACTTAAGCTTGAAAAGGACGGCAGGTAGAGCAACCTTTTTAAATAGCCTCAGGGCCGGCTTATAAATATGGAACATGTTTCAGACTTTGCGTGGAAGCCAGGATTATCTGTTTCAGACTGTGTGAAACAGATGGGAAAAACAGGTTTTCAGGGCATTGGAGTGGCCAAAGCTGCTGATGTAATTCTTAACATGAAGAAGTCAGGAGCTAAAATATTTCTAACATTTACTTCTAATATGGTTACAAGCGGGCTTAGAGGATTATTTGCCCAATGTATTGAATTGGGTATGGTTGATGCAATAGTTACTACGGTTGGTGGCATAGAAGAAGATATTATGAAGGCTCATGGAGAGAAATTTGTTATTGGAGACTATGCTGCTGATGATGTTGAGTTGTATGAAAAGGGTGTTAACAGAATCGGGAATTTGTATATCAGTAATGAGAGTTATGGAAGATTTGAAGATATAATGAATAAAGTACTTGCCAACCTTTTCAAGAAGAAAAGCAGATGGACAGTTTCTGAAATGTTGAATGAGATTGGCTCAGGCATAAATGATACCCAGAGTATATTGAGTCAGGCTGCTAAGAAAAAGATACCAATCTTCTGTCCTGCAATCACTGACGGATCATTTGGTTTTCACTTGTATTTATTCCAGCAGCAGCATCCAGACTTTATTGTAGATGTGGTTCAGGATTTCAAAAACATTTTGTTTTGCACTTCACATGATGATAAAAAAGGCATTATTGCGCTGGGTGGTGGAGTGTCGAAACATCATGCGATTCTTTCCTGTTTGTTAAACGGAGGGCTTGATTATGCTGTATATATGACGACTGCTCACGAATATTCAGGAAGCATGGGTGGAGCGACTACACGCGAAGCTAAGAGTTGGGGAAAAGTTAAAGATGAAGCTGACGCTATTACTGTTATTGGTGAAGTGTCAATTACGTTCCCTCTGGTGATGGTTTCAGTGTTTGATAAATTGCATAAAGAAGGATTGATCAAGCCATGACAGCTTATTTTCTGCTAAAAAAGAGTATATTGTTAAAACAGTATGAAACTGTGAAACAATTGTGTGATACGGTTTCTTTTAGTTTCAAAACTAATCCAATTGCAGGAGATATTCTCGAAAAAGAGACTGATTCTGAGTTTAGTGTGCATTCTCTTGCAGAAGCCAAAAAAATTAAAGATTCAAAAAGGGTCTGGCTTTTTGGGCAAGGATGGAGCAAAGCGGAAGTTAGTGAGGCTCTGCAGCATGGAATTAACAAATTTGTTGTAGACAATGAGACTGACTTGACTATGTTGCTTGATGCAATTGAATCTAAAGATGCAAAAGTTTCGGTGCTGCTAAGAATGAGAAGACAGGAGCATTCATTGCATACTGGAAAATATTTCATTTATGGTATGTTTAGCGAGACTGTTGCTAAATGTGTTAATGTATTGTCTGCAAACAAAAAAATTGAACACATTGGAATTCACTTTCACAGAAAAACGCAAAATATCAGCGAGTGGTCATTGATTACTGAGCTACAGGATGCTATTCCACAAGAAATTCTTGGCCATATTTCTATAATTAACATAGGAGGAGGAATTCCAGTGCAATACAAGAATTATCCAACTGAACATGTAAATACCATCTTTAGTGAAATCAAAAAGTGTAAAGAGTTTCTTAATTCTAAAAAAATAAAGCTGATTATTGAGCCCGGGCGGTTTATTGCGGCTCCTGCTGTTGAACTGCATACTACAATCAAGTCGGCGTACTCCGATGTGCTTATTGTTGATTGCAGTATATTTAATGCATATCTTGATACATTTATTGCAGATATAAGATTGCTTGTTGAAGGAGAATGCGATGCGTCTGAAGGTAAGGCATTTCTAATTAAAGGGTGTACTCCAGACTCAAGAGATATATTCAGGTATAGGGTTTATTTGAAGAATCCAAAAGTTGGAAGTGAAATAGTATTCTTAAATGCGGGAGCCTATGCGTTTCATACGGACTTCTGTGAATTGCCAAGGGTTGAAACGGTCATCCAAGATTAAAACAAAAAGGCAAGCGTTTTAAGTGAATCCCTTTAGATTTTTGAGTTTTCAATACAAAGGTCTTCACCCCAAGTTACGGTCGTAAGTTGGTAGAATGGCAGCGACCGATTAAAAAGAACTTAGCCGAGGTTCTAATTAAAATCCTAAAAACAAAGTGAAACGGTTCATAAAAAAAGATATCTTTTTAAGTGACAGAAACATTATCTTGGTCATGAAGGATTTCAAATCTGAGGATTGGGAGGAGGATTCATCTCCTGAAGATTTCGGCGAAGAACTTGAAGAGATCAAGGAAGGCGAGTTTGTGGCAGTGTGCAATAATTGCAACACAAATATGGATGTAGATCTTGAAGTTGTGAATGAGCATGAAGTCCACACTTATTATTGCGAAGGGTGCGATGTCAGTGTCAGTGTTTATTTTCCGTTGAGCAAGTAACGTGTTAGTGTAAAGTATAATTAACAATATAAATGTTTAAATATCGTTTTTCTTCTTTCAATATATGCCTGAATTAGCTACAAAAGAAGGAAATGCAATTCTTACAATTCAACAACTTATTTCTCTGATTGAATCAATGAGTGATGCTGAATTCAAAAAGAATGTTTCTGGTAAAAAAAATAAATTTAGTACATGGCTTGGTGATGTGTGTGGACATGATAAGCTGGCAAATACTGTTGCAGGACTGAATACCCGAGCTGCAGTGGTTAAAGCTCTGAATGAATTCAAGGGAAAGTGCAGTACAATGTATGAGTCCATAATAATTGGTTGCGGGATTTCAGGAATTGCTGCTGCAGTTTATGCTGCCCGGAAACGAATGAGGTATCTTGTAATTTCAGGAGATATTGGTGGACAGATTGCGGTTTCAGGAGACATCTTCAATTATCCAGGCTATGCGAAAACTACATTTATTGAGTTTCAGGAAAATATGGAGAAACAGTTGAAACTGAATGAAGTTAATCTTAATGAAGGAGAATATGTGAAGAAAATTGAAAAAACCCCAGATGGTCATTTTAAAGTTAAAACTTACAAAGATAGTTATGAAACAAAATCAGTTTTGATTGCGTCTGGCGCACGGGCCCGGGAATTAGGTGTACCGGGTGAGAAAGAGTATAAGGGAAAAGGGCTCACTTATTGCGCGATTTGTGACGGACCATTGTTTAAGAACAAAGAAGTTGCGGTTATTGGTGGAGGAAACTCTGCTCTTGAAGCTGCGGAATTTATGTTGCGGATTGCAACAAAGATTCATGTTATTTCTATTGGCGAAGTTAGAGGACATGAGTATCTTATGGAGAAAGTCATTGGTCAATCACATGTTGAAATTCATACTAATACAAAGACAACTAAAATTTTAGGTGGCAAATTTGTTACTGGAATTGAAATTGAGGAAAAGGGGAAAAAGAAGGTGATACCTGTGCAAGGAGTAATCGTTGAGATTGGAAGAATCCCGAATACTGAATTTGCTAATGGACTTGTGGCCATGGATGATCATGGCCATGTTATTGTTGACAAGTTTTGTAAAACTAATGTAGATGGAGTTTATGCTGCAGGTGATTGCACTGATATTCATGAATATCAATTCTGCATTTCAGGAGGAATGGGATGTCTTGCTCTTCTTCAGAGTGCGCGTACTTTGCAGAAAACTGAGTAACTATAACGAAGAGCTTTAAATTTTAATAATAATTTGTAAAGCTCTTCGGATATAGTGGAGGAACTTTGTGTTAATAATATACGCTCTCCACTATAGAATTCTTGAATCAATTGAAACGATTGTTTCGTGTGTTACATTGATTATCTATGATGTGCTGGATGATCTTGATGGAGCTGCTTTCTCATGGCTAAGTGTTCAAGGTGATTTCTACGTTCTTTTGAGAACTTTGAGTGACTCATTTTGTACTTTTCAAGCATCTTGGACATGTGACGGCCTCCTAAAAAGTGTGGAAGGATTACATATGAAGCACCAGCATCATAGAGATCTTCAGCTTCATTTATTTCATGCGAAACAGGAATAAACATGCAGTCTTCATTTTCTTCGTTTACCTTTTCTTGAATTAAGAGATTTGTTTCACGCGAAGGAATAGTAGAGATTACCATTTTCATTTTTCTGAAGTCGATTTCATCTAAAAGTTCAATGTCGTTTGCATCGCCATAGATGCAATCGTATCCTTGTCGGCTTACTAATGGAATGACTGCTGGATCATGGTCAATTACCAGAGTTTTGCCTTTGATCTTTTTCAGAGATTTAAGGATGTCATATCCTATGCGATTGTAGCCAAACAGAATTACATTATGGTTTTTGTCTTTCAGGTACGAGCCTGCATCAATTTTCTGGCCACTTCTCTCGAATACAGTAAGATAACGTGATACATATGGATATATTTTATCTGCGTAGATTACCATGTAACTTGATCCTGCGATTGTGATGAGACCTACTATTGTGACAAGAGACAGAATTTCTTTTGTAACGTGGCCTAAGCTTACTCCTGTAGCTACAAGCACTAATGAGAATTCGCTTATCTGGGCTACAGCCAGACCAGCCATGAAACTATTGCGCCTGGTATATCCAAGCCAGCTCATGAGGATGATTACTACTAAAGGATCGCCAATAAGGACAAAGAGGGAAAGGATTATTGCAGGGGCAAGGTATGCTCCGATGTTGGCAAAAATCATTTGTGAACCTACTACAATAAAAAAAAGAACTACAAAAAAATCTCTAATGGGTTTTATTTTTGAGCTGATTTCGTGTTGATATTGGCTTAAGGATAATGAGATCCCTGCAAGCAAGGCACCTGCTTCCACAGAGAAATGCGCTTTGAGAAAAACACCAACAACAATGAAACACCATGAAACTGAGAATAGCAGTAAAAATTCCTGAGACCTTGCGATAAGGCGAGTAATTGGCGGAAGTATGTAGACGCTCACTATTGCAAGTACAAGAACAAGGCCGACCGCCTTTAGAAATGTAGTGAGTATAAGCTCAGTTATGTTGGTTGTTGCGCTTATACTTGACAAAATGAATATTGCAAAAATTGCTATGAAATCCTGGACCAACAGAAATCCGGTTGCGATGCGACCATAGACAGTTTCCAGTTCTCTCTTGTCTGAGAGCAATTTCATAATAATAATTGTGCTGCTGAATGATAATGCTGTGCTTATGTAAATTGAGGTGAGTGTTGTGAAACCTAGAAATTTGCAAATGAAGTATCCAATTATAACTGTGAAAAGAAACTGACCTATTCCTGTAATTAATGAGACTTTTCTAATGTCTTTGGCTATCCTTGGATTAAGGTGAAGTCCTACAGAAAAAAGAAGAAATGCAATACCGAATTGGGCGAATGTTGAAAGGATTTCTGCAGATTTGATTATGTTGAGAAATAAAGGACCTACTGCAATACCTGATAAGATATAGCCGATAATAAGCGGTTGTTTTAGTGCCTTGATAATTGCACAGATCACAATAGTAAGAACAAAGATTAGAGTTATCTCTGGAAAAATTTCAATGTTCATTGTTACTCATCTGCCTCATTTTGAAAATACTCGTTTAATTGTAAATAATAGTTCCAATGACAACTGATAAATCAACCACAATCCAAATCAGGTATAACGCAATTATTGAAGCCTCACGGTGAATTATCCCATAAATAAGCCAAACTGTTGCAGTAATTGTATATGCGATCCAGGAGATTACAGAAACTCCAGATGCAGCATGGTGCATCCAGATAGTTGTGACCTGAGGAATGGTGAGAATAAGGCTCATGATGCCTGAGACAATGATTGCGTAATCAATAACAGCCCATTTTTTCTTTGGAGTTTTTGACTTACTCCGATGAAAATGATGAAACCCAATCCCGTTGTGTACCACAGTGGCAAAGATTGAAAGTTTATTAATAAATGTAACTAACAGAAGGAGTTAGCTCAGCGAAAAAAAAAAGAAAATTTAGTTTCTATTCGACTGATGAGAAGTAGATCCCTGGATTCCTCTAAGTATCAGAAGCAAAAGTACAGCACCAACAAAAGCCACAAATATTGTCCCAAGTAAGCCGCCAGCCACATAACCAAGCCATGCAAACAAAACACCTCCAATGAGGGCTCCAACAATTCCTATAACTAGATCCCCCACGAGGCCAAAAGAGATACCAGGTACAAAAAAATCAGCAAGGAATCCAGCTATAAGACCGACTAGCATAAACCAGAGTAAGCTGATAGCTTCCAATGCCATTTTTACACCTCCTACTTGTTAGATAAAAAATCAGCACATACATATTGTACAAAATAATGCTTACACCAAAGAATCTACTACAAAAGATGTAGAGACTTTGATTAATATAAGGCTTTAGGTTCTGAAGACAAGATATCGTGCAATAAAGAGCATATTAAGCAAAGTAAGAATATGTGGAGAGGTTAGAACAGTTATAGAAATAAATTAATTTGATTGCTTCACTTGCTCACCTGTGTTCGCTGCGCTACGCAATCATGTGGAGAGAGGGATTTGAACCCACGTAAGCACTAAGCTACAGGCTCTTGAGGCCTGCCCGTTTTCCGCTCCGGCATCTCCACGTAAATAGTAATGGTTAAAATTGAGGTTTTATAAAGGTTACTTAGCTAGCGAAGGAATCAACATTTGTATGATTGATGCAACTGATTCTTAGCAGCCCTTGTTTCCATGAAGCAATAAGTTTCTTGAACCAAAAGTCTAGAAACCCCTTTTTAAAATCA
>CAZNVD010000039.1:0-7213 GCA_964576505.1 uncultured Methanosarcinales archaeon
TATATTATTGATTAATTATTTATTATATTATTATAATATAATTTTTAATACATTATAACAACTTTTAATTTTTTTTTCATTGAACCACATTTTTTTCTATTGATCAAAGAACACACTCAAGACAACTGAATAATATTTAATTCTGATATTACATTACTACAATATTGTAATACTTCTAACATGAATTTCCTGAAATATACAATCTTACCAGATCTTCAACAGCAGCAAGAATGAATATTATTTGAAGTACCATAAAAAGAAAATCACCAATATGAATGCTATACAGCTCAAGGCACACACCACCAATAATATAGAAAATATTTTGCTCTTTTCTTTTCTTGATGATAATGCCTGCTGAAATTAGAATAAGTCCAGCACCACCAACAAGAGTTAACAAATTCACCATAGCAAGATGTGAAGTTTACAAGTTTATAAGTTTGTCGCGTGAAAGTGAATATTACTTTGAACTTCATAGTCTTGATTTGTACACAAATCTTCCTCAGCACAAATCCTCTTTCATTTCTGCTTCAATATCTCACTCCTTCCTTACATCACTCCTCCCCAACACCTCCCCATTCCAATCGAAACTACAGGGACAGGGCTCACGCACTCAGTTGTCGTCGAAAGATTATTTGTATTTCACAACTAATTGAAATGGTGGAGACTCATTTGAAACAATACTTAGACTTCCCTTTTAAACAAATAGATTTTTTCAAATTTGCATTTGAAACGTCCATTATTCACTTTTATTAACCAAGAAAAGAAATTAATAAATTTATTTTTTATCTGAATCATTCATTGACCTGTTTTGGATGTTTTAAAACAGTACAACTTTTTGAGCAACAACATTGAATATTTTTCATACACACAAAAAATATTTTTTCTCCACATTGAAACATTATCTACTTCAAATAACACATCTATAAACAATATTGTGATTCATAATATGATTTTATTTTTTGGCAATCCTGCCAGAAGAAACATTCTCTCTTCATTCAGAACAAAGATTATTTTTGCAAGAAAAATACAACAACAGCAAATTCATTTCCACTGGAGACTTGACTGAATACTCCCAGAAAACAAAATCAATAATAAAAGTATATACTTCAAATACAAAATGTAATTGCTAATTATTACTTCAAATACAAAATCTAGAAGATCCTTAGAAAACACAACAAATGACAAATCAGGAAGATAGCCTCTTTACCTAGGCCACAATTTTGACCAGGAAAGGTGTAATATATACTTCAACGAAAGCAGCCACAAAAAGGATCACCATAGCAATCAACACAGTACATACAAAATCAGTATATATTTTTTTGGCAGAGTGTCCATTCAAATCTCTTCGCATGACAGCAATTGACAGAATGCTTCCAGCCACAGCCCCGGCAAAATAACCAGCCATTTCCATTAATCCATGGGGAACATACCTCACCATTCCAACCAGGAAAGCATATGCTGGAGGCTGGGTCACCATGACTTGCCTGATAAAGCTTCCAATAAAGGCTCCTCCAACTGAAGCATTCCAGACAAGAATGAATATTGCACCTACACCATACAAAAATGAGAACAAAATACTTATCAGCAACACTTTCATGTTATTTATTAAAATTAGAGTAAAAAACTTTCCAGACAAAGCCTTTCCTTGAATTGCTGCATTTAGTCCATTAATGGTTGCCAATTGTGTTAAAAACACTTTGTTAGACAATGACAAAGGTAAAAGGAGCTTCCATAAGGTAAATGACACAAAAAAACCAAAAAAAAGTATCAGCAAATCAAAAATTAAGTGCGCGTGACCGCGAAAAAGAGAAAATTTTTCAGTATAATACACTGCTTTCCTTTCTTCAATTATTACTGCTTTATTCACATAGTGTATGCATGCAATTACTGTAAAGAATACAAGTACAAGGCTTGCCTGATCTGGAAACATTGACAAACTAAGTAGAACTCCTGCTGACGAGTACACAATGCCCATTAAAAAAATGAACCATGGATTGTTATTCGTTGGTTTTAGAAGTGATTCAAGCACCATCTTTTTGTTTTTGTATATTTAAACCTGTTTTATAAATATATTGTTGTCCCAAAATCACAAAGCTTTAAAAAGAAGCAAATGGCAGTTGACATACTATGAACTATGAAGCTCTGCTTGACAAAGCAATATCTGAACTTCCTGCAACAATTCAGGACAAAGACAGATTTGAGATTCCTCAGGTCATGGGTCATTTGCAGGGCAATCATACTGTTATCACAAACTTCTATAAAATAGCTAAGGCATTTAGCAGAGAACCAAGTCATTTGTTAAAGTACATTCTCAAAGAACTTGCAGCTCCTGGAAAGTTGGATGGCCAGCGGTTAATATTAGGAACTAAAGTCGCCTCAGCAAGAATTAATGCAAAAATTAAGCAGTATGCTCAAGTATATGTATTGTGTGCTGATTGTGGTAAACCTGAAACAAAGATAGTTCAGGAAAAGGGATTGTCGTCTTTAAGATGTCAAGCCTGTGGTTCCAAACATTCAGTTAGGCTTCTTTAGGCTATACTTTTTTTACTCTAGAACTTTTACTCTTCCAGGCTTAACAAGAAATAGATCTCCTGATTCAATAAGTCCTTGGATTACTCCATCAGCATCAAAATCTTTTACTTTGCCTACAACATCTTGAACAAGTGTACCATCTCCACCATCCAATTCTCTAACCATGTCAATGATGACTTCTGAATTGTTCTTTACAATTACTTGCTTTTTTTTAGTAACCTGCTCACCAATGTCTTCCATGTGAATCGTTTCTACATGAATTTCTTTGCCTTCAGACGCTGACATTTTTATTGCATTAGTCAATCTTTCTCCACAAAGAGGATGATTTACATGAAAATCAATCCATTTTTCATCAACCATGGTTGCAAACTCTGCATGCAAGGCTCCGCCAGAAAAAGTCCCGCCCACTCTCACCACTTGATTTATCCAGTTTGCTGCCGCCTTGTCAAAATATATTGGCAGCAATCCAGTTGAATCATCTATAATCATCATATTTCCACTTATTTGTGTGACCTCTCCAGTAACTAGCACCTTTATAGGCTCACCTTGGTAAGCGAGCAAATTTTCTATACGTTTCCATGAAAGATGAGTCATAATTTACTTATCACCCCTGGTTTAGGTTCATAAATATCACCACTCCGTTTCAATTTTTCAAGAGTTTCTTCAGCTTTCTCTTTATTGATTCCTTTATCCTCGGCAACCTTGAGAATTTCCTCAACAGGAATTCCATTTTTAAACTCACCTTCGAGTTGGCTGATGATTTCCTTGATACCCATCATTTTTCCGCGTTGAGTTGCCGTAATTCCGCTTGTAAGTTTATCAATATCAATTTTACCAGTTTCCTTATCTACTGCAATTTGTGATAAGCAGTACTGTACAAGATCAATTGCGCGTCGTGCGTCTTCCTTAGTCACCACACTACTAAATCTGATGCGTGCTGATGCTTCTGAAAGTCGCACAAGTCCCTCAAGTTGTCTTGCACTAATCGGAACAGATTTTACTCCTCCTATATCTGATCCAGAATTTCTCATATCCACATAATATCTTTGAATTTCTTCAATTGCTTCATCAGAGAGCTTTGGGAATATGTGTTGCTTTGCGTAAGCAACATATTTTCTAAGCAGTTCAGTAGTAATTGCCACATCACTTTTAGCAGTTCCTTCCTTGTGCATAGTTAAAATAAATCTCGACATGCGCGCATCATTGGAAGGATCTGGCATATCTTTGATTGGAAAAATAAGATCAAATCTGTTAATAAGCGAAGGCGGCATGTTAATTTGTTCACCTATTGATAAGTAAGGATCGAATCTCCCAAATTTGGGGTTTGCAGCTGCAAGAACAGATGTCTGACATCTGAGTGTCGCCTGGATATTCGCTTTACTGATGCTGATAGTCTGCTGTTCAAGACCTTCGTGCATAGCGTCCCTGTCTTCTTTATTCATTTTATCCATTTCATCAATCATTAAATATCCCTTATTGGCAAGAACAAGTGCCCCGGCTTCAAGACTCCATGCATTTGTTAGTTCATCTCGAATTACTGATGCAGTAAGCCCCGCTCCAGAAACTCCTTTACCGCTTACAAATCTCGCCTTAGGTGCAACAATGCTTATTCTTTTCAGCATCTGAGACTTTCCTCCTCCCGGATCACCAATCAGCAAAATGTGTGTATCTCCTCTTGTAGTCACACCATCTCCTCTTTTTTTATGTACTCCTCCAAACATCTGCATGACAAGAGCATCTTTAACTTGCTCATGTCCATAAATAGATGGCGCAATACTCTCTCTTAGTTTCATAAAAACTTCAGGGTGGCTTGCAACAGCTGTAATCTCAGCTAATTCTTCATCACTTACTTTAAGATCCTCAAACTCCTCTTCAACAGGCTCAAGATGATTTGCAAACAGCACAAGATCAAAATTAATGCTTTGTGTACCCATTCTGGTAATTATTGGAATCTCCTGCACTATTCCTGTAGCAATTACTTTAGTTCCTGGTGAGGTTCGCCTGTCAGTAAGAGGCGACGCAAGATCATCACGTAGCAATGCCGTGATACGCTTTGCCTGCATTCCTCCTTCTAAGTCTTCAGAAACTTCTTCAAATACCATTTTCTGGACGTCTATGAGTTTTTTATCCACGAGATTGAATTTTCCTTTCCTTCCACATCCACATTTATCTGGACTTTTAAATGCTGAATCTTCCTGGGGAATCTTAATCAGGTTTCCGCACGCAGGACATTCAAATGTTGCAGTCACAACCTGGGGTCGAACATCAGTTTTATTCCTGATCAATCCCTTAACTCTGATGAGTTTTCCTATATGTTTTGATCTTATATTTGATATATTAACTCCAGCAGATTCAGGCAGATTGAAAAAACGCAAAAGTAACTTCTTACCAATATCCATTCTATCAAGAACAAGCTGCCCCGCTTTGATGATATCAGTTGGCTTTTCCAGAACAGCTTCCGCCAGATCTAAATTATAATGAATGAGTTGTGAGAAATCAATTGCAATACTCTCTTTATCTTCACGCACAGCCTCAAGAAGCTTTGCTTGCATTTGTGTTTCAATAAACTCATGCAAGGCTTCTACAATTTGCTCAGGATTCATCTACCACCAGATTAATCTCGGGGTTTTGTAAGTTTTTAACTTTTTGTGTCCACTTATAAGAAGCATAATCGCGTAGCGTGATCGTTCGAGGGAAGTGAGCATAAAGTCAGAGAAATTTTGAAACAAAAACCACAAAATCAAAATAACAAGAAAAAAGTAATTAAAAAAAGAAATTAAACTACTGTTTCTAGTTTCTTCTTTAGCTTTTCAACAGATTCCATTACTTCTGCTTCGCTCTTAGTACCAGTACAAACAATTTGCCCGTTTGTAAATAGTAAGAATGTCGCATTTGTATTCCTCAGTTTATATACTAATCCTGGGAACTGCTCTGGTTCATATTCTGTATTCTCAAGCTTAATTGCTAGGATGTTGAGGTTTAAGTCCATACCAATACTTCCAGATGCAACAACGTTTTGCACAGTATAAGTTGGTTTTTGCTTAATGTCAATACCTATTTTCTTAAGTGATTCTATAATTTTGCCTAATGCAATTTCCACATCTGCAATTGTCCGCGCACCCGCGCATACAATTTTACCTGAATTAAATACAAGAGCTGATGTTTTTGGTTCCTTAATTCTCAGAACAAGTCCTGGAAACTGTTCAGGATTATACTCTGTGTTTGGCAAAGTAGCTGCCATTTTCTCTAAGGGGATTTTGTCATGATGGACATCTCCGCTTACAACAATATTTACAATCTCAATTTTCTTTTGTGGTGATTTTGTTTTTTTCATGGTTTGCATACCCCCATTCTATCAAGTCTCTTTGAGACTTGATTTTAGCCAATCGCAACAAATAAGCAATATTTGCGATTGGCTATATATTTCGCAAGCAGCAACCCCTTTTTTCTTAATGTATAACCGTTCCATTTATAAATGTTTTTAAATAGCTTTTTCACTAATTCGTGTGACAAAAATATTGTTTTCGTATGATCTGGCTTGTATCTCTCAACATTTCAGCCATCTTAGTTAATCTCCCTTCTTGCTTGGTAATTTTTAATGCTCTTTTTTATTCACCAAACCAACCTTTTTAAATGCTCGAATCATTTTCCTTATATATGATAGATTTAGTTTGTCCAACAGAAAATGAAGATACATTCATGGAAGCTGCAGAATACTTGGGCTATTCAGCAATTTGTTTTCTTTATGACGAAAAATCATACAAAACAGCAATACTTCCTAAATCAAAGAAACTTGCCATCTATAAAGGATTATTCATTCGAAAATTCAAGGCAGGAGCTTCCTATGCTGACATCCCCTTTGTAATAGTCCAAGATAATGATATTTCTGCAATGAAGAGATATGCAGATGCCATTACTAATATGGAAGGTTCCAAAGATTTCTTACACCAGAGAGACTCCGGATTAGATAGAGTAATGGCTCGCCAGATGGCTAAGTCAAATATTGCTTATTGTATTAACCTGGAAGCAGTCAGGAGCAATGATGCAAAACTAATGGGCCGGATCATGCAAAATATTACACTCTGCTCAAAATCAAAAGCTCCGATTATGATGGCATCCTTTGCAACAAAGCCAGAAGAAATGCGAGCTCCAGCAGACATCCGTTCACTTGGAATTATATTAGGAATGCATCCATCAGCCGCAAAAGAATCCTTAGTTCATGCACTAACTATTCTTCAGGATCACACAAATCCCAAGAGAATCAGAAAAGGATTGTATCATAAGTAGAGAACACAAACTTTTTTATAGTTCTTTGAGTTTTGATCACTACATGAAAAAGGGGTTTGTATATCTTTCATTACTATTCTTATTATTGAGTTCTTTTATTGTCGCAGCTCAGGCAGCAAAAACTCCTAAGCAAGCAATAGATGAAGCAACCGAAATAATTCAGGTTTTTTTTACAGGTAAAAACGCACCATTCTTTCTTGCTGTCGTGTTAACATTTCTTCTTTTTTACAGCATCATTGAAACTGGTTTCAAGTGGGCTTCCCAACGCGGCAGTTTTTTACATGGAGTATTCGAAGGTAACAGACAGGCAGGAATTTCAATGGCTTTGTCTGGTTTATTTACTATTGCTGTATTTTACACTGTTTTAAAATATTTACAGTTTTTTAGAAAATTC
>CAZNVD010000040.1:0-2671 GCA_964576505.1 uncultured Methanosarcinales archaeon
TACGCGCACTTTTTCATAGGCACCACGGGCATTGTGGCCAGCTACATGCCCTTTACGGAACTCATCACGGGATTTTTCTCCCAGCACAACACGCTTTTCAGATTTTTTATTTTACACACGATCGCCATTCCCTTTAGCATCGCTTCTCTTATCGTGCTTCATGGGCTTTTTGCTCCAACCCTTCGCGCCATACTTGCTCCGTGGAAGAAAGTGACGGATGCTACAATTCGCGGGCAACTTACGCCGCAACCCGGATTTTTCTCCTCGCCGTCGGTTCGAAAGATATTATGGCTTATCGGCATAGCATTCATCGTTATTGTTGCACTTTCGGCGTTGCTTCCCGCTCCCCTGCTCTCTACACCTTATGCGGGGCTTGAGGTTACCAAACCCCCGTGGTGGTTGTTGTGGATCGTGGCGGTGGAAAATGTATACGGGCTCACGCCGATTGTTATCATGCCACCGGTGCTTTTCCTTATTTTCATCCTTATCCCACTATTCACTAAAGACCGCGCGGGGGCTGATTGGGGCGTCTACATCTATCTTGTTACTGTCGCGATAGTCATCTCGCTCTCCTTCTGGGCCACCATCGCCCCACAAGTTGCACATACGGAAATGTTCATAAAGCAACAGCAAGCCGCACCGATGCAAATGCAAAATTAGCCAGTTAATGCGTTAACGGGGTAACGAGAGGCCATCTCAAAATGTGCATGATATGCTCTGTACCAATTCTATAGTATTGGTGCAGAAGATGCATAATGAACTTTGAGATTGGTTTTTAATCAATGGAGGTGCGACTGAAGGCTATTGATGATGTAAATATTTTCTGTGATTGGTCGCCAAAGGCCGGTTCTCAAAAAGCGGTTTTGTTTTTGCACCAACGAGGCAAAGACCATACTATGTGGGCAGGGCTCCGAAGGGCGCTGGAAGCAAATGGATCGAGCACGCTCGCCATTGACCTTCGCGGGCACGGGAAAAGCGAGGGTTTTGGAAAGAAAAAAGACTTGAAGTTCGATCAGGCCGAGGATTACCATACGATGTATTATGACGTGACTGCCGCGATGGATTTTCTGAAACGAGAAACACACCCCACCCAGCCCTCCCCTTACCAAGGGGAGGAACGAAGGGGTCAATTTGCTATTATCGGTTCTTCTATCGGCGCAAATCTTGCGCTTGCATATGCCGCGGACCATTTTGAGATAAAAGCCGCCGTTCTTTTGTCCCCAGGCCTTAACTATTTTGGGTTGCGCACGGATGATGTTATGGTAGAATACCACCGTCCGTTGGCCCTTATTACCGCGAAAGACGACCCGTCGTACCCTGACGTCCAAAAGCTCATGAAGGAACCGGGCGTGCAACGCCCGAATCTGTGGTACCAGGAATATGAAACCGGCGGACATGGTGTAAAACTTCTTGAAGCGCACCCGGAATTGATGGAGCAGATTATGGAGTGGATGGAGAAATAAATAAAACAAAGCTAATAGCTGTTAGCTCATAGCTTATAGGCAATGGATTATTATTTTTTTGTCTCTATAAGCTATTAGCTATAACCTATAAGCTGATTTTAATGGCAAAGATAACCAAACTGAAAGTAGACCGCAATCTCTGTATCGGGGCGGCGAGTTGCGTCGCGATATATCCTGATGTGTTCTCGCTGGATGCGGAGAACAAGGCCGTGCTTCCCAAAAAAAGCGGCCCCACGTCGGACCTTACCGATGTCTCGGAACTTAATGTGGCAAACATAGATGATGCCAATCTTCTTCTGGCCGCGCAGTCCTGTCCAACAAAGGCCATATTCCTGTATGACGAGACGGGGAAGCAGGTGTACCCTGAAGCATGATTGTGCAAATTATCTGATTGCGGATTACGCATTACGGATTGATTTAAATCGTAATTCGTCATCCGTAATTTTACAATGCAACAATTCAAGTATGTCGTCATCGGTGGTGGTGTTGCGGGCACTACCGCGGCGGAAACCTTGCGTGGCCTGGATGCAGACGGGTCTATCGCGCTCGTCGGGGACGAGCCGCATATTTTTTATTCCCGCATTGCGCTTTCAAAAGAGAATTACATGCTAAAGAAACTCCCGGAAGACGCGATATGGCTGAAAAAAGAATCGTTTTATACGGATAAGAACATCACATATTTCAAGGGAGTGACCGCAACGGGCCTTGATGCCACAAAAAAGGAGATTCCTCTCTCAAATGGAGAGACGTTACAGTATGAAAAACTGCTTATTGCGGTAGGCGGCACGCCGCGGCGATGGACGTTGCCCGGAAGCGACAAAAAAGGCATTTATTATCTTCGCACGCTTGATGACGCGCGCGCGGTCATGGCGGAATTCGAAACCCTCAAAGAGGGTCTTCTTATCGGCGGCGGATTCATCACGTTCGAGCTTTGCGACATCATGATAAAGCGAGGCATGAAGGCTACGGTAATGCTGCGCGAGCCCTACTATTGGGCTAATCTTCTGGACGAAGAGTCAGGGAGGCTTATCGAGGACGTACTCAAGAAAAGCGGTGTCGAAATCCTCTATGAAGAAGAGGTAGTGGAGGTGCTTGGCGGCGATCATGCGGATGGCGTAAAGACCAACAAGGGACGGAAAATCCCAACGCATTTTATTTCCGTCGGCATCGGCATCGTAGACCGTATCGGGCCGTTCAAGCCTTCAGGG
>CAZNVD010000040.1:2681-5936 GCA_964576505.1 uncultured Methanosarcinales archaeon
GTATTGTGACCGATGCGTATCTTCAGACAAACCTCCCGGATGTCTGGGCCGCGGGAGACTGCGCGGAGTACTTTGACGTGATCTTGAATGAAGATGTGCAGTTGGGAAACTGGGCGAATGCCATGATGCACGGGCGTTGTGCCGCAATGAACATGGTCTATTCGGCTAGTTCCGGACAGGCGGGCAAGAAAATGGAGTTTCGAACCCTCTCGGCCTATACCACGCAGGGACTTGGCATGGCGATATGTTTTGTGGGCGATGTGCGTGTTACCCCGGAAAAGCAGGTCATCCAACGCGGTACGCGCGAATCAGGCAAATACACGCGGCTTATCGTACTGGGCAATCGTATTGTCGGCGCAACACAGCTCAACACCACTCCCGAATTACCTTGGATCTCAAAACTCATCACCGACCAGCGCGATATCTCTTCCCTGCGTGAAAAACTTGCGGACCCATCCGTTGATCTGCGAAGTCTTGCAACTGCGCCGCCCGCGTAGAGTCTGCGTAATAAAAGAGAGTAAATAAAAACGCCCCAGGGTGTTTTTTTGTTTCTAAGTAGTTCTAGAGCAATGTACTAATGAGATTCAGTAAACTGTTAGGAAAAAGTCCAAAGAGTACAGTTAGCACCGCGGGAAGCGCAACGGAAATGATCTGCGGGACGGTGAATTGCAGAGATATGGCTTTCTCCGAAGCCTCATAGCCGTACATGCGCCGGAGAATAACGAAGTAAAAGTATGAGGAGATAAGCGAGGTTATAACGGCAACGACGACCAGCCAGGTCATACCGGCATTCACCGCGCTTGTAAAAAGCAGGAACTTGGAGAAAAATCCCGCAAGCGGCGGGATGCCGGTGAGCGAAGCCAAAAACAGGGCAAACATAAAAGCAAATGTCGGGTTTCGTTTCGCCAAACCATTGTAATCATCAAGCGTATGCAGTCCCCTCTCTTCCAGCATCGAGATCATTAAGAAAATTCCGAGGGCCATTAGCGCATGAACAAGGATATGCAGAAAAGCGGCCATGTACCCGAGTCTGGTGCCGGCCGCAAGCCCGATGGCAATGAATCCGGCATGGGAAATAATGGAATAGGCAATGAGCCGCTTAACGTTCTGTTGTAAGACCGCCGCAATAGCTCCAAAAAGCATCGTGGAGGCGGCAATAAGAGCCATAAGCATATGCCAAGGAGAGAATGCCGCGCCTTCCATGGAAAGGTGCTTGAATCGGAGCGCCGGGAGCATCAGAGGGGCTAAAAACCGCATGTAGGCGGCAAAACCGGCCTTTTTAGCGGCTCCGGCAAGAATAGCGGTGATGGAGGCCGGAGAACCCTCATACACGTCTGGGAGCCATAAATTAAGGGGAAATAGGCTCATTTTAAACCCAATACCTGCGAGTATAAGGACGAGAGAAGCGATGAGGAATGGCGAGTAGCTTGCCGTCTCCAGCGCCGAAAAATCCATCGTACCCAGCGCTCCGTAATAAAATGCCGCCCCTAGCAAAAAAAGCAGGGAAGAAAATACGCCGACGACAAAGAATTTTATTGCCGCCTCCATGCCTATTTTGTCCTTTTTCAACGCCACCAGTTCATAAAAAGCTATTGCAAGAAACTCCATGGAGAGAAAAAGCGAGATGACGCTTATTGAGGAGGCAACGAGGACCATGGCAAATGTTGCAAGAAGCAAAAGCGACAGAATAATGGTGTTGTTTTCTGTCCCGCCATCCATACCATCATACACTGTTGTATGATGGTGGAGGGCAAGCGCGGCAAGAATTATCACAAAAATAAATATCGCTGTAAAAAACCTAGTAAAATCATCTACTTTGAATAGGTGAGCGATGCTACGCGAACCGCTCCCCCACTCCGTGACGTTAATTGCAAATGCAAAAACAAGCGTTCCATAAAAAACGTTCAAAAGCCAGCGTTTGGACGCGCCGAGTAAATGCAGGACCAGTATAAGTACCGCGCCTATGGGAATGGAATAGAATCCTAGCATGGGCTGTGGATAACCTTGACTTTAATTTATTACTACGCTACAATGGGGAATGTGGTGAAAACCATCCCCGCCTATGGGATAATAGGATCGTACTTATACCTCCGCTCGCAAGGGCGGAGTGTAGTTTTTGTTATGGATTTGGTTATCCACGGTTGCTCTTGACTTGTTTGGAGGTTTTGCTATCATGTAGGTACATTCGGCATTAGCCGCGGCCTCGCTCGAAAGAGCGGGGAATATTTTTTATATACAACTTTACAAACCCTTCTTGCACCCGTGCTAAATCTTCAGTATCCATGGTGCCCAATTTGTTTGAAAGACGTCGGTAATCTATCGCTCGCGCCTGATGTAGACAGGCAACCATTTGTTTGCCTCCGTGCGTAAAGGCAACAAACCAGCTTCCTTCCTGGCTTTGCGTCGTTGTCGGAATAACAAAATAAAATCCATGCGCCAACTTCCGAAAGATAATCACCGGGCGCGAAAATAACTCACTTTTACCGTTTACCTCCGAGCCAACATTCTCGCCAATACTTGCCCACCAAATATCGCGCTCCGAAACTAGCGGCGGTTTGTGCCTTTGATTGTGTAGTCGTTCCTTTAAGATTATCCACCCCGCGAATTGTTTAATAATGGACATCATAATTTACTGCCGTTCAAATAAGTTATACGGAATGCTGACAAACTTGATCTTGCATTGCTCAAGCGCCTTCACGCCTTTGTGCAGATTCGCTCCGTCAATATAAGCGATTGTTTTTGGATTCTGCTTCATAGAGATTTTTCCTCAATCCCTGCATACAACCCCTCAATCTCCTCTTGCGCCTCGATGGTACGCGCAAGCGCGGTAGCGATGCGGCAGTAGTGCTTGATGTCTTCGGCAGAGAGGCGGCGGCCCTTGCGGTCTTTGAGCCATTTTTCAAGCACCTGGTAGCCGCCGATGTGATACTTAAAAAGTTCTAGTGGAATTTTCTCGAAATATTGCGCCTCGTTTATGTAAACACGTTCCCGATCTCCGTCGTAGTGAGGCTTCTCGACAATGCCGCCGTCTTTGCCCTCGAACTTGGCGATGGGATTTTCAAGCTCCGGCGATTTCAAGAGGTGCAGGGAAACAAGCTTCTCGCCAAGCAAAGCGAGTTTTTTGAAAAGCTCATGATCTTTCGTGAACGGCACGCGGGGAAAATCGGTTTTCAGGAATTCGGCGTAGTTTGTTCGATAGGTTGGCGCGTAGAGCACGGCATAAATGTAGTGGAAAATTTCTTCGGGCGATGGGGT
>CAZNVD010000041.1:0-5590 GCA_964576505.1 uncultured Methanosarcinales archaeon
GCAATCGTTTTATCGGAGGCCATAGTAATCCGCCATTAATAAGAAGACTATTCCTCAAAGGCGGAGCGTTACTAATGAGCATCTTTTATGGAGTCAAAGTAACCGACTCTCATAATGGATTCCGTGCCTTCTCAAAAAAAGCTGCTGAAAAAATAAGAATCACCAGCGACAGATCAGAACACGCTTCAGAAATTCTTGAATTAATTGGAAAGCATAAATTAAAATATTGTGAAGTTCCGGTCACAATCAGATACACTGATTATTCAAGAGCGCATGGTCAATCAAGTTGGGTCGCGTTCCGCATTTTGTACAAAATGATCATAAAAAAGATTTTTGGGTGATAAAAAATGATGAACCTCATTAACTACATTGGAATCGCAGTTGGTGCATTAGGTGTTATTATCACAACTTCCTTGTATTCAAAGCGCAAAGTACGCAATGCAGAATACATTTTCTGGAGCGCTCTCTGGCTAAGTATTATTTTATTCTCCATAGTTCCTGCTCTTGCAGTAGCATTGGCAAATATGGCGGGCATCAATCGCGGATCAGATCTTCTCATCTACATCAGCATCATGCTCATTTTGTACTTGATTTTCCGCATCTATGTGCGCCTTGATGAGCTTGAGCGCACAATTACTAAAGTAGTCAGAAGTGCAGCATTAAAAGATGATAAAGATCCAAAGAAGCCTCGATAAATACATTGGCTCATTCCTTTGCGGAATTCTGAGTCCATTTGTAATAGAGAACCACAATATTATTCTTCAAAATAAAAAAATTATTTTTGTAAAATTGCAATCATTAGGCGAATCAATCCTCACCTTAACTCTTCTGAAAACCCTGCATGAAAAATACAATTGCACAATCGACATCATTACAACACCTGTAATCAAAGCCGTGTTCGAAAACCAGCCTTTCATTAACAATATTAAACTAGTCACAATCTCAGAAACAATAAAGCCCAATCAATATGATATAGCAATAGATGGTGAACCCTATTTGAAATGCTCGTCATTATTGGCATGGTGGCTTGCAAAAGAATCCATCGGTTTCAGCCATGGAATCCGTGCAAAATTGTATGATAAACGAATTAGATACAATGATAAACAACACCTGGTTCAAACTTATCTTGATCTCGTAAATGAAAAAGAGCATACTGGCCACCTTATTCCTCTCAAATATCCAGACTCGGCAGAAACAAGAATTCAAAACTTTTTCATGCAGAACAAAATAGTTGACAAAACATTAATTGGAATCCACCCTGGAGTCTCAGAATCAGGAAGATCAAGAATCTGGCCTCTTCACAACTGGGTTGGCCTCATCCGTAAAGCCTCTAAAGAAAAAAAGCCATGGATGTTCATACTGACGGGCACATCAAATGAAAAACCAATGATTGAAGCAATTATCAAAAATCTGACAGCAGCAGAACAAAAATACGCAATAAGCACAGCTGGTATGTTCTCATTAAATGAATTGTTTTGTTTGCTCAAGCATCTCAACGTTTTCATTGCATCTGACACCGGACCAATGCACATGGCCGCAGCCATAGGCACACGAACCATTGGCTTATTCGGACCAAACACACCAGTCCGCCGGGCACCATACGGACCAAAAAATATCTCGATCTACCATCCACTATTGAAAGAGCCCTGCATAAATGTTCACAAAGATGAAATCTCAGACTGCGATCATCCTCACATGGAAATGATTGGCTATCTGGAAGTATATCAAAAGGTTAAGACATTAACATTATAAATCAGGCTAAGAACCGGAAAAATACATTCATGAAACCTCAAAAAACACCACTCAGTTCATTTGCATTAATTATAGTCTCAACTGTTTTGTCAGCCACTGGCCAGTTATTATACAAACTCGCCGCCCCAAAACTCTCCTTCAATATTGTTGCTCTCGTAACTAATGTTTCTTTGCTTCTCGGTATCTTGTGTTACGCATCAGCTGGCATATTAGTCATCCTCGCTTTACGCAAAGGTGAACTCAGTGTAATTTTCCCATTCGTAAGCCTCAGTTTCATCTGGGTTCTTCTGATCTCAGCATTCTACTTAGGTGAAGCAGTCACACCTATGAACGCTCTGGGAATCGGAGCGCTTGTCGCAGGTTTAGTATTCATCGGAGGCAGCGGCTTATGACTCTTGCATTCGGCCTTACTATTGCAATAATCTCTACAGTAATTGGAGCCTTCGGTTCGTTCTTCCTGAAGAAAGGCTCATCATCTCTCTCCTGGAAAAACATTCACAAAAATCATTATTTATTTTTAGGTATTTTTTTAACAGCTTCGGGAGTATTCACTTTTATTCCATCTCTGAAATTTGGAGATCTAAGCATACTATATCCAGTTACTGCATTAACATATGTGTGGTCAGTTATACTTGCCAAAGTGTACTTGAATGAGAACATCACCCGCCTGCGAGTCATAGGCTTGCTTCTTGTTCTCTGTGGCATAGTTCTGACAGTAATAAGGTAAACATGAAAACAAAAAACCCATCCCCTAAGTTGCTTGATATCATCATCCCGGCAAGAAATGAAGAAGGCAATCTGCACAAAAGTGTTTCATCATTAATTGCAGCTATTGAACCAGAATTCTCATCCACATATAGAATCATTCTTGTAAATGATAACAGTACAGACGAAACAAAAAAGGAAATAACAAAATTGCAAAAAGAGTTCAAAAAGGTTTCATTCCTTGCAGTCACCCGCACCAGCAATCCAGGATTTGGCAATGCTGTAAGAGACGGCCTGAAAAATGTGGAAGCAGAATACTTTACCTTAATTATGGCTGATGCCTCTGACGATCCTGATGACTTGAGAAAAATCATGCATATCATCCGCAACAATCGAGTTGATGCAGTCTTCACAAACAGATTCAAAAAAGGTGGAAATGCATTAGATTATCCATTCTTCAAAAAATTAGCCAACCGCATAGCAAACCTCACCATTGCCTTGCTCTACACAACAAAGTTCACCGACCTCTCCAACGCATTCAAAGTAATCCGTTCAAGTTTAATCAAAGATAAACAAATTACTTCTGAAAATTTCGAACTAACCGCAGAACTCGCCCTCACTGCATTAACGAGCGGCCGGATCTTCAGAGAAATCCCAATTACTTGGCATGGAAGAACAAAAGGTGTCTCCAAATTCAAACTATTAAGAAGCGGCCTCCGCTATGGTAAACAGATTCTGAGATTCCTTCCCAAAAGATACTTAGGTACGCATTAAATGACTGAGAAATTATACCAGCAGCTTGTAGAAAAATATGTTCCTGAAAACGAGCAGCAATACTTCTTGAGAAGTCAGGAAGGCCGCTACCAAAATAGATTTTACTTAATGTTTTTCAAGAATATTCCCAAAGACGCAAAAATCCTGAACATAGGATGCGGCACCGGCACCGATCCTCTCTGCCTTCACAATCGCGGCTACACTGACATCACAGGTATAGACATTGACGAAAACATGCTTAAAGTTGCAACCAAAAGATGTCCATTTGCAAAACTATTCAAGGCAAGCGCCTATGAACTTCCATTTCAAGACAATACATTTGACATAGTCACCATGATTGCTACTAACGAATTTCTCGATGCAAACAAAGCATTCAAAGAAGCCTCAAGAGTGTTGAAGTCAGGAGGCAAAATATATTTTGAAAACTTTAATACTTTGATTAACAAAGATTTGAAAAAAGTACCATTCATAAAAAAGTTCATCACCACAAACAAAGATTATTTCACATATTATCATCTTGAAATTGAAAAGATCGCAACCACCCACAGTTTCAAAATAACAAAAACGGGAATTTTCACGGGAGAGCCGATAAAAAACAAGCGACTACTAGCAAGGCTCTTCTACGGCTTCATTTCATTCTTCCACCTATATCTTTTATTTGCCCCTGCCTGTTATTTCTACGCCGAGAAACAATGATTCAATGAAACAATTGTTTCATTTGCAACCATTGAAACTCACAACTGTCTGAGTACAACACAATCTTAATATTCTTTAATTTGCTGTCAAACAAAAGGTGATATCATGACACAAGATTTCAACTATAGTGATAAAACAATTCTAGTTACCGGTTCTACAGGCTTAATAGGTTCTGAAGCAGTCAAATTCTATTGTGCAAAAGGCGCACAAGTAGTTGGCATTGACAATGACAACCGGAAGTCTTATTTTGGCGAAACTGCAAGCACAAAACTGAACTTACAGGCTCTTGTTACAATACCCAGTTATATTCATTATCATGACGACATCCGTGAAGCGAAAAGAATGAACGGCATTGTCGCCGCACATAACCCGGATTTAATTCTTCATTGTGCAAGCCAGCCATCTCACGATTGGGCAGGTCAATCCATGGGAAACATGCGCATAGATTTTGATGTAAATGTAGTAGGCACTCTAAATATGCTTCAAGCAATGCATGATCACTCACCTGAAGCCGTATTTGTATTCTGTTCCACCAACAAAGTCTATGGTGATCAGCCGAACAAACGGAAATTAATTGAAACACAAACTCGATGGGAACTAGATCCAAAAGATCAATACGCAGAACATGGCTTCGATGAAACTCTCACTATTGATCATTGTATTCATAGCTTCTTTGGCTGCTCAAAAGCCGCAGCAGATTTGTATGTCCAGGAATTTGGAAAAAATTACGGTCTTAAGACCACAGTCTTGAGAGGTGGATGCCTGACTGGCCCTGCACATGCAGGAACAGTTCTTCACGGTTTCCTCGCCTACCTCATCAAAGCAATCAACGAAGAAATTTCATATACTGTCTGTGGATACAAAGGTAAGCAGGTAAGAGACAACATTCACAGCCATGACTTTGTGACAGCAGTTGATGAAATCTTCCGAAACCCAAGATGTGGTGAAGCATACAATATTGGCGGAACGCGATTTGCAAACATTTCAATGCTTGAAGCCATTACTCAAGTTCAAGAGCTGTTAGGAAAAGAAGCCCAAATCACCATCAGCGATCAGGCGCGAACAGGAGATCACATTTGGTGGATTTCAGACATGCGTAAATTCAAAGCACATTATCCAACCTGGAAACATGAATATGACATGCAACGCACACTAAAAGAAATGTGTGAAGCCGTAAAAAATGAGTAAAAACATTCTCGTAACCGGAGGAGCTGGCTTCATTGGCAGCTACCTTGTAGATCGCCTAATTAGCGAAGGTCACAAAGTCACAGTCTACGATGTCCTCGATCCACAAGTCCACAAAGACCGCAAGCTCCCTGAATATATTGATACAAGCAAAGTAGAATTCATTCGTGGAGACATTAGGAATAGATCTGAATTAGAGTCTGCTCTTCACGGCCAGGATGTAATCTTCCATCTCGCAGCTGCAGTTGGAATAGGTCAGAGCAAAATTCAGCCACATCATTACACCGACGTCAACTGCAATGGCACCGCATTACTTTACAACATCATTATCGACAAGAAACTTTCAATAGAAAGAATAGTTGTAGCAGCATCCATGAGTAGCTATGGTGAAGGCATGGTCTTATGCCCACACTGTGGTGTTGTCAAAGGCATCGAACGCTCACAAGCTCCAATCAATCCACAATCTGCAAAAGATCGG
>CAZNVD010000042.1:0-4989 GCA_964576505.1 uncultured Methanosarcinales archaeon
ATAAACAGCATTGGTTTGCCGTTTTTTGTTATAATTTTTTTAACGTTGTAAATGAGACCTCCAAGTAACACTTTTTTATTTACCATTCCTCCGTCAATTTTTGATATGGCCGTAGTTTTTGTTTCAAACAACTTTTTGAATCCGTTTAAAGGGTGCGAGCTTACGTAAAGCCCCAAAAGTTTTTTTTCCCAGGCAAGCATTTCTTTTTTCCCCGCGCCCGGATACGGCTTCAATTTTATTGAAGAAACTTTAATTTCCGGAGTCATGCTGAACAAGCTGGTTTGTCCTTCTTTTTCATGCTTTTGATGCTCTCTTGCGTATTCCAGTATGCCTTCCAAGTTTCCTAATAAAGCTCCTCTTTCTCCAAGTTCATCCAATGCTCCGCATTTTACGAGCGATTCCAAAGATTTTTTATTCAGGTCTTTGTGTTTGACTCTTTCGATGAACTCCGTAAGAGAACCGAACTTATCACTTTTTTCTCTGGCCTCTATTATGGCTTGAACAATATTAGCTCCTACGTTTTTTACTGATTCAAGCCCGAAGCGTATTTTGTCTTGTGGTGAGTCTGTAGAACCATCATTACCTCCTTTTATTAGCGTAAATTTGGCAAAACTTTCATTGATGTTGGGGGGAAGAACCGGAATTTCCATTCTTGAACATTCCGATATAATTTCCGCCACTTTTTCAATATCGCCTGAATCCGCAGTAAGCACGGCTGTCATGTATTCGCCGGGAAAGTTGGCTTTCATATATGACGTTTGATAAGCTACTCTTCCATAACTTGCCGCGTGCGCTTTGTTGAAGCCGTAAGCCGCAAACGGTTCAATCAATTTCCAAAGCTTGGATGCTTTTTCCGCGGGCATTCCATTAGCTATCAAACCCTGAATTAATTTTTCCTTTTGCGCTTCCATTTCCTTGGGAATTTTTTTGCCCATTGCTTTTCTAAGTTTATCCGCTTCGAGCCACGAGTATCCGGCAAGGTTTATGGCAATTAACATTACGTCGTCCTGATAAGTTATGACTCCGTATGAGTCTTTAAGTATTTCGGCCATTCGTTGGTCAAGATATTGGATGAGGTTCGGGTTGTGTTTTCGTTCAATATAGGTCGGGATTGATTCGATCGGTCCCGGCCGGTAAAGAGCCACCATGGCATTTATGTCCTGAATTCTTGATGGGCGAAGCTCTTTTAAATAATGCGTCATGCCATCTCCGTTAAGCTGGAAAAGTCCTACTGTTTCGCCTCTTTCCAACAGTGCAAAAGTTTTTTTATCATTAAGCGGTATTTTTTCTATGTCTATTTCAATGTTGCGGAATTTTTTAACAAGATGAACCGCGTCTTCAAGTATGGCCAGATTCCTTATTCCCAAAAAATCGAATTTTAACAAACCCAAATCTTCTACGGCATGCATATCATATTGGGTGATTATTTTTCCTCCTTTGGGGTCAAGTTGCAAGGGGACATATTCCCAAAGGGGTTTGGGCGCGATAACCACTCCTGCCGCATGCACCGAAATATGGCGGGCGCATCCTTCCAATTTTTGCGCCTGGGTGATTATTATTTTTACGTCTTTTTCTTTTTCGTAAATCTCTCGAAGCTCCGGCGTTATGCGAAGCGCTTCTTCAATTGTCATGGGAAATCCTTGGGAGCCGAAAGGAATGAGTTTGGCAATTTTATCGCCCACCGCATAAGGATAATTAAGAGCGCGGGCAACGTCGCGAACAGCGGCTCTGGCCATCATGGTGCCAAATGTTCCTATTTGTGCCACATGGTCTCGGCCGTATTTTTCTTTGGTATATTGTATTACCTCATCTCTCCTGTTATCGGCAAAATCCATGTCAATATCGGGTGCGGAAGGGCGTTCCGGATTTAAAAATCTTTCAAAAGGCAGTTTATATTCCATAGGATTGATATTGGTAATTCCGGTAAGATAAGTAACAATGGAGCCAGCCACGGAACCCCGAACCGTGGTAAAAATTCTTTTGGAATGCGCGTAGTTTATCAAGTCTGCTACCACGAGAAAGTACGGAGAAAACCCCTTGTCTTTTATTATTTTTAGTTCATATTCTATGCGGTCTTCTAACTCTTTTGTTTTGTTTAGCTCGCGGTTTTGTATACCTGCATAGGTTAGTTTTTTTAACTGGCTGTCATAGGTTTCACCTTCGGGGACTTTGAGGTCAGGGAATATCCAAGTTCCAAACGGTATTTCCAGGTTCACTTTGTCAGCTATTTCCTGTGTATTCGCAATTGCCTCTGGTTGGTTCGGAAAAAGAGAAGCCATTTCTTCGCCGGGCCGTAAGGATAAATTGCATTCTTTCATGGTGAGGCGGTTTTCTTCATTAACTTTGCTTCCGGTTTGCACCGCTACCATAATATCCTGCGTCTCATTATCGGTCGGGTGTACATAATGAGCGTCGTTGGTGGCAACGAGTTTTGCTCCGGTTTTTTGTGAAAGCGATATAAGCCCGTCGTTTATAATTTGTTGGTCGGGCATTTGAAAATGCGGCTGGATTTCCAGGTAAAAATTTTCTTTGCCGAAAATATCCTGATATTCGCGGATCAACTTTTCGGCCAGATCCGTTTTTTTATTTTTTATTGCTTGAGGTATTTCGCCGTTTGAGCATCCGGAAAGGACGATAAGGCCTTCTGAATATTCGCGAAGAATGGTTTTGTCCACTCTTGGTTTATAATAAAATCCCTCCAAGTGGGATTTGGTGACGAGTTTTATAAGGTTATAGTAGCCCTCTAAATTTTTGGCCAGAATTGTTAAATGGTAGCGTTTGTCGTCAATATTGGCCCTTTTTTGATGCAAACTTTCGTAAGCAACGTACATTTCACATCCGATAATAGGTTTTATTCCGGCCTTTTTGGCTTTTTGATAAAATTCAATGGCTCCGTACATGGAGCCATGGTCGGTAAGCGCCAAAGAATCCATTCCCAGTTCTTGAGTCCGGCTGATTAATTGGTCAATTTGAGGAAGACCGTCGAGCAACGAGTAGTGGGAGTGGACGTGTAAGTGGGTGAATTTCACTGAATTATGAATTATGAATTATGAATTAAGGAGTTTAAGTTTCCCTAATTCTTAATTCCTAATTCTTGATTCATTAACTATTGTATATCTTTTTCTTTATTTAGTGCAATACAAAATTGTCCAAAGTAAAACCCCGTTTTTAAAACGGGGCTATCCGCAGTTTTCTCTGATTATTTTAAGATTTTCTTTGTCGTAAGATAGACTTTTGGATGAGGTTATGTGCATTAGCGACTTGGGGTCATCTGCATGTTGGGCTCCGCAATTATGCCCGATTTCATGCATAAGAATATTTGCGGAAATAACTAAGTCAGAATTGAGTGATATTATGGCGGCACCTCCGCCGCTTGAGCCGATACCGACCGTAATTCTGCTTTCCTTATGCGTAAGCGGCCTTTGGGTTATGAATATTACGAAGTCGGTATTTTTGGGCCGTGCCAGTAGCCAATGAACAACTTTTTCGTCAAGAACAAGGCTTTTATTAATTTCTTCAGGCAGTTTTTCATTATAAGTTATTTTGGCGATGGAAAGATACCGGTTAAGCTGAAGATAAAATTCGCCATTCGCAATGCCCGTCAGCTGGAAAATTGTTTTTTTGATTTCTTCGAGAGTCATTTCTTTTTGCAATTCGGTATCAATTATAAATTCTATGGTGAGAGGCGATTTTTGTCCGAAGTCCGCTGTCCTCAAATATTCGGAAGCGGAAGCGGTTGAACAAAGGGCCAAGGGCAATAAAAGGGCATGTAAGAGTTTTTTCACGTTTTTCTCCTATTCACGGATTTTGGGGAGCGCGAAGTTTCGGAAGCAGGGTTTTTACAAAATTTATCGGGATGGCAAAGCCGATTTGGTTGGCATTCGGAACTATGCTTTGAACAATGCCGACAACTTTATTGTCGGATACGGTAATCAACGGACTTCCGGAGTTTCCGGGATTAATGGATGATTGAACCTGTATTAAGGGTTGCGGGTGAACATATACGGCCCTATTAAGACCGCTTATTGTTCCAGTAGATACTGTTAATTTTAATCCAAATGGATTGCCGATTATTATAATCGGGTCCGGTTCCATGATGGTGTCCGAGTCGCCAAGCGTTAAAAATGGAAAATTCGGCTTTTCGGTTTTTATTTTTAACAGCGCTATGTCGGCGGGTTCGTCAAATCCAATCACATCGGCTTTGAATGCGCTGCCGTTGGCAAGCGTTACGTAAATTTCCTTATAGGCGTCAATAACATGATAGTTGGTAAGAACTTCTCCGTCCTGTGTAATTATAAATCCGGTTCCGGTTGAGAATGCCTGAATTACTCCAAATTCTTCATAAAGTATCGTTTCTTTGTAAATCGGCAGCATGACCCGCGGCATAAATCTTTTTGAAGGAGCATTATTTTGTTCCTCGGTTTTTCTAACTTTGGTCGGGTCAATTTCCACTCTTATCGCAACCACGGCTTGCTTGTTTTTTTGCGCCAGGTCCCTATAGTACGCGTTTTCATTTTGAATGTTGGTTTGGGCGTCTTGGGCCGAAACAACACCGGGCGAAGAAAGCGCCAGAGAAGTCAGCGTTAAAATAGCGATAAATAGCAATTTTGTCTTATTCATAGCCTGCCTTTCGGACTATTATATTATCAAAGAATCTATTTTTTAGAGTACAATAGGAATGGGTTAATTTGCAATATTGATTATGAGAAAAAATATGGTGAAATACGTAATTGGTATAGACGAGGCCGGCAGAGGCCCCTTGGCCGGACCGGTTGTTGTGGCTGGAATTAAAATAGCGACATGCGACAAGCGACATGTGACATGGTTGTTTATGGGAATTAAAGATTCAAAGAAGTTGTCGGCGAAACAACGCGAAGAATGGTTTAGAAAACTTACGGACAATCCTAAAATCAAATGGGCTGTGGCCAAAGTTTGGCCGAAAGTGATTGACCGGATTAATATTTCGCAAGCTGCCAATTTGGCCGCAAC
>CAZNVD010000043.1:0-3810 GCA_964576505.1 uncultured Methanosarcinales archaeon
GCTACCGTAGGTATGCGGCATATGCCCCTCCTCATCATCCTCTTCTGCAAAATCAAGCTCCTGTAGCTTTTCCCCTACTTTTCTTTGTGTATACTCTGTCGCAACCTGGAAAGCTCGCTCATGGAGGGACGGGTACTTCTCAACCAGCATCTTCCCGAGTGGACTTTCGTAAAGTGCAATCAATCCGTCCAGCTCTTCCCCTGTTAAGCCCTCTTCCATTACTGGCGTCATCAGTTCCAATAGTTCGCTGACACTGAATATATCAAAAACCTGATTGGCAATGTCAAATCCTGTTTCTTCCCGAAGTTTATCTACTAGCCCCGGCACATCCGCCCACTGTGCCTGCCAGTGCATCTGTATAACGCGACTGATAGTATTCTCCATGTCTGTTAATTCCCACAGCCTAAGCACCTTTTCCCGCTTATCCATAACCGTAGTCCTCCATTTCGAAAACTTCACTGCTATACTAACATATCCCCATAAAAATGCAAGGGCATGTACTAGCCTGTTGATTTCTTGACTGATGTCAATACGGCTTGATAGTATGTATATAGGAATATTTTAGAATTAATGAATATTAATACCCTTCGACAAGCTCAGGGTGCTCAATTTCGCAGCCCCTCGGTAAACTCGGGGGCAAAATTGGCATGGCACTTCTACTTTTAATAGCGCTTGTGATTACTGCGATATTTCTATTTTATTATGAGTTTATCTGGAAGAAAGCTGAAAGAGCGAGGGGGCAGCCCGTCCTGGCATCAAGTCCCTGGCAAGACTGGAAATACAGAACGCTGGTTGAGCTGCATCGCAAAAATCGGCTGTATCCCGAGGAGGCCGCCAAGCTTGCCGGAGTTTCCTCGCAGGATATGGAGCGGTACTTCGATGAATTAGAATCCCAGGGCAAGATACAGTCCGCAGGGGACGCGGAGCGAGGCATATTCTATAAACCGCTGTCTTCTGTGACGGATTCGACCTTTCGACCCGGATCCCTTCCAGGGCCTGAGGGCCCGTCAGGGTCTCGAACGGCAGGGCAAGCGAGGGGTTTTGAGTAAGTAAATGCAAAATATTGTTATTCTTGGCGCAGGTTTTGCGGGTCTTCGGTGCGCTCTCAAACTCGAAAAACTGCTCAAAAAATTTCCCTCCTTACGGAGGGATATTTTGGTTGATAAGAGTAGCTACCACACCTACACCGCGCAGTTTTATGAAGCGGCAAGCGCGTATCATGTGCAGAATGAGCTTCTTGAAAGTTCCTTGGGCCTGCCTATAGGCAGGATAATTGGAAAACGTGCAATTAACTTTATCCAACAGGAAGTTACCGATATAGATATCGCCAATCGCGCTGTTATGGTGTATGGCGGAGATAAAATTAGCTTTGAGTACCTTGTTTTTGCTCTTGGCTCCGAGGTTATGCGCTTTGGGATACCGGGAGTGGAAGAGCATGCGTATTCTTTAAAAACATTGAGCGATGCCCTCCAGATTCATCAAAAAATTGAGAACGTTTTTAAAGAGTCCCCTCGCGAAAAAGAAATAAAGATTATGATAATCGGCGGCGGTGCTACGGGAGTCGAAATGATCGCGGAAATCGCGGTATACACAAGGCATCTTACGAGAGATTTTGGCCGGGAGTATTCCAAAACCCGCACTCTTCTGTTTGAAGCGCAAAGCTCAATCCTTGCTCAATCGGTTCCTTCTCAACGCTTGCAAATCGAGAAGCGGCTAAAAAGTTTGGGCGTTGAAGTTTTTACGAATACGAAAATCAAAGAAGTTTTTCCCGATGAAGCAGACATAATCCTTTGGGGAGGAGGGGTAAAAGGTCCATCCCTGATTTCGAAAGTCGCGGGGCTTACACTTGATCCGCGAGGAAGAATCCTCGTGGACGAGTATCTTCGCGTGAATGAGTATATTTTTGCGATAGGAGATAACGCGCTCTATACGGATAAAAAAGCAGGAAAGACAGCCCCCGCAACAGCTTTTATTGCCGAACAGGAGGCAGAAATTACCGCGGAAAATATTGTAAGCTCCATAGTCGGCCGACCCCTTAGGGAGTATCATTTTTTCATTCCCGGCTTGATTCTTTCCTGCGGAGGCAAATACGCGGTCGCACATCTTTTTGGGTTTACAATTTCCGGAATTTTTGGGTGGTTCATCAAAAAGCTTGTTGACCTCAAGTATTTTTTTTCGCTTCTGCCATTTCGGGAGGCCGTTTCTCTCTGGATTAAGGAGCTCTGGCTCTTTTCTAAAAACGATTAGAGGTTAGTCTACTTCCGCGAGGGCCAAATCAATAACAGATTTTACGGTCGCGTAGGGCTGCGCGCCATTGATAAGAAATTTTTTGGCGTTGGGGGCTATGACAATAGTATGCGGCGTGCCTTGACCTCCGCTCTCGAGCGCGTCGGCAAGATCGTCCGCGACATGTTGCGCATATTTTCCGCTTGCAAGGCACGTTTCAAACAAAGACTTATCGAGCCCAACATATTCGGCAATGTTTGGAAGTTCCGCTGGGTCAAGGCCGTTATTTGCGGGAGTTACTGTAAAAATTCTATCAAGATACGCCCAGAACTTTGTATTTCCCCCTAGTTCATTCGCGCATTCCGTGGCCTCGGCCTCTTTGCGCGCTTTGGGGTGAAGGGAGTCAAGCGGGAAATGGCGATATACCCAAGCTACTTTTCCGCCTTCGCCATACTCATCAATGACCTGATGCATGGTTGTATGGAATCGTTGGCAGAAGGGGCATTCCGTATCAGAAAATTCCACTACAAAAACCGATGCATCAGGATTGCCGAAAATATGATCCGCGCTATGTACTGCCTTTACAGCCGCGTCTGTTGTGAGCGGTTCGCCTGGGTTTTGCTCCGGGGTTGTTCCTCCGGATTTTGTCCGGGAAAGGGATTTATCTCCGGACGCGTAGAGAATTGCTCCTGCTATTACCACTCCCGCGACAATAATTGCAAGCGGAATCATTTTTTGTGAATTGATATCCATATTGATATTTTCGCATCTTCTTGTTAAAATTGCAAACGTATGCAAAAAACGAGAGTAATTGTAGCCATGTCCGGTGGGGTGGATAGTTCTGTTTCCGCGGCTTTATTAGAAAAAGAAGGATGGGACGTGACAGGGGTATTTATGAAGTGTTGGTCCCAGGACGAGGCAAAAGGGGGAGTGTGCACGGCCGAAGAGGATGAGCGATACGCGCGGATGGCTGCCGCAAAAATCGGGATCCCATTTTACAGCGTTGATTTGATAAAAGAATATAAGCAGAAAGTCGTTGACTATTTTACTGCCGAGTATGCCGCAGGCCGCACCCCCAACCCCGACGTTATGTGCAACCGCGAAATAAAATTCGGGGTGTTTTACGATTGGGCAATAAAGGAATTTGGCGCGGATTATGTGGCGACTGGTCATTATGCCCGTATCGCGCCCCTCTCCTTACGAAGGAGAGGGGAGGGGGGTGAGGTAGTCAAGTTGCTGAAGGGGAAAGATCCTAATAAAGATCAAAGTTATTTTTTGTGGGCGGTTGAGCGCGAAAAATTTAGGAATGTTTTATTTCCGGTTGGGGAATATGTAAAGATTGAAGTGCGAAAGATGGCGCAAAAATTTGGTTTGCCAAACGCGCAACGGCCAGACAGCCAAGGAATCTGCTTTATTGGAAAAGTTCAAGTAGGCGCGTTTCTTCGCCAGTATCTGTCTGATACGCCCGGCGCCATTTTAGACGCGCAAGGCAGGACGATTGGGGAGCACAATGGCCTCCACTTTTATACAATTGGGCAAAGACAAGGGATCAATATCGGAGGGGGGCCTCCCTACTAGGTGGCG
>CAZNVD010000043.1:3820-4755 GCA_964576505.1 uncultured Methanosarcinales archaeon
CGAAAATACACTTGTCGTCGTTCGGGAGTATGATGAGAAACTTTTTCAAAAGAGTCTTGTGGCTTCACGCCTTAATTGGATTGTAAAGCTGCCAAAATTCCCATATCGCTGCAAGGCGAAATTGCGCTATCGCCAAGAAGATCAGGATGCTATAATACAAAAAGAAGACGAGGAGGGGAATGTGTATGTCGAGTTTCGCGAGTCCCAACGCGCAGTAACCCCCGGGCAGTCTGTTGTGTTTTACAAGCCAGAAGACCTTGTGGGCGGGGGCGTTATCAATGAAACCAACAACTAAAAACTTTTTATGGATGCTGCTCGTCAATTAAAAGCGGCGCGCGAAAATATAAATCGATTCGAAGGGTCGCTTCACACAAAGACGCTTGAGCGCGCGAAACTTCAGGGAGAGGTCCAGGATATCGAAGCAAAACTTCGCGAAATTAGAGCGCTTGAACGCGACTTAGCATTAAAGCGCTCGTTATTGGGCCGTCTTGATCTTGAGCTTACGCGTTTACGCATGCAGAAACTTCGTCTAGGTCGCGAGATTCCCCAGGCCGAGCGCGATCTCCAAAGGGTAGAAAGGAGGGGAAGATTTGGCAGATAGTATGACCTCAAGGGAACTGCGCGAAAAATTTTTAGATTTTTTTGAAAAGCGGGGGCATGTTGCGGTGCCTTCAAGCTCTCTTTTGCCTCCGTCCGCGGACGGAGTGCTTTTGACAACCGCGGGAATGCAGCAGTTTAAGAAGTATTTTACTGGAGAATTAGACGCAAAGAAAGATTTTACATTAAGAGACGGCACTCCAGCAAAAGGGACTGCTTCCATCCAGAAATGTTTTCGTACTTCGGATATTGATGAAGTGGGGGATGAGACACACCTTACCTTTTTTGAGATGCTGGGAAATTTTAGTTTCGGGGGATATTTCAAAAAAGAAGCGATT
>CAZNVD010000044.1:0-1302 GCA_964576505.1 uncultured Methanosarcinales archaeon
AACATTAGATTCTTCGCTTCGCTCAGAATGACGACAACTAAGTTTTCGCAGTTTTCAGACGGTCTGGAGTCGAGAAATTTACTTTATGGTATATTCTCGACAAGCTCGAATGGTAATATATCTGCTTATTTACCTGTTTTTAATCAGCATAATCCCTGTTAATTCTTTCTTGATTACTACTTTTTTAATATGTGTTATACTAAAATATACCTTGAGTTACGAAATATAATAATCAGCGTAGTATCAGCGTACTCATCAGCGTAAAAATCAGCGTAAACGCTGATATAACGCTGAACGGTACGCTGAAGAAAACGCTGATATTCTCTATTTTGTAATTGAAGAAAATACATGTTCGGTTTTGTAAAAGACGGCCATATTTTCAACGAATGCAAAAGAAGCGGTTTGGGGCTCTGGGAGTGCCCGCCTTTTCTTTTCATTGTAATGGGCTTTATAAACATTTGTGCCATGCTCGGAAGTTATTTTCTGGCATCTAGATACACTGAAGAGCCGATGATTGCGGTATTGGTGGTTGCCTCCGTTTCCGTTCTTATTCTTGTTATAGGAAACTTTGTTATCAATGGCTTTAACAAAATCGCCGAAGCCAACATGTTGAAGAGCGAATTTATCAGCATAGTGTCGCATCAGCTTCGTTCCCCTCTTTCCATATTCAAATGGACCATGGATATTCTTATAAAAGAATCCAAGGACCAAAAATTTAACACGGACGACGATACCTATTTGAATATTTTGAAAGAAAACACCGAACGCATGATTCAGTTGGTAAATTTACTGCTGGAAGCAAATCGCATTGAATCCAACAGGTTGGTATTAGCCAGAAACCCCATATCTCTTCACAAAATTACCGAAGACATGGTCGGGTCGGTGACCTGGTATGCCAAGGCCTATAATGTGGATGTGGAGTTTCATCCTTTGCCGTCTCCGCCGGATATTATAGGAGACATGGACAGAGTTAGAATGGTTGTGCAAAACCTGATTGATAACGCCATCCGCTATTCACAGGGAAAGGGCAAGGTTGATATTTATTTGAAACGCGAAGGAAGATTTTTAAAATGGGAAATTCATGATAACGGCGTGGGTATTCCAAGGGAACAGCAAAAATTCATATTCCAGAAATTTTTCCGTTCTGACAACGCAGTCAAACACCAAACCCAGGGCTCGGGACTCGGATTGTATATTGCCAAAGCCGTTGTGGAAGAACTTGGCGGAGAAATAGGATTTAAATCCGAGGTTGATATGGGTTCCACGTTTTGGTTCACTTTACCTGTTAAAACCTAAGGGCTT
>CAZNVD010000044.1:1312-3982 GCA_964576505.1 uncultured Methanosarcinales archaeon
TAAAACTTAAATCGCTAATTTGCACGAATATGGCCACAAATATCACTAATATTAGTGAAATTAGTGGTCAAATTAGTGAAAATTCGCGAGACGAAAAATGAAGAAGATATTATTCATCGAAGACGAGCCGGCTTTGCAAAAAACTCTTGCCAGCGCTTTTGCTAGTGAGGGCTTTGAAATGATTCAGGCGCTTGACGGCGAAACCGGTTTGCGCCTGGCCCAACAAAAAAAACCTGATTTGGTGCTTCTTGACCTTATCCTTCCTAAAATGGACGGTTTTGAAGTGCTCCGCCAATTACAAGCGGACAAAGAAACAAAATCCATACCGGTAGTAGTACTTACGAATCTTGAGGGCATGGGCGAGGTTCAAAAAGTTATTGAATTGGGGGCAAAAGATTATCTCGTGAAAACGAACTACAAGCTTGATGAATTGGTGGAGAAAGTTAAGATGTCTCTGAATTTATAAAATTCCAAATTACAAGCACCAAATTACAAATCGACCGAAGGTCATCCTGAACGAAGTGAAGGAACTCGGAGTTCCTTCGGTCGCTTCGCTCCCTCAGGATGACGCGTTGCGTCAGTTTGTAATTTGTAATTTGTGATTTGGAATTTTTAATATATGCCGGGTAGTGAAACCCAGCACTAAAAGCTTATCTTGATTTTTTTGTCCCGTTGCTGGTTTCCCTCGGTTCTATCATTAATCGTAAAAACCCGGTATTTAGAGCTATGCTCTGGTGCTGGGTTCTACTACCCGGTATGCGCGTATCTAACGAACAATTAAAAGCATTCATTCTCGACAGCGAATTCGTGAAAGAAAAGGATTTGAACCTTGCCCTGGAGGAGGCGGAAAAAAAGGAAAAAGGACTTAGCGAAGTTTTAATTGAAAGAAAATTGATGGAGGAAGAGGATTTAAAAAAGCTGGAGGCCTATATTTTGGGCATCCCCTTTGTCAACCTGGAAAAAGAAAACATAGACCCTAATGTTTTGAGCATCATACCCGAGCCCATTGCCAAGAAAAACAATATCGTTGCTTTTAAAAAAATAGGAAACGAACTTCAGGTGGCCATGCTTGACCCGGATGATATTCAAACCATTGAATTTATAAAAAAGAAAGCGAATTTAAGGATACTGCCGCGCTTAACGACTCAAAAAAGCATTAAACAAGTTTTGAAACTGTATCAGAAAAGCCTGCAGGCGGAATTCGGAGAAATCATAAAAAAGGAAACGGAAAGCGTTCTTCAATTTGTTCAGGAAGAAGGGGGCGAGGAAAAAGAAGCGGAAGAATTGAAAAAAATGGCGGAAGACCTGCCGATTATAAAAATTGTTGATACGTTGATTCGGCACGCCATACTGCAGGACGCTTCCGACATCCACATTGAACCGGCGGAGCGTGAAGTTATTGTAAGATACCGGATTGACGGGATTCTGCGCCCGGCCATGACCCTGCCCAAGCAAGTGGCGGCCGGTGTAGTTGCCAGAATCAAAGTAATGTCCAATCTTAAACTGGATGAACATCGGCTTCCGCAGGACGGACGCTTTAAAATTGAAACCCCCGAATATAAAATTTCTTTTCGCGTTTCCATCATGCCGGTTTTTGACGGAGAAAAAATAGTTATGCGCCTTCTTCCTGAAACCTCCAAAGGATTTACCTTGGAAACATTGGGTTTCAATTCGCATGACCTTGAACTTTTGCATAAGGCCATCAGGCGCCCGACCGGCATGATTCTTGCTACCGGCCCGACCGGTTCGGGAAAAACAACTACTCTTTACACCATTTTGGATATTTTAAATAAGCCCGGAGTTAATATTGTTACGGTGGAAGACCCGATTGAATACAGAATGCCGGGTATTAATCAAACACAAGTGAAACCGGAAATCGGTTTAACCTTTGCTAGCGGCTTAAGAAGTATTTTAAGGCAGGACCCGGATATTGTAATGGTGGGAGAAATTCGCGACAACGAGACCGCTGGCCTTGCCATAAATGCTGCTCTTACCGGACATCTTGTGCTCTCAACCCTTCACACCAATTCCGCGGCCGGCGCCCTTCCACGACTTCTTGATATGAAAGTGGAGCCGTTTCTTATTGCCTCTACGGTCAATGCCATTATTGCCCAGCGTCTTATCAGAACTCTTTGTCCGGAAAAAGAAACTTATGTGATGAATGATGCCGAAAGAACGGCTATGGGAAAAGTTGCGAGCATTGAGCAGGTTGTAAAAATTTTGAGAAATGAACGAACCATTGGCCCGAATGAAGGCATGGATAAAGTTTCCTGGGCCAGGATCAAACCGAGCCAGGAATGCAAAGACGGATATAAGGGGAGAATTGGAATCCACGAAGTCATGGAAGTAACTGACTCCATAAAAGATTTAATAATAAAAAACGCCAGTTCCGATGAAATTGAGAGAAGGGGCAGGACCGAAGGAATGCTAATCATGCTGGAAGACGGCTTGTTGAAATCAGCGCAGGGAATAACGACGATTGAAGAGGTTTTAAGGGTAACAAGCGAGTAAAAATCTGAATTATGAATCAAGAATTATGAATTATGGGGTTTTAACGTCCTTCGTATTCATAATTCCTAATTCCTAATTCCTAATTCAATTGTTATTTGAGTATATAGCCGTAGACAAAGCCGGCACAAAAATTGAGGGCGAGGAAGAAGGGGAAAACGA
>CAZNVD010000044.1:3992-4712 GCA_964576505.1 uncultured Methanosarcinales archaeon
TTGTTGAAATCAGCGCAGGGAATAACGACTATTGAGGAAGTGTTGAGGGTAACCAGTGAGTAAGTCATCAACGAATTACGAATCTAACGCGAATTTACGAATTTTAAACCGTATTCGTATATTCGTAAAAGATTCGTTATTCGTTGATAGTACATGCTTTACGAATATATCGCCGTAGATAAATCCGGCGTAAAAATTGAGGGCGAGGAAGAAGGGGAAAACGAACGCGACATTGCCGCCAAGTTAAGAGCAAAAAACCTGCTACTTATTGAATCGTGGGCCAAAGGAACAAAGCAAAAAAAAGGTTTTGACATACAAAGTGTTTTGTGGAGGTTAAGCCGAATCAGTCTCGTGGAAAAAATAAATTTTGCCAGAAATCTGGCGGTTATGATTGGGGCCGGGCTTTCGCTTGTAAGAAGCCTGAACGCCATGGCTGAACAAACTAATAATCTGAAATTCAAAAAGATAATATTTGATATTATTGAAAATGTAACCAAGGGCAAAAGTTTTTCGGAAAGCATGATGCCCCATAATAAAATTTTTGGCGATATTTTTATAAACATGATTGCTTCCGGCGAGATTTCCGGAAAGCTTGAAAAAACCCTTATTCTTCTTTCGCGCCAGATGAAGCGCGATTATGATTTAAGATCTAGGGTAAGGGGGGCCATGATTTACCCCGCCATAATAGTTATAGTATTGATGGCCATCGGCGTTTTAATG
>CAZNVD010000045.1:0-4120 GCA_964576505.1 uncultured Methanosarcinales archaeon
TTGTTTTATTTACAGTTAAATACCATTGTGTTAAATTAAATCTGTAAAGATTTGTAAAATATAATTCCTGAACAACTGAAGGAGGAAGAGTAGTATTCCAAAACATAATTTCATCTATTGTTCCGTTGAATACATTATCAGTAACTCCACAATCACTAACAAAACTTCCAAATTGAATAGTTACGCTGCTTTCTGATATTCCTTCAGTATTAGAACAACTAACTATTTTATCATCTAAATAATGAGTTACATTTACTCCATCTGTATTATTAGAACTTATTGACATTCCAACAAAATGCCAATTATTATCAGTAATAGTTGCTTCGCTTCCACTATAACAACTTTTTTGAGATCCACTTATGTTATTATGAGAAGAAAGAAGTTGATTATTACCATGCACAGCAAAATACCAGTTAGTTGCACATAATCCTGCAATCATATCCCAATTACCGTTCGTATCTCTTTTTATCCATGCTAATACAGTTTTATTTACAATATTATAATTTCCAGGAGGTCTGATAAACGTACCTCTATTACTCAAACTTTTATTCCAATAAAAAGCTCCTCCATATCTCCCGCTACTATTCCAACTGCCGTTAAAAACAGTTCCGTTATTTCCAGTTCCGGAAACATCCAAAACATAACTATCATTCTCTCCTAAATCTGAAATGTTATTTAAATTATAATAGATAATTAAACTATCATTCAAAAGAGTATAATTTGTTCCATTCCAGTTCCATGTTACATTATTTAAACTACTTTCTAAAATAGAAATATTAAATATTACACTATTATTTCCAGTTATCGTTCCATTAGCAGGACTAGGATCAATAAATAAAATTCCTGGTACAAGAGAAATATTAATATTTCTTTTTTCAGTCGTATTATCATTTCCACTTGTATCATTTGCCCATGCAAAATAAGTGTAATTTCCTTCATTCAATCCGCCTGATGCATTTTGGCTTTGATTTACAATTAAATACCACTGTGTTTGATTGAATTTATACAAATTACTTGCATAAAGCTGATAAACTTCATTTGCACTAAGTGATCTATTATATAAAACAAGATTATCAATAGTTCCGTTAAATTCAAAAGCAGTTGACCCACCACCTATTTCCACAAAAGTATTAAATGACGTTAATGGAGTAGTTATATTACCAGTTCCAGTTAAAACATTTTTTCCATCAAAATATAATTTTGGAAAGTTATTTTTAGACCATGTCCCGGTTATCATATGCCACTCTTGATCTAAAATAGAAGTATCAGTGATACTTATTGAACCACTAGTAGTTCCATTACATAACTCAAAATAAGTAACATTATTCAAAACACCTATATTCCAAGCCATATTTGTACCACATGATCCAAAATATTTAGTTGATGAACGGCTTACTAATCCTCCATCATCTCCTTCTAGAGCTCTCGCTTTAATCCATAAACTTATTGTAAGAGCTTCTGTCAAATTTAAACTTGAACCATTTCCAGCATTTATATAATCATCTACACCATCAAAAATCAAAGCATTCCCATTTTTTCCCGTTGTATAGTTACATCCAATCTCTGTCATGCTAGTACAGGTTCCATTATTACCATATCCAGAAAAATCAACTGTTTTATTTTCAGCTGTTCCCTCACCAAATATAGAATTATTATCAAAATTCATAAATAACATTAAGCTATCGTTCATAAGAGTATAATTATCTCCATTCCAATTCCATATTACATCATTTAAATTACTTTCAACAATCGAAACATTTACTAAAACAGTTCTATTCAACGATATAGTATTATTTGCAGGGGTTGGGTCAGTGAAATTAATATCAGGATTAGTAGTATCCCCACTACTAACAGTAACAGTTACAGTAAAATTCGTAATATTATATACACAAATATTGTTAACATCGCAAACATAATAATTCCATCTAAAAGTATCGCTATAAGGTAATATGATAGAAACATTGCTATCATTTTTCCTTCCTGAAACACTTTGTTCTTCAGAACTATTTATTAAACTTCCAGTGCTATTATAAATATAAGGAGTTGCGTTAGCTAAAATTCCATTATCAGTATAATTAGCTGCAAAATTTACAGTTGTAGAAGTGTAAGTTGTTCCATTTCCAGGCCCTGTTAAATAAACTAATGGACTTTCAGTATCATTTCCTATTATAATATTTCTATTTTCTGTCATGTTTTGATTTCCGCTAGAATCATTTGCCCATGCAAAATAACTATAGGTTCCGTTATCTAATCCTACAGTTGAATTTTTACTTTGATTAACTGTTAAATACCACTGTGTCGAATTATATCGGTAAAGATTTGAAGCATATAATTGATATATTTCACTCGCATTTAATGGTCTGTTCCAGACCATGACTTCGTCTAAATTCCCATTAAAAACATTGTCTCCTGTCCTTCCCTCTCCTCCAATATAAACAGAATATACGCTTGCATTCCAATAACCAGTTGATGCTTCAGTGAAATTTTGTTTTCCATTAACGTAAATTGTTTTTCCAGTTCCATTATATGTAACAGCAAGATGATACCAGTTTCCAGCAACAATAGTACTTGCAGCACTTGTAATCACTGAATCACTCATAGTTCCCCCGGAGGTTTGAAATCTAACTGCTCCATCGCTATCTACTCTAAATAACCAACCAGCAGCAGTAGATTGTCTTTTGTCCACCAGACTATGAGAAGCGTTAACTACATTAGGATAAGCCCATACACTTATTGTTATATTTGAAGATATATTTAAAGATGAACCATTTCCAACAGTAACATGATTATCAGTTGTACCTTTTAATGAAAGACAATTTCCATGCTTACAATTAGAAGTATTAATATAAGGATTATTCCCCCCTGCGGTACTTACATTTGTTCCATTATTGCTATATCCACTTAAATCCATAAAGAAAGTATTGTTTTCTCCCAAATCACTTCGATTATCAAAATTCATAAATAAAACTAAACTATCATTATATAAAGTGAAATTTGTCCCATTCCAATTCCAACTAACATCTCTCAAATTAGTTTCAATTATACTAACATTTACTAAAACACTTGTATTAGTAGTTATCTTTCCATCAATAGGTGTTGGATCAATTAATTCTATTAAAGGAAAAATTGTGTCATCTATTATCCTAATAGTTCTTATTTCAGTTATGTTTTGATTTCCGCTAGAATCATTAACCCACGCAAAATAACTATAAGTTCCTCTAATTAAACTTGTGGTTTTATTATAACTTTGATTAACAGTTAAATACCATTGTGTTTGATTGAATTTATACAAATTTGAAACATATAATTCATAAACTTCATATGCAGTAAAACTTCTATTCCATACCATTACCTCATCAATTTCCCCAGCAAATGTACCATAACCACCTTGTCCGGGATTCCTTCCAATCCAAGCATAAACACTACTATTTGTGCTAATAATTCCTGTTTTTGAAGCGCTTCCAACATTTGCCCCATCTTTATAAAAAATAACATTACTTCCATTATAAACAACCACTGCATGAAACCAAACATTTTCAGATAAAATGTTGTTATTAGCTAAAAGTGTAGTTGTAGTGCCACCTGTCTTTAATCGAAACCTCAATGTCCACGTATCTGAACTAGTAGGACTCTCTATAGTAGAAAGCATCCAATAATGACCTGCTTCAGCTGTTCCATCTGCCTTAGATATTAATCTACAATCCCCAGATCCTGCAGAACATACATCTAAATCATCTGATTTTGCCCATAGACTAATAGTCATGTTACCCCCATTAATTTCCATGGCACTTAAATTAATATAATCATTAGAACCATCAAATGAAATGGCGTTCCCAAATTTTCCTGTTGTATAGTTACATCCCGTTTCATTCATTTGAATACACGTTCCGTTATTCCCGTATCCACTAATATCCACAGTTTTATTTGCACTCGTCCCCTCCCCAAAAATAGAATTATTATCAAAATTCATAAATAAAATCAAATTATCATTATACAAAGTGTAATTTGTATTGTTCCAATTCCATCTAACCTCTTCTAATAATCCACCAACAATACTAACATTTACTAAAAAACTTGAATTTGTTGTATTAGTAATATTACCTGGAGTAGGATCAATAAA
>CAZNVD010000046.1:0-4071 GCA_964576505.1 uncultured Methanosarcinales archaeon
CCTCGGGGGGTTGCTTGTGGGGGGCATTACGGTTGGGCTTTTTCTCGCTCTTTCCATGACCTCCGGAGGAGGCGCGTGGGATAACGCGAAAAAATTTATTGAGGCAGGGAATTACGGCGGAAAGGGCAGTGAAGCGCATAAGGCCGCAGTAACCGGCGATACAGTGGGCGATCCCTATAAAGACACCGCAGGCCCGGCAATTAATCCCATGATCAAGGTTCTCAACATCGTTGCTTTGCTCATCGTAGGGTTTATTGTATAATGGAACCCTTCGGCAAGCTCAGGGTGCTCACTATTGCGCGCCATTCGAGCTTGCTCTCATGGGCAATAGTGGCATGAATCTTATCCCAACAGTTATTGAAAAGACCCAGTATGGCGAAAGGGCGTATGATATCTACTCTCGCCTTTTGCGCGAGCGAATTGTTTTTCTCACAGGACCGATTACAGACCCCGTGGCAAATACTGTTATTGCCCAGCTTCTTTTTTTGGAGAGCAGGGATTCAACCAAGGATATACAGCTCTACATCAACAGCCCCGGAGGTTCGGTAACCGCCGGCCTTGCTATTTATGACACGATGCAATACCTGAAGCCGGATGTCGCGACGATTTGCGTGGGTATCGCGGCTTCCATGGCCGCGACCATACTTGCGGCGGGGACAAAGGGAAAACGTTCCGCCCTTCCCAACGCCGAGGTTTTGCTTCATCAGGTAATGGGCGGGGTCGAGGGGCAGGCAGTCGAGATTGAAATTTCAGCGCGCCATATTGTAAAAATAAAAGAGAAGTTAAACGTTATACTGGCAAAGCACACCGGCCAGCCGTTGGAAAAAATAGAGAGAGACACAGACCGCGATTTTTACATGACAACAGACGAAGCCAAAGAGTACGGCCTTATTGACACGATTATCAAAAAGAAAGTAAAAGCGAAGTAACATCGCCTCAAAGTAAAACGCCCCGATGGCCATCGGGGCGTTTGGTTTTAGATCAGTGGCCACTTAAAAGGAATTCCTATTTGATAGGTACTATATATACATTTTTAACGCGGGGGACAATTTCGCTTTCAAAGTTAAAGTAGGTTTCTATGTATATCAAGATCTCGTCATCTGATATGCGTTTATACGCAAACGGTACAGGGTTCCATCCCACCATCGTAATTAACCTCTTTTTTTCAATAAGCTCGGACTGTAACCCGTCGAATCTTATTGTAAGCGCATTAAGAGTCATCGCGAAGTCGTCGTTTACTTCTTTGCCGGTCATAAGCACTACATTATAGGGGGAGTGCTCTGTCTTCGGCAGGAAAAAGAATGAAAGGGCATGGTCCCATGAAAAGATTTGCGCGAACGAGCTCGCATTTTGGCAGAAGTCTTCTTCGGAAATATCGGCTACCCATAGGCCCCCACCCTCTTCTTCAAAGCCGTAAAGAAGGGCGTAGAAGAATCTGCCATCTTTGCTGAAGAACCCGGAGTGACCGTAGAGCCGCTCGTCGCCCACAGGCGCATATGAGCTTGCGGGTAGGGGATAGCGAACTATTTTGTAGTTATCCGGGTTATGTACATCAAAAAGGTACACGGACTGCCACCTTGGGTCGGGGTTCCCAGATTTTCTATCCGGCCAGCCGTCGACACTTGCAAAGAGTAAATCCGGATTCGTTGGGTGTTTTTCAAGCATGATATGGTTACCCGGCAAAATATACAGTATCTTACCCCCTCCGCCCCTTGTCGCCCTCACAATCATGTTTCTTTTGCGCTTTTGTGGTTCGGACGCCTTCGAAAGTACGAAGAGCAACGTGTCTCCGTCTTCAGAGATTGTCCAAGCCTTGTCGCAGCGGTCAACTATGTTGCTAAAGCCGTGATCTCTTAATCGGGCTGTTGCCCATAGAGAAGAGTGCCCAAAATATGTTATTTGTATCGAGGAACCGTCCTTGTTTCCAAGCGACTTCGCGTCAAGCTTTTTTAAGGCCTCGTAATAAAACTCACACCCTTTTGCCGAAAGTTTTCCCGGCGGGTTGCGCCACTCTGTGCTTGGAAGAGATGTGATTTCTTTTTCATACGCCCTATATTTTTTCCCCATATCAGAATCGCTTAAAAGGAAGGCCCTGGGGTCAACATGAAAGTAAGACGGAGCGCTTTGTTCACGATTTTTTACCCGCCACTCTTCCGGTATTTTATCGGGCCTTACCAGTAGCGTGCCATCGGGAAAAATTTCAGCAACAGTCCCGCTTATTTTCTTTCCGGGAAGATACTCAAAGGTAACGGAGTTTTGCATTGGCTTATCACTCTCCTTCCTTGGGTTGTCAGCAATTAATGCGACTGCGAGCAAAGAAAAGAAACACAACACAACAAATATCGATCTTTTCATGCCGATCTCCTCAACTTATTTTAAAGGACAATATTCTTTTATATATCGTTGCGACAAACTTGACAAGGTCTCCGTATGTACTGTAGGGTAAGGGGTCAGAACATTGACAAATAAAATTTGATCGCAAGGGAGGATTGAGAGAAAAGAAATGAGAATGAGAAAGATTGCGCTCGCCTGTTTGCCGGTTCTTGTGGTTATGATGGCGGCATGCAATGGTATTGTTGTGCCACCCAGTGTGGCGCCTCCCGAACCTTCACTACCTGCCCCGACCCTAGCTCCTGCGCCGACGACTGTAACTCCCGCGCCGACACAAGAGACACCTTCGGAAAAAACGTCCGCTGCTGTAGTGCCCTCTTATGCCGCTTCGATTGAATTGCGAGATGCGGCAGGGGATTTGTATGGCCGGGGAAATACGTGTCTCGTTGACAGAGACAAGAGGCTTTTTTCGACAAACGCCCACATTGTTGCAGAGTTTCTGGATGGACTGGCGTCCAGTATGTGGATACAGATAGGCGGCGTATGGTATCCGGCAGACGTAAAAGAAGAGTGGGTTAATTGGAGGGCGGATACGGCTATCGTAAGGATCAGGGATTCAGAAGGCCTCTTACTGCCGGCGAGCGCGCGTTTGGGAAAGGCGCCCGCGGAAGGATCAGACGTGCGTGTTGTGGGCTACCTTTCCCTTGCCCCATACGCAACAGACGGTCTCGTAATCGCTCGAGACTTGGGATGGGTTACGACTCCCGAAGCTCTTGCAGACCGAGCTCTTCTCATAGATGAGTTTCTTATGAGTATGCCGGAAGGCGCGGAAACATTCGAGATACCCAAGTTTCTCCGGCCTCAATATTACAAACATTATATTTTGGTAAAGCAAAAACAACTTAACTATGATATGAGGTTTCGTGCGGGTGTAAGCGGCATGTGCGTCGTAGTCGTAGGGGAGGGAGAAGAGGTTGTCGCGACGATCTCCGCGTATGTTGACCTAGGGTATGGTATCGGAGGATTCCAAGCTTTCGCGGTTCCTGCTGAAGAGATCACGGAACTTCTCAAAAAAGTAAACGGTCTGCTGAAGTAGCAGCCGTTTTTTAAAGGAGGAGGCGATGACAAAGCTGATGATTCTGGCGGCGACTCTTATCTTGGCATTGGCTTTATCCTGTGGGGTTACACAGCCCGGGTGGCGAATAGAGAACAATTTTCCGTCGGGATTGCGCTTGGTCGTTGATTCCAATACCGGCCCTGCGATTAATCGTACGGCTTCGCGACTTGAGATGAGGTTGGGAAACGTGTCCTGGCAGGTTGCGCCAGAAAGTGACCTTGAAAACCTCAATCCCCGCAAGATTGTTTTTGTGATAAAGGGGAGCTCTTTCAATGCCTGGACAGAAATAGATAACGCCAAGATTACGGTACAAGATATGAAGGGGCGCGAGGTCATCCTGGAAACCGGCCCCTTTGTGTATCAAGATACGCGGTTTGCCTGGAAAGAAAATGAGTCGAAGAATGTCCGGGTTTTATTTTACGGACCAGAGGGCGGGGTAAAACCGGAGAAAGTGTTGGAGGAGGCAGGGGAACTTCTGGAAAAATTCTCCTTTACCCCCCCGCGAAAGATACGGATCATAGTGTATGAGAGCAGGCGCGACATTGACGTTGCGCTTCCCTTTCGCTCCAAAGCTACGACAGAGCATTTGATCACGCTAGGAATGGCATTCAAAGAGATCAATG
>CAZNVD010000047.1:0-4041 GCA_964576505.1 uncultured Methanosarcinales archaeon
CAAATTATTTTATTCTAAATTATTTTCCTTATTATTTCTGATGGGAATTTATCAAAATTCAAATCAATAATTAACAGTTTGGCATTTCTTATTCGGCTCGAACCATCTACAAACTCAACTTTCACGTTCTTCTGCTTTGCTACCTCTTCTATCTTTGCACGGAAGAACAAGTCATTTGTCGCGATAAGGATCATTGTTCAAATAATGTTTGAGTATTGATTTATAGTGAAGACATATGTCTTCACATATAGTTAGCAAAGAAACTATATGTCGATCATTTCTTTGCATAACTATATAAGAATAATCTCTATAGGATAATTATGGCAACACCGGACAGGCCTAAATGGGTGAAGGACAAAGTTCTTCATGTAGATTTTGAAGTCATTGAATGCAAGTCATATGATAATTATAAAGATCACAAGAATGATGACGGCTGCTATGTCCTGATAAAGGTCGACTTCGATCACTCGGAGATACATGTGGCTGTATGCAACTACAAGCATGAAATCTTGAAAATGTTCAAGGGAAAAAGATCGCAGGATATCTATGCTGCAATATTTGACTACGAGGCAAAGCACAACCTGAAGTGGTTTATCGAGAAACAGCGCATTGCTTACCGAGGCAAAGAATTGAAGAAAGCAGAAATTGCATTAGCAATGGGAAACACTGGATATTATCAGGAATAGAGCTAAGTTTTAGACATAACGCGATAAAATTGTCTTTCCATTTTTCCCAATTCTCTTACAGAATCCGATATCAATGTAACTGTATAAAATCCAGATTCGCCCCTAATTCTTATTTCTCTATGCTTGGATAGCGGCCAACGGTAACTGTGACTGCCGAATTCTATCGACCTTGGCTGTCTCCACGTATTCACGCTATCAACAGGCATATCCTGAACATCCGCAGTGTCGTACCTAGCAGTTTCATGCCGATATCTGACATTCGGAGAGTCTGCAATTAATGGGTCTGGAGATGCACTGGATATCAAATATTGTTCGAATCTTTCAATTTCTTTCGTTGTACTCGCAACGATATCCATTTCCAATGGATTTCCAGTGATTGTAACCGTAAAATCATTTTCATCATAGTGCATGTCAGTGGTAAGTATTGCACCATTTGTGTAATTGAATGCATCAAGCCCGAATATATTGAGCTTTCTACTGCCAACGGAGATGATGCGACGGTATATTGTCAATGCATCGTCGAACGTTATAATCCCTTCATACTCAATTTCCCTATCTTCCCTGAAGTTCATCAGAGTTAGAACACGAGAATCTATAAAAAGCGATTTTGAAAGAAAAGGATGTCAGGTATGGACAATTTCTGTGAGCGAAGCTCCAGAAATTCGCGGAAGCCGCAACTTCCGACGAATTGGCAAACCATCAGCTGCACGTGTCGTATAAAAAATTTAGGAGGTGATCCAGCCGCACGTTCCCGTACGGCTACCTTATCGTAGAATGCCAGCGGGATAAGCATAATGGTCTGGATATGATTTGATCTTAATGATCCTATTTTCTTTGACCAGCTTATTCAGCGCGCTGTAGGCGTTCATTTTTGGGATGTGGAAGTTTTCTATGATATCTCTGACCGTTACAGAATTCTGCATTTTCACAAATTGGAACACATCTTCTCTGGATATAAGATTTCGTCTGGAGAAGATGTCCAGAATCAATTCCAAGTCTTTGACCTTTCTTTCTACAGAAAGATTCACTAGACTTGAGAATTTCTTCAGATTTGTATAATTTTTGTAAGAGCCTAGGATTTCTATTATGTAAAAGTCCATATTTTTGACTTCTACAAAGTCTATTTCATTACGATCTAGCCATTTTCTGATGCTTTGTACAATTTCTTTACCTTGATTGTCTTTTCTCTGCCATAAGGTTATTGTACCTCTTAAATCTATTGAGCCTTCAGCATCGAATAAACCACTGATAAAGTCATCTGCTGGTTTTTGTAACAAAGTTCTCTTTAATTTTCTTAGATTACTAGCCAATGCTTGTGAATTCACAGTGATCTCAATTGTCTCAGAATTTCTTGTGAATCCATTCCTATCTTTCTTAAGAGTTCTGAATTTTATTTTGCCTTCCTGTAATCCAAAACTCTGGTAGAAGATTCTTGTGCATTTCTGGATTATAGCTTTATCGTTGTTATAGACTCTTACATATCTGTCAGATATTCTTCCATCCCCTGCAATAATACCTACAAGCCATTCAACAGTTTCCATACGGATCATTTTACTGCAAATTATAAATGCTTTTGCCAAGCGTAAAAAAGTGAAAGTGATCCCACTGGCAATCTGTTACGACTTAGCCCTCCTTGCAAAATCTTGATTCGACTTGCTCAGCGCAAGCCTCACCAAGGTTTCACTCAGATGGCTTGACGGGCGGTTTACACGAAAGGTAGCAGGAATTCCATCTTGCCACAGCTTTCTGTGTGCAAGGATTCCCCCAGAATCAGAGCTTTAACGACTTTAAGCCAAGCATAAATCTATTGTGCCTGTCTGTATGATAAGAAAAAATATCATGATAATATTTATTCTTGAAATTATTTCGGTGTATTTCTATGCCATCACTTCTAATTCTGTGAATTAGGCCGCATCTCTTAATCACATTTCTTATAATTTTTTTATTTTTCTCATCACAGCAACTTATTACCACGTTTACAAGTTTTCCGTGATTTACTACTGGGCATCCTTCAGCAGCTGCTAAACCTTTTAGGAAAGCTTTAGCGCTTTTGGCGTTCCGGTTTGCTTCCAGAATAGATAAATTTAGCAATCCTAATGCCATATCTCTAAGAATTACTGAATAAAACTCAATTTTTATTGCACCATATTTTTTGATTGGTGGGAGATTTCTTTTCCATTTAGATAGAGATGGGCGGATATTTACTGAAATATTCTCTTTGGATATATCTGTTACCTTACTCCAATAATCTTTAACTTTATTTGGCTTTATTTCCCCTCTTACACTAACAGAGGCCTTTATTTTATTCTTTTGTACTCCAAAGATCCTGAACAATTTCATCGCCCATTTCACTGTTTTCGGTTCGCTATTTGTAAATGACAGTGTTCTGGAAGCAGCACCTTTGTTACTTTTTAAGCCATCTCCTAGAAAGAAGCCCATTAAAGCAATTATCTCTCCATTTATAGTAATAATTCTTGGAATTGATACAGGCTTTGGATGTTTCCCTCCGCCTTTATTTTTCCAAGATATAATTGCTTTGTTTTTCCTAAGTTCTACCTTTATTGGTGTGTTTGTATGACTTCTTTTTGGGATAAGCTGTTTGATGTTTATTTTCCTTTCCATATCTGTATTTAGGTTTTCGCTTGACTTAAAGTTATCGTTGTCTGATTCTGTGCAGGGACATATTCAGCGAAAGATTCCACTGCTGCGACGACATCATTGTGCTGCGCCACTGCCCTTCTCGATATCATAGTCAAACCAATATGGCATAAAGCCATCCGCCCAATCTGCATTCATTTATCGATGGGGGCAATTGGCCCTTCAATCATCTGGCCTTCACAGCAATGATGACCTTCGCTTACTAGTGATTCCGGCTTCACGTGGGCGAGTTGCAGCCCACGATCCGAACTAAGCGTAGGTTTAAGAGATTGGCTTCACCTTACGGTGTTGCATCCCATTGTCCTACGCATTGTAGGCCGCGTGTAACCCCAGGGAATTCAGGCCATACTGACCTGCCGTCGACCGCTCCTTCATCTGGCTTAGCGCCAGCGGTCCCACTAGAGTGCCTGCCTGCCGTGGCAGACAGTAGCAACTAGTGGCACGGGTCTCGTTCGTTTCCTGACTGACTGCACTTTTTAGTTTTTGATTAAACTTTTTCCTAAAAAGTTTAACAGGACACCTTTACCGAGCTTTTCTTTTTCCAAGGTTTTTCTTTTCTAAAGAAAAAGCTTCACGGCACGAACTGACGACGGCCATGCAGCACTTCTCAGCTTGTCTGGTAACCCCTTCAGAGTGACCCTCATCCTGCTGTCTTCCCGGGTCAGGTTCCTGGCGTTGAATCCAATTGAACCGCAGC
>CAZNVD010000048.1:0-4034 GCA_964576505.1 uncultured Methanosarcinales archaeon
CTGGTGATATCTGATATTAAGCTGTTTACTCAATTTATTAGCTCTCCTTTCATCGCGCACTTGTTGTACGAAATCCTCGGGATGTTCAACCTTTCCGAAATAATTGGAATTGATGTATACTTCAGCCATGATTATTGCACCGCCCTCAATCCGAGGTTTCTCAACATATTAATTGCTTCAACTTCCTTCTCTTCAGGAAGACCATCAGTAACACTAGCAAGGATTGTCAAATTTTTTCTAAGTCCAATTGGCGTACCATCTGGACTTTCAATAGGGCAAAGTCGTCCAAGGTGGCTTGGGTAAACTGCCCGGGCCGCGAAATGTTCTTGCGAAGGCGACAATGGACTTACTACCCTAAGCAAACATGAAACAACTTCCTGGAAATTATTCCTTTGCAATCTCTGACTTACTCCTTTTCTGCCGCCAACCCAGTTACCTGTTGACATAGATGATGACATAGCATCAGTCAGCAATTTATCTCTGATAATAACTTTGAACGACGGGAATTTACCACGTTTAACAATACGCTGGTAATTATACAATAAATCTTTGATCAATGAACGCAAGTGTGTTCTGAACAAATCAGCTAAAAGATCGCCTGGTAATTTGAGTCTTTTATTTGTGTAATGATCTTTATCATCAGTTTGAACAAGCCCTTTACTTACAAACAAGAATTTTCTCATCAATTTACACAAATTGTATGCTTTGATAATTCGATCTTCTTTTTCAATTCCAAGATGAGGCAGACAGAATTTATCAAGAGTATCTCTCATACGCTCGATTCTGATTTCTCTTGGTTTGGTGCTCTTCATTTTCTTCGCAAGGTAATCGAGAGCATCATCTTCAGTCTTAATATCAGCAAAATTAAACAGGTTCACAAACAATTCATCAAAGTGGTCGTGCTCACATACGAAATGTGTAATCTCTTCATCTTTCATAAGACCAAGAGCCTTGATAACAACAATTAACGGAACTCTCTGTAATCGACTGAAACTAGCATAGAATAATTGATCTTTCATACGTTCGATTTTGTGCATGATCTTGTAATTTCCAAGTTCACTCACCATTTTTCCAACATACTTGGAAGGTCCAGTACTCGCAGTATCGACGAACAGTCTATTAGGAACAAGATCTTCCATCTGAACAAGAACTCTTTCAGTTCCATTCATAACAAAGTATCCACCCGGATCACATGGATCTTCTCCGCGTTGAACTAACTCTTCCCCGCTCAATCCACGCAGGTGACATATTGCGCTCTTAAGCATAACAGGAATCTTGCAAATAGTAGTTGTAAACACATCTCTTTGAACTCCATTAATGTACGTTGCAACATCAACACTCACATTAGCAGCATATGTCATTTGACGTAGTCGCGCTTCTTGTGGATAAATTACACGCTCAGAACCATCAGCTTCAGTTATCGCTGGCCTGGACACACGCACATTGCTAAATCTGATTTTAAGTTCATCAATATCATGAGGAATAATAGTAGGTTCAATATCAGGAAGTTCATCAATAATGGACTGTAAACCGGCTTTGATAAAATTATCATAAGATCTAATATTAGAAGCGACCAGACTTCCCTCTTTAAAGTGGGATTGAAGCAATTTCTTTTTCAGTTCAAGCATTGATGACCACCCTGTAATAGTATGTTAATCCAGCAGTAGGACTTTGTCTTTCAATTCGCACTACATCCCCTGCTTCAAATCCACCATTAACAATAGCAGGATCAGTAATAATTATTCGAGGTAAATCTGCTTTAGAACACTGGTACTTGCGAAGAACTTCTTTTACCTCTGCTTCCGGACACTTCACGTGCTTAGGAACAAGTACGTGATTGTTCACGACATCAAGGGTGATTGGTTTCTTCCTCATTTTGGCTGCTGTGTTGGGTGTACGAGTTTTTGTAATTATGATCTTTGACAAAAGCAAAATTCGCCATTGGCGATTCGCCGTAATTATACGGGCCGGACGGGACATTCAGAGTTTTGTACTCTTTTGAACCCGCGACCACCTGATTAAAAGTCAGGTGCTCCATCCGCTAAGCTACCGGCCCATTGTTGTTTCTACGCCCTGGCCGGGATTTACGTTGGTTGTCCAAATTCGAACCCGGGTCACCGCCTCGAAAGGGCAGTATGATAGGCCACTACACCACCAGGGCATATTGGCTACAGATTACATAGCTCTAGCAAGTCAGTTTCGACCTAATCTAGAAGTATCTGTATCCATGGTATTCTTCGGAAAGACAAACTATTTATAAAGTTTGCGACTGAAACAGAGTAAATAAGCTATTATATTGTGGTAAGCTTGCTTTTTAAAACTCCCCAAAAAGAAGCCAGGAAGCCATGATTCAATCGATTAATTAACTCCAAATTCAATGCAAATTAAGCTTTTCTTCACCAATAAATTTAAAAATATCTATGCCTATATATAGCCGTGGCGCCAGGCGAGGCTCCACGGAGAAATATATGGATCGGCGAAATAATCGAGTGAGTAATACTAATAACCAGACTCCTCCTGTTAAAGAAGGAGATATTGTTGAAGTTAAAGTTGAAGCCATTGGCGAAAAAGGCGATGGAATTACGAGACATAAAGGATACATCATATTTGTACCAAACGTTGCAGAAGGAGACTTATTAAAAATCAAAGTTCTAAGAACACTACCAAAAGTAGGTTTTGGTGAAGTTGTTGAAAAAATCGAAGAAGCAAAACCACAACAACCTGTTCAATCAATAGATACTGCTGAATTTGGCGATGATTCTGATAAAGAAGAATCAGACGACGATTACGACATGTCTATGCCAGATGAAAAGTAAATAATCATTTTTTCAATTTCTATTTTTTTTTAACTTTAATTTTCAAAATATCACTTGTTAAAGCGCTCTCCTAACGTATAGATTCAAATGATACTTTTGTTGCCTGGAATCTATGCAAACATTGTTCCAAAATACGTCCAACCACCTCCACAGCCCAAAACAAAAACCTTTATTAATAAGGTGGTGTCAAAACAGCTATCATGACTGACGAACAGACAATCCTTGTACCAACAGAGACCTACTTTAAAGCAGGTGTTCACATCGGCACAAAATTCCGCACAAGATACATGAGTAATTTCATCTACAAGACAAGAAACGATGGACTTGTTGTTCTGAACATTCAGGAAATTGATAAACGTATCAAACAAGCAGCATTATTCTTAGCACATTACGCTCCAGAAGAAATCATCGTAGTCAGTCGCCGGGAAAATGGCTGGAAACCAGCCTCATTATTCGCCCGCGCAACAGGCACCCAGGTTTTCGCTGGCCGCTACGAACCAGGCGTTCTCACAAATCCAAATCTAGAAGGATTCACAGAAGCTAAAGTTCTCTTGGCAACTGACCCATGGCAGGACAAAAATGTTATCCGCGATGCAAAAGCATCAGGCTGTGTTATCGTTGCTATGTGCGACACAAACAACGAATGTAACAATGTTGACTACGCAATTCCGTGCAACAACAAAGGCCGCCAGGCATTAGCATTAACATACTTCTTACTTGCAAACGAATACTCAAAAGCAAGAACAGGCAAAGAAATTCAATTAAAAGCTGAAGACTTCGCCGCTGAATAAATTTCAGTAAATTTTCTTTTAAATTTTTCATGATGGGTTTTGTTTTAAGTGTGCTACATTGAAATCATGACAATAACAACACAAGTATTCGCAAATCGCTTGGAAGAAATAGTTGGCCTGGGCCTTAACACAGTAAAAATATTAGATGGATTCCAGCATTCGGATTTCATTGTACCATCAATAGAAAGAATAAGAGAAAATTATCAATATATCACTCAGACATTAAATCTTTCTCCAGAAGTCTTCGAAAAATTTCCTTCTCTTTTCAGCTTATCTATTGAAGAAAATCTCAAACCTAAAGTACAGTACATCACTAAAGAACTTGGATTAGACATCAAAATCTTTGAAAAGAATCCTTCTCTTTTCAACTATTCTATTGAAGAAAATCTCAAACCTAAAGTACAGTACATCACTAAAGAACTTGGAT
>CAZNVD010000049.1:0-3918 GCA_964576505.1 uncultured Methanosarcinales archaeon
TTTGGTTTTAGTTTTAGCTATTAATTATTATTTTTTATTTTTGTTCAACTTTCTTACCCATGCTTGTTTCACAGGCTTTCTTCCAAGTTTCAACATATTCTTTTCACACTTTGATCCACAGAAAAATAATACTTTACCTGTGCTTCGTATAAACATTTTTCCCGAGTATACGAAAGATTGTCCGCAAAATGTACATGTTGCCATTTATTTTCGCCCCTTACCGCGCAATTTCTGCGCTTCAATATCTGTTTCGCGAAGCATGAGTGTGTCGCCAATCCGTACAGGACCTTTAACGTTTCTTCGAATATTTTTATTTTGATCGCGACCATCAAGGATTTTTGCTCGTACTTGAGTTGCTTCTCCTTTTGCACCAGTTCTTCCCAAAATTTCTTCAACTACTGCACGATATGCATCAGAGTATTTGATTGCGCCTTTTGATTGTGCTGCTGAAGCTGTTGTTTCCTGAGTTGCAGTTTCTCCTTCCCTAACTTTGCCCTTTTTCTCTGCCATTGTATTTATTCTTTAGCCTCTTCGGCTTTTTCTTCTTCAGCTTCCTTAGACTCTTTCTTTTTAGGAGCAGGGGATTCACCAAAAGATTTCATGAATTTTTTGGCTTCTCCTTCTTTAGTAATTGCAACTGCAATAGTAGGTTTCTGAATACCTGCAGCAGCGCCAAGATCTTCTTTCTTGTCAACTGCAACAATAGAAATTCCTTTTTCTTTACCTAACAAAGGTAGATGCATAACTAATTCTTTAGGATCAGCATTTTTTGCAAACACGACAAGTTTTGCTTTGCCACGTTCCATTGCTTTGGTTACTTCATTAATTCCTTTGCAAATTTTTCCTGTCGCTCTTGCGGCTTCAATAGCCTTAAAGACGTCTTCTTGCTGTTCTTGGGTAAGATCTTGCATTTTTTTGCCTCCTTAGGGGTATGAGAATGTGTGACACCTCATGACCCATGTCAATCATTGGTTTTAACTTTTGAGACGGGCAGGTATATTTAAAGCTTATGGTCTTGGGTAGTTGGTAAAGAAGGAGCATGAAACAATAGAATCAATTGAATCTGAGAATCTATTGATTATAGCAGCTAAGAAATATTTAAAACATATACCAAGTCTTACTGAATTATGACTGTGCATATATATAATACAATGACCAGAAAGGTGGAACAGTTTGTTCCGCTGGAAAAAGGAAAAGTTGGATTGTATACATGCGGACCTACAGTGTATAATTACGCACATATCGGCAACTTGAGAACATTTATTTTTGAAGATATTCTAAAAAGAGTTCTGTTGAATGCAGGATTCAAAGTTAATCATGTCATGAACATCACAGATGTTGGTCACCTCACTTCTGATGCGGATGAAGGTGAAGACAAGATGGATAAAGGTGCCAAACGGGAAGGAAAAACTGTTTGGGAGGTAGCTGAATTTTATACCGAGGCTTTTTTGGATGATGCACAAAAATTAAACATTCTGTTGCCGAGTGTTTTATGCAAGGCAACCGAGCACATTAAAGAACAAATAGCATTAATTGAGAAACTTGAAAAGGAAGGATTCACATATGAAACAGATGAAGAAGTTTACTTTGATACATCTAAATTTGAGAAGTATGGAAAACTTGCGCGACTTAACATTGAACAACTTAAAGCAGGCGCAAGAGTAGAAGTTGGAGAACACAAAAGAAATCCAACTGACTTTGCATTATGGAAAAAACGAGTAGGAAAAAATGCAAATCATACTATGCACTGGAAGAGTCCATGGGGTGACGGATTTCCAGGATGGCACATTGAATGTAGTGCAATGGCTATGAAATATCTCGGAGAGACATTTGATATTCACTGCGGTGGAATCGACCACATTCCTGTGCATCACACTAATGAAATAGCACAATCAGAAGCTGCAACAGGAAAGGCATTTGTCAGATTCTGGATGCACGGGGAATTTTTGAATTTGAGTAATGCAAAAATGGCAAAGTCAGGTGAGAATTTTATTACTCTTAAAACTCTTGAAGAAAAAGATGTTGATCCACTTGATTACAGATATTTTTTGCTTGGCGCACATTATCGCCAGCAAATGAATTTCAGCTGGGAAGCACTTGAAAATGCTCGGCACACATTTAGTAAATTAAAAGACAGAGTTGCAGAAATAATAAATAATGCAGATCAAGATGTTGAAATTGGAGAAAAAGCTCAGGCATACAAAGATCAGTTTGAAAAAGAAATTAGACAAGACCTTGGTGTTCCACAAGCCCTTGCTGTTTTGTGGGAAGTAGTTAAAGATCAAGAGATTTCAGATGGTGAAAAATTAGAACTTGTAAAACAATTTGACACTGTGTTTGGACTTAATCTTGAACTTGTTACTGAAGATACTGTTCCTGAAACGATTGCAAAACTTGTTCAAGATAGAGAAGATGCCCGGGCTGCAAAGAAGTTTGATGTCGCCGATAAATTACGTAAAAAAATTGAAAAAAGTGGATTTGAAGTACGTGATTCATCAGAAGGTCCAATTGTGAAAAAATCGAAATAATTCTTTAAATATTTCAGTCAGGAAGTGAGTAATTAGCCAGATCATAAACAGTAAGAAACATATCATTTATCATCATTCTTTTCAGAAGACGTGAAGTCATGCGTTCTATTGCCTTTCGTTGTCTATGGTAATTAGAGGCAAAAGAATAATTAACATTCTTGCAGATTAGAGGAAGTTCACACCTAACAGTGGCAGTTGCAATATACATCCCCTGAATAAGAAGATATTGAGATTGCAAGGACTTCAAAGAATCAATCAAGCGACCATACTCAGCATGAGCTGTTTCTTGGAAATATCTTTTACATCGATTCAACAAAGAATCTGTCTTTTCTACAACGAGAATATGAGAAACTTTTTTGCCTTGCCTCAACTTGGATTCGTAGTACAATATTCTTTCAACAGAATACTTAGCTGGGTTGACTGCAACTAAAAGGTTTTCTGGTGAAACCTGGAGGAAAGTCATAAGAAAATTCAAGGTACAATGAGTTAATAATGTTTCTTATTGAAGAATTCAATTGAAATACTGTTTCTTCTTCAAGCAGAAGAAAAAAATGAGCAACAAACTAAGAATTCAGGCAATACACCCAACACTAAGAATTAGGGCAACCTTTAAATAATAGCTGGCTGCAGCAAGGTTATTCGGAGAACACGCCAAACCTCAAAATTTTGAGGAAATAAGCGCTCAGACGAAGGGGAAACCTTTATAAATGAGTGACAAACATCAAAGAAATTGTTAGAGAATGAAAAGAAGCTCAAGACGATGGAAGAAAAAAGGCCAAATGCGTTGGAAATGGCAGCGAAAAAAGCTTAAAGATAAAAGACGTAGACGACGTGCTCAACAAGGTTGATGCATTTTTTTCATATTTTCATGTTTTTTTATTAATTGCCACCAGAAATTAAAAAATCATATTATTGACAACTTAGGTTGTCAACGTGTTTGAGGATCTCAGACACGAGTGGGATGATGAAAACCAAAGTTAATTTAAGTTCAGTTTCAGCTTTAGCGACCAATTAGATTACCTGTTTATCCTGCAGGAGGCTGCTGCTATCTGGATTCCACTTAGCCATGCAAGTCAGGGGGTAGCAATACCACCGGCTGACGGCTCAGTAACACGTTGTCAACGTACCCTATGGTCAAGGATAACTCCGGGAAACTGGGGCTAATACTTGATAGGGGATTGGTACTGGAATGTCCTTTCCCCGAAACTCGTGCCATAGGATCGGACTGCGGCTGATTAGGTAGTTGGTGAGGTAACGGCTCACCAAGCCGAAGATCAGTAGGGGCCTTGAGAGAGGGAGCCCCGAGAAGGGTACTGAGAAAAGGACCCTAGCCCTACGGGGTGCAGCAGGCGCGAAACCTTTACAATGCACGAAAGTGTGATAAGGGGAT
>CAZNVD010000050.1:0-693 GCA_964576505.1 uncultured Methanosarcinales archaeon
TTTGATGATTGTGCCTATTGTAACAACTCCGTCAATGTTCTTGTCGTCAAGCAGTTCCTTGACTGCAAAAGGTATCTCAAAAGAACCCGGCACTTCAATTATCTTGACAATTTTAGCGCCTGTTTCTTTTGCCCTTTCCCGGGCTTTTTTGCTCATTTCGCCTGTTATTTCATAGTTAAACAATGAAACAACCATGCCTAGCTTTTCCGTCATTTTATCTTAATAGGCCCGTCATCATCTTTGCCCTGCCTTCTGCCCGTGCCTGCATATCTTGTTAGCTCTGTCCTGCCTTTCAGCAGCGCCAATGCGTTCAATGCGTGCTTTTCTGCCCTGTTTTTTGCAATGCTGTATATTTCTTTTTCTGTTTTTGCCTCGTCCATATGGACAAAAACTTCAAGAATGTGCTTGTTTGTCATTAGCTGAGTTTGCTGCAATCCTAAAGATGATTCATGCGCGCATTGCTTGTCAATAGGCATTTTGCCGGCCATGCCAAGGGCAATTACAATATCGCATTTGTCCTCTTCAATAAGCTTTTTGCATGCAACAGCCAAATCCTTGAATCCTGGCACAGTGTACCTTGCTATTTTTGCATCAGAGTTTTTTTTAATTGCATCTATCGCGAATTTTGCCATGTCAACTCTTGCAAATGTTGTGTCTGCTATTCCAATTTTCATAGCAATTCAACCTTTATTT
>CAZNVD010000050.1:703-3895 GCA_964576505.1 uncultured Methanosarcinales archaeon
AGCTCTGATTTCAGATGGACAGGAGCAATAAACTCGACAATCTCCTTATGTTTTGTCAGATGGGGGATTATTATTGCCCCGTTTATGCTATTGATCTTTGCCTTGTAGCAGTCTGCCCCGCCGTATTCCTTATTTTTTTGCCTGAATCCATCAATTCTAATCGGCATGCTTTCTTTAAATGAATCCTTTTGTTTTTTATTTATTTTTAAATTTAATGTGCCGGGATAAGCCCTAAATCCAAGCTTTTTTTGCATCTCCTTTTGGTAATGCTGCATTGACATGAAATGAGCTCCTTCGCCAAGGCCGCGGACTATGACGCCTTTAACCTCATTTTTCATAAAGCAAAGTATTCCAACTTTGCTTATAAAGCTTATGGCAATATTTTTAAATCTGCAAAATACACAAAAAAGTAGATGGAAAACAGGAAACTGCTTATCGTAGGCATTGACCCGGGGACAACCATAGGGTACGCGGTTCTTGACATTGAGGGAAATTTGGTCCATTTGGGCTCTTCAAAACAGCTTGATTTAAATCAGATAATTTCTAAGACAATTGATATTGGCAAGGTTGTATTGGTTGGAACAGACAAGGCAAAAGTTCCAAATCTTGTATATTCATTTGCAACAAAGCTTGGAGCAAGAGTAATAAATCCTGAAGAGGACCTCAAAGTTGATGAAAAGAAGAAAATGATAAGCAGCTTCAACTTTGGCGATGAGCATCAGGGAGATGCTCTTGCATCTGCATTGTTTGCATACAAAGAAACAAAAGCATTGCTTGACAGGATAGACTTTTTTGCTGAAGAGTATAAAAAGCACGGCCTCAAGGACAGGATAAAGGAGCTTGTTATCGCAAAAAGGATCAGCATAAAAAATGCTGTCAGCATAATAGAAGATAAAAATGAAGAATCAAAGGTGATGGAAAAGGTTATAGCTGAGAAAAAGCCAAGCGAAAATGATTTTTTGAGATTGTACAATAAACTGAAGAAATCTGAGACAGAAATAAAGCTGGTAAAATCGTACAACAGCAGCCTCAAGAAAAAAATAATTAATATGGAAAAACAAACCAAATTAGAAGAGCCAAAAACCACCAATAAACCGCAAATGGACTTTAAAGAAAATAGAATAAGATTTTTAGAAAACAAAGTTAAATCCAAAGAGAAAGAGGCGGAGCATTTAAAATTATTAATAAAAAAGCTTGATGAGATTGTGTCTGAGATCAACAATTATTACATACTAAAAAAGCTTGATACGCTTGGCATTAACGAATTCAATTTTAAGAATAAGGTGCTAAATATACAATCCAACGACATTCTTCTTGTTGATAACCCGAATATTGCAAGCGCTGACGTGGTTGGCCTGTTGAAAAACAAGGTTTTTGTCATTGTATGCAAAAAGCCGGTCAGCAATAAAGCTGAAACAGAGCTTCCATTTTTGTTTATGAGCGGTAAAAGCCTGAAAATTGACGAGTACAAATATTTCGGATTTGTGGAAAAAAGGCACTTTGAAATGGAAAAGAGCAAAGTCAACTGGATTAGGAAAATTGTTGATGACTACAAAAGAGAGAAAGAGGAGCTAATTTAGGTCACTTTTTCTTATCGTCACTTTATTGCCTGTCTTCAGGTCCCTTGCAAATATCTTTATGCCGACGCTTATAAGCCTTACTTTGTCGCCTCTTACCATAACAACATCGCCTTTTCTGTGCTTTGACAGCCTGAAAAGCGCATTCACCCTGTAAAGGTCTTTTCCCTGCCTGCTTCTTGTGTGTAGCTTTGAGCTTATTTTCAGCTCGCCGCCGAAGCTGTCTTTCAGTTTTTTTCCCAAGGCACTTATAAATTTCTGGGAAGTGATGTAAAGGTCGATGCCATTTGAATATTTTATTGTCTTTGTTATTGCAACATCGCTTTCTTTTTTTATCTGATTCTTAACAAAACTAAATATCTCGTCATTAATGTCCCTAAGCTGCAATATTCCTTGATAGTAGTCCGGGCGCGGCAGTTTCATTTTTAGTTAAGCCATTTTTCAATATACCAATTTTATTCATAAATCTCTATCAGCTTGTCAGCAATTGCATCCCCCATTTCTGATGTTGTGTTGTTTCCATCTAAGTCATGTGTTCTGGTTCTTCCGTCTTTAAGCACAAGCTCTATTGCCTTTATTATTAAATCATGGGATTTCTGCTGCCCGATTGCATCCAGCATTAAAGCTCCTGCCCATATTGTTGCAATTGGATTTATGATACCTTGGCCTTTCAGCTTTGCAGCGCTGCCGTGCACCGGCTCTAACATTGAAATTCCCCTGGGATTTATGTTGGCGCATGCTGCAAACAGCAATCCACCTTGTATTGCTGTGCCCAAGTCGCTCAAAATGTCCCCGAACATGTTTGGTGCTGCAATAATCTGATACTTTTCCGGCTGCCTTATAAGATTCATAACAGCTGTATCAATAACCTCGAATTCATATTCTATGTTATTGTGCTCTTTTCCAATCTTGTCAAAGCACTCGCGCCATAAGCTATAGTACTCCATAGCATTTGCCTTGTCAACAGATACAATCCTGCTTTTGTTTTTTCTTTTTGCATATTCAAAAGCGTACCTGACAGCATTCTCGCAGCCTTTTCTGCTCAAAACTCCCATTTGGTATGCAATCTCATTTCCTTTTGCTTCTATATTGAGCCCGAATTTTGCTTTTAATGCGCCGTTCTCAATTTCCAGCTGGTGCCTGTTCTTTCCGTTTTTAGCCCTTCCGCTTGCTTTTATGTAAAAGTCTTCAGAATTTTCCCTTATGATAACAAAATCTATCTCGTTATGAGTCTTGCCTGCCAGCGGGCTTTCAACTCCTGGCAGCAATTTTACCGGCCTTAAGCTGATAGCCTGGTCAAAATATGCCCTTATCAAATTGGAAGCCTTCTGCCCGTTTGCAATATCAAAAGTGCCGCAGTAAATCGCATTGCATGAATTTTTAATTTCTTTGAGGGTTTTTTCATTTAATTCCTCTTTTGTCTCAATGTAGTGCTCTGCCCCATGGGGATATTTTGCCCATTCAACCTCGAACTTGTCAAGTTCAGCAGCTTTCTCAATTACCTTGATTCCCTCATTAATCAATTCTGGTCCTACACCATCTCCTGGAAAAACTGAAATCTTGTGCTTCATCTTAGAAGGCAAAAATCCAAGGCTTCTTGTTTATATTGTTTTTG
>CAZNVD010000051.1:0-3788 GCA_964576505.1 uncultured Methanosarcinales archaeon
GAGAAGGAAAAACAAAAATATCTTATTCTAGGGCTAAGGAAAAAGCTATGTTAAAAAAAGGTGAAAGAGGAAGAGCACCTTTTGAAACTTTGCCAACAGATATGCCTAGAGAAGAATGGGAAGGAGAATATAGGGAATTTCAAGAAAGACAGGCTGCTCAAATAGCTACGGAGCCATGGAAACAAAAATTAGGTGAGATAAAGCAAAGAATGGAAGAGCCTACACCTCCAAAAGTTGTTCCATCCCCACCAAGACCTCCACATGTACAAGCAGCAGAAGAGATGGCAGCTATTGCAGAAAGATTGCGCAAAACAGCGAGAACACCAAAAGAAAAAAGAGAAATTGATGAGCTTTTAGGCTAATAAAATGTATCCTTTTATTCTAAAGCTTGTTGAAATTTTTAAAACAAAGAAGAAAATATTTGATGAATTAAAAAATTTAGTTGGAGAAGTAAAGAAAATAGTTAAGGAGCCTGCATTGGCTTATTCAGAAGAAGAGCAAGTAGTAATCTTAAAACACAGACCTTTTCATCAAGATACAGGACTTCTTCCGTTAGTTAATTCTTTAATGAAAGCAAATGACGAATTGGTGCATTACCAAGACGATAATGATAATATAAGCATAAAAGACAAGTTCGGAATTAATATGAGCAAAAATTTATCACAATGCGGAGAAGAAGTTCATCAAGCTTATAGAGACATGATGCGATATATTGAGAAAGAGCAGTATTTCTTAGAAAGGTGGTTCAAGCCAGTTTTGGAAGAGATGAATAGAAAAAAAAATTACAGAGAAGCTTGGAGAGAAAGTCTGAGTAATTTTGGAAATTTTCTGGTTATTCTGCATACAGAGATAGAATTATTTTATAATTTATTACACTTATTAAAAGAAAGAGGATTTTTAGGAGAGACTATTGAAGTAAGAAACAAAAACAGGGCAATAATAAAAAATAATGTTACTGTTTTTATTCAATCTAATGATTTCGCTCATGCAAAATATTGGATTAATTATGGTAGAAATAGAGAATGGTTTGACAAAGATGAAGTAGACACTTTAAATAATCTGGTATTTTTTATTGAACAGCAAGATATTATTCAACTTGAACAAATAATTCAATCTGAAAGTTTTAAGAAAATTTTCAATCAAGAAGAAATTAGAATTTTTGAAGATATATTAAAAGGTAATAAAGAAGCATCTCAGGTTGCGAGAGATCTTGCTAAAAAAGCAGAAGTTCTTGACATTTTAAGTACAGAAGCACGGACAGCAGGGGCAGATGATGTTGTAGAAGCATTGGGAGCTGGAGAAAGAAGAGTTGAGGGAGCTTTAGAAGAGGTTCAAGCAGCAGTTCCTGAAGTTGTGAAAACAACAGAAATCAGTAGAAGGAAAAAGAAAATTCTTAAAAGACTAAAACAAAGCTTTAGAGTAAGGAGAAAACTCAGCTGGAGACTTGTAAAGAGAAGGTCTTTTTCTGCTTTAAATGAAGCTGACTACCTAATAAAGCGGGCTAAAGCAGAATTGAGAGCAAGAAGAGCAAGTAATATTCAGAAAAAATTTGCAGAAGAGCGCAAAAAATTAGGAACATTGGCAAAAAAACTTGAACCGCATATGCGGACCAAAGAAGACGTTCAGGCACAAACAATCGCACCGATAATAGCAGAAGAACCCTGGGTAAAAATAGGAAAACCTAAAAACGGCGATGTATTTAACGAATCATATAAGGAAATCGAGTTCGTTGCTGAAACAAACTTGAAAGGTACAGGATATGATTATAGATGGAAAAGATTAAACCCTGATGGTACAGCGAATAGTATTGGGGGAATTGTTACCACAGGCAGAATTATTAGAGATGTTATAAATCGCGATTTTTTAATAAAATATTTTCCTGGCACGCAGGATATAATAGTTGAAATAACTGGTGAAAGAAGAACATCAATGAAAAATGTAATATCAAACAAAATTACAATAACATTTAATTAGGACGCCGTCCCCCACTTACTACCTTTGCAGGCGGTAATGTTTGAACTTGGATTGGGGCTCCTTGGGCAGTTTGATCTAATCTTGTAATGTACATATCTAAGAATCTTTCTAAATAAAGGATTTTGATAAACCCTTCTTTCGGACTTCTATTAAGCATATCAACTATTTCATCCTGGGCTTTTTCAGCAGCAGAATCCTTGTCACTAGGTGTTGGATTAGTCTTGCCCTCAAGTAACTTTGCATAATTATCGCCTATTTCTATAATCATATCATCAATAGCGCTGAACGCTCTATTTGGGTCATTAGAAAGTGCTAAAGCATTTATAGCCAGTTGGTGGGCATCCCTACCTTTTAATTCCTGATGCCTACTTAGATAATTTTCAGAAACTTTAAGAAGTGAATTATAACTGCTTGATCTGTTATTTTCAGGACCAAATTTTGTCTGCAGCCTAGCTCTTAGAGGCAAGCCAAGTTCTGCACTGTGGCCAAAATAATCAAGCGCTGCGTCAAGACTTTCAAAATTAGGTGTATATTCTGCCATACTCTGGAGAAATACATATTAGTTTATAAAGGTTTGCATTTTGTTACTACTGGACAATAATGCTATAAATTAGGAAGCCGCTCCTGCACGAGAAACAGGTTCTGCTTGAGAAATGTTTTCTACCGGCGAAATGGCATTCACATGTGAATAAGTTTCGGCTGGAGAAATGTTAGCTGCAGTGTAATTTCTTGATATCATATTTTTTTCAATTAGCCTGGAAGCAATCTCCTTTTGAGTAGGAAGAGGACCTAGATTTAAAAAGGCTGCTACTCTGGAAGGAACTTTAGAAGCTGCATCAGAAAAGTCTTTTAAAACAGCTGCTACTGGAGAAGGATCTTTCACAGGGTTTCCTTGATATTGATGCGAAAATACCAAGAATTCTGAGTATAAAGAGCCAGCGCCTTTTTGCAGCTCAGCAGTGCCATTAGTATGATATTGCAGCACTTCATCTTGTCTTACAGGAACTACTTTCAAATATCCGCCTTTAGGAGCATAGACAGTTCTCTTCCACAAAGGCAACTCCATTATATCCACCCTATCCACCTGAACTCCATGACGGTTATATAATTCAATATGGTCCACTAATCTATTAACCAAATCTCTGTCTTGTATTCTAACTCCAGGAGCGGGTTCTTGAAGCAGTGCCTCTAAACCAGTTGATTTTGCAAGTTGTTGTTTAGTTGCAGATATGGCTACATGCGGGAAATCAATATATAAAGCCTTATCCCCTTCTATTCTCATATCATGTTTAAAACCAAGTCTGCTTAAACTATGGTATTTTAAAGCATCTTTAATGAGCCTTTTCTCATCATGCACATCAGTTCGCCAATCTGTGTCAATACCGATTAATCGTCTATAATATCTGCGAAATTCTTGTTCATCCCCGTGTATTGAATCAGCAAGGTGAGGATACAATCTATGAGTTTCCGGATCAACAAATCGTTTATCCATCTGAACAGTTCTATATTGAGCAAAGTGACCTTTTGTATGAATCCAGATGCCTCCGAGACGTTCAATCTCTGCTAAAATATTTTCTTTATAGGTAAGTTGAACTATCGGAACTATAGGTGTACTATTAACATGAGGAAGCACAATATATTCTTCCGGTCTTTCAACTACAGCATTTCTTGTACTAGTTGAAATACCCAAATATTGCAATGGAATTGCCGCATATGTTAGCATACCCATAAACATTGGAGAAACTTATTTTTCTTTATAAATTTTTCCTTGGAGAGTGGTTAATGTTTAGTAAAAGACACAAATTTTAGGACAT
>CAZNVD010000052.1:0-3581 GCA_964576505.1 uncultured Methanosarcinales archaeon
CTTATGCCCCGGGGGCTGACCTAGTCCTCTTTTCTTTAACTGCTCTTGATAAATCTTTCTCTGAGTATCCTCTTCTGCCAAAAACTGAATGAACCTAAGCGCTTCCTTCTGGTTTTTACTTTGCGCTGATACTCCGTCTGCCCAATAACTTGCAATATTTTTTCTGCTGTCAGTTAAGAGCTGTGGAACTGGAAAAATTTTAAATTCTACATTTGGATTCTTTGCCTTAATTTCAAAATAGTCCCAATAGTACCCAAAATACATTGCTAGTTTGCCTTGAGTGAATGCGCTTAGAGATGGATCGAGTGTCGTATTCCATACTGCATTTTCAGTTAATGCAAATGTCGTATAAAATCTTAATGCATCAGAAATTTTTTCAGGAAAATCTGAGATATTTTCAAAATCTACTCCATTTTGAACAAAGAGAAGAGAAATTATGTCCGGAGCGTGATTCACATTATCATATGTTCCAATCGCCGCCCCACCCACCGCAATTCTTCCCGACTCATCCCTTTTCGTAAGTATTTCTGATGCATCGATGAATTCTTGCCATGTCGCTGGCGGAGTCGCAGTAGCTTCAGCGAACAATGAAGTATTAACATATAGAGCTAGGGTGTCAGTTTCCGCGGGAATTCCGTAAATCGCTCCGTTTTTTATAAGATCTTCTTGAGCCACATTATAAAAACTTTCATTAAATTTATTTCTATCAATCGTTTCTTTAGGCAGAGGAAGAAGATCGTTTCTTAACATAGGAAACCAAGTATTGTGATACTTAAAAACATCAGGACCATTACCGGTACTAATTCTAGTAGTAAGTTTCTCCCTATAATCTTTTGGGTCTTGCATAGAATATTCAATATTTATATTTGGATTTTTACTTTCAAATTCTTTTATAACCGGTTCCAAAACCGACGCGTCCTCTTTAATTCCCCAATAGATTAGAGTTACATTTTTCTCTTTAGAATTTAATCTCGGTAATAACAAAGAAATAATGACAAATATTATTGTTAGTAGAACAAATAGAAATATACCAATTTTTATTAATCTTTTTGGATGAAACCCAGAAGGCTTATCCTCGCTTTTTTCCTTACTTGGATTTGTATAGGAAACCTGTGGTTGCACTGCCGGCGGGGCGTTATTCTGGGTAGCAGGAATACCTTCCTGAAAAATCGTTCCTTCTGGCATACATATATAGTATAATATCAGGACTCTTCACACAATGAAATCTTCTTTAAATAAAATAAAAAAAATAGAAAAAAAACACATTAAAAAAGCTAGTAGAATAACTTTTTGGTTTTCTGCTGGTGCTATAATTGCTCTTTTTTTAATATCTAGCTTTTCATATATTGCATTCCAACAGTATTACAAAGATAAAATTTATCCAGGGGTAAAAATCGATGGCATTGATTTTAGTAATAAAAAAGAAACTGATGTAAATAATTATTTCCTTCAGAAAAATAATGAGGCTTCAGATGCAGCGTTCGTATTTAGTTATCAGGATAAATCCGCTACGGTATCCGCAAGAGAAATTGACTTTGGATACGATGAAGATCTTTTAACCGCTCAGGCTCTTAGTATTGGGAGATCCAAAGATCCGATTACAAATTTAAGTCTGATTTTTCAGTCATACACAATGGGAATTAACCTCTCCTCTTCATATAAATTTTCAGAAGATAAATTATATAAAAAATTAGATTCTCTTATTGAGGAAATAAATGAAAAACCGACAGAAGCTGTCTTTAATTTTGAAAACGGAAGAGTTACGGAATTTAAAGCATCAAGCGATGGGCAGGAGGTAAACAAAGAAGAATTCAACAAACAGATTATTTCAAAAGCTAAAATGATTTCAAATTATTCCGCTCAAAAAATAGTAACAATTCCTATTCCCGTAAAAATATTAAAACCGAATCTTACTACGGATAAGGTTAACGAGATGGGAATCAAGGAACTTATCGGAACTGGAACTTCTACTTTTAAAGGATCTATCGAGAATAGAATCTATAATATAAATCTAGCAGCAACGCGTCTTAATGGAGTATTAATTCCACCTGGTGAGGTTTTTTCTTTCAATAACACCATAGGTGATGTTTCATCTCTAACAGGATATAAGCAGGCTTACGTTATTCAAAATGGTAGAACTGTCCTTGGTGACGGAGGAGGGGTCTGTCAGGTCTCGACAACATTCTTTAGAGCTTTATTAAATGCAGGTCTACCAATAACAGAAAGGAACCAACATGCATATAGAGTTAGCTACTATGAGCAGGATTCAGCTCCTGGGGTAGATGCTGCAATCTATACTCCAAATATTGATCTTAAGTTTAAGAACGATACAGGACACCATATTCTTGTTCAAACAGTAATTGATAATTCGGAGCAAAGATTAACGTTTATGCTTTACGGAACAAGCGACGGAAGAATTTCAGAAATAACAACACCCGTTATCCTATCTCAAACTCCTGCCCCAGAACCAAAATATGAAGATGATCCAAATCTTCCAAAGGGAACAGTCAAGCAAGTTGATTTTGCTGCAGCTGGAGCGAAGACTACATTTTCAAGAACTGTAACAAGAAATGGAAAAGTTATTTTAAGTGACACATTTAACTCTAACTACAGACCTTGGCAAGCAGTTTTCCTAAGAGGAACTAAAGAATAATGGCAGGAAAAATTCTAGAAAATAATAAAATCTCCGAGACAATTCGCAAACTAAAAGATGAAAAAAAGAAAATAGTCCTAGTGGGAGGATGTTTTGATATTATTCACCCTGGACATATTTTATTTCTTGAAGCCGCAAAAAAAGAAGGAGATGTTCTTATTTTACTGCTAGAAAGCGACGAGAATATTAAAAAAAGAAAAGGCGAAGGACGTCCTATAAATTCAATAAAAAATAGACAGATAGTAGTTTCTTCAATTGGTGACGTTGACTATATAATTCCACTTGTAGGCGTGACAACAGATGAAGAATATGATAGAATAATGATTCAAATTAGGCCTGAAGTTATAGCTATAACAGAAGGCGATTCGCAAACTGAAAAAAGGAAAAAACAGTGCGAATCAATTGAAGCAGAGCTTAAGGTAGTTATTAAGAAAATTGATAATAAATCTACGACAGCACTGATAAATGAAATAAGAGGTTAAATAATTATGTTTGGAATTATTAAAGAAAATTTAAGACTTTTAGTAGGAGCCGCAGTTGTCCTTTTCATAGGACTTTTAATTATAACTTTTGTTATGAGTAAACAAGCTACCCAAGTTACCATTAACAATAAAACTTTCAATGTAAAAATTGCAGACACCGAAAAAGAGAGACAAATTGGTCTCTCAAACACAGAAAAACTTTCAGAAAACCAAGGAATGCTTTTTGTTTTTGATAAACCGGATTTTTATTCATTCTGGATGAAAAACATGGATTATCCAATTGATATTATTTATATAAGTGGAGATAAAGTTACAACTGTTATTGAAAATGCAAAACCTGGAACAAGCGAAGCAAATCTTGAAATATACCAGCCGGATTCCGCATCAGACAAAGTTCTTGAAGTAAACGCAGGCCTTGCAAAGAAATATAATATTAAAAAAGGCAC
>CAZNVD010000053.1:0-3553 GCA_964576505.1 uncultured Methanosarcinales archaeon
GGAAAGGTATACTGAAAAGGTTTTCTGCAGGGAGATTAAAAAGAAATAAATGCCCAAAATTGCCAGATATTTCCAGCTTCCAGCGATTATCCTTTTTCTATTGCTGAAATGCAGATATCTTTTTGATTTTCCTGAAGCACATCTTCGCAAAGCGCGGTATCTTTTGTTGCTATAGCAATATTCCTCACGCACAAGTCCTTCTGGTTTGCGTCCTTTACTGCATCACACGCCGATAAATCTCTTTTTGCGTATGCGTATGTCCTTATGCACATATCCTTTTGGAAACCATCCGTTTCGCCATCGCACACCGTAACATCCAATTTAAACGCGGCCAAGCTGGCGTAGCAGTTTGTCTTTAGCTTGATATCTTTAATATTGCCGCAGTAGCTCTCGTCATTATAAGCAACGGATTTTTTCCTGTTGCACTCGTCCTCTAAATCGCTTTCAAGGCATACTGGAGCTGGCCCTGAAAGCTCCTTAGCCTTCGAGCATCCGTACAGGAGCAGGATTAGCAGCGCAAAAAACACCCACCTCTTTTTCATAAAATGCTTATTTGCAGGAATAATATTTAAATATTGTGGTTTATTTTGCTGCATTTTTCTTTCCAAGGCAATCATCTCTGAACCCAATTGGAGATTTATTGCAGATTTCGGCTATTTTGGTTGCATTCACATTTTCACTGGCCAGCCTTGACGCTATCACCTTAAAGCACGGCCTGCGGAATTCTCTCTCGAGCGAAGAGCAAAATTTGACGGCATCATCTCCTGCCTCTGCCCCTAGGACATCAAGTTTTGAGTCTACTAGATTGTTATAGCACTCGCCTTTGAATGATTTGTCCTTTGGCTCCAAATCGCACATTTTTTTGACTGAATCAGTGTCAAAATTATTTTCTATCGAAAAGATGGCCACTGTTTTTAATTTGCATTCCAGCTGAGCTTCATTAGATGGGGCATTGTTGCAGAATTCAAATACCTTGTCCGGGTCATGCTTGAATTTCTGGACTGCTGCCCTTGATATCGAGGACCAGCACTCCACAGCCGTCTCTCCGTCGAAAGAGCGGCAGAGCTGCTCCAGAGATTCCAGCCGCTCTGCCAAGTTCAGCCATGAGTCGTTGGCAATTCCATGGGAAATGAGATTGGTTGGGTAAACATATTCCATAAAAATTCCATTAAAGCATTGTGCGCGCCTGGGCATGTTTTCAAATACTTTGCAGCTTTCCAAAGACTCATTTATCGCGCCTTTGGTTTCAGCCAGAAGAACATGCCCAAGGACATGATTGCAGCCTGTTGTAGTGCTATTTTCGCATATTTTCAGCAATGTTTCTCTTTGTGTAAGGCTGCCTTTTAAGAAAGTTGATGCATACCTTTCTATGATGCCCATGCCAGCCCCATATGCGCAATATGTGTCTATTGAGCCAATCGCCTGAAATGACTGGCTTGGATTCCGCTTGAATATGCCGTATCCTATCCCGTGCGCAATGAAGTGGCACCTCAAAGCATCTCTGTCCTGCTTCTGCAAATCACGCAGCACTTTGAAAGCGAATTTGGAACCCTCAGAAAATGCAAGATCTGTAAATTTTTCTGCATAGCATCTTTCCTTTTTAATGTTATTTTCATTTGACTTGCCGCATTCTTTTTTTAAATTCGAAGCTATGTTCTTTTCATCCCCGCCATCATAGGGATTTGCCAATTTTTTGATTTCTTCCTCTACATGTTGCGTTTCACTGATTTGCTCTTTTTGGCTTTGCTCTGACATGTTGCCTTCATTGCATTGCTTTCTGAATTCAAGCGGTGACCTGCTGCACAGCCCGGCTATCCTCTTTTCGTCTATGTAGCGTTCCCTGAAAGCCTGTCCTATTTTGGAGAAGCACATATTTTTGAATTCATCGCCAATTAATGAGCAGAAGTCAATAACGTCGCTGGATTCTTCGGGAGGAAAGACCATCAGCTTATTTATGAGGATTGCAGCATAACAGTCTCTCTCGAATGTTGTATCATTTGGCTGCTGGATTTTGCAGACTGGTTTAAAATATTCAAGGTTGAAATTTTTCTTTGGGAACATATCGTCAATGGCGTGGCGCCTGCAATACTTCCTGCCTCCTTCGGTTTCGGCATTATTGCAAAATGCAAGCACCTTTACCGGATCCTCGCCAAAATTAATGGAAGAAGCGTGAACTATCTCTGTCCAGCATGCGGTGTTATTTTCACCTTTATTAGAGCGGCAGACATTTTCAAAATCTTTAAAGTTCTTATACCAGTATATCCTCCTTTCCAGAGGAAAAACGCCGTGCTGAACGAGGTTCTCTGCAATCATGTTTTCCATAAATATGCCAGTCAGGCAGTAATGTCGCTTGTTCTTTTCTTTCGGAAATACTGCGCAAAGCTCAATTGACTCGCTTATATTGTCTTTAGTCTCAACCAATGTCAGATGCCCGACAGCATGAATGCATGTTGGCTGGGGATTCTTTTCACAGAACTTGAGCATCATATCTTTTGTAAGCTTGCCGCTGCCAATGCTGTCAAGGTAAGCTTCCAAAACGCCATGTATCGCTCCATAGACACATGTAGGATTGATTTTTGCCGCTTGGTTTTGCCAATCGTCCGGATTTCGCTCAAAAGTGCCCCAGCCGATGCCGTGGGCTATCACATGGCATATTTTTGCTGTTTCGTCAATTTTTTGCAATTCGTAAAGCACTGAGAAAGCGTACTCTGAACCTTTTTTTAGGGCTACATTCTTGAATTCCTTGGAATAGCAGCGGAGTGTGTCAGTGCCTCCGGGTCCTTTAGTTGAATGGCAGGAATCAAATATTTTTTTTGCCTTTTTTTCCAGCTCACGCTCATTTGGAGGTTGATGGCTTTCTTCAATGACACCTTTGTTTTTTATAATTTTATAAAACGGCAAATTGTCCAACAAACCAAACAAGTTAACTATAAAATTTGCAGGAATTTCTGTTACCTCAATTTTCATGCTGAGTTGGGGATTAAGGTGGTCATGAAGCGTCCAATTGCCAATTTTGTCAAATTTATAGCTGTATTTCTCATTTGTCTTTAGCCCACCGCATGCATCTAATATGTTTATTTCCTCCGGAGTCCAGCACTTTTCTATTCCGGAACCTGGATATCTTTTATGCGTCGGATGCAAATCCGAAGCCGGCCAGTGGGGTTTATCGCCCTTGTTAATCCATACAACCGTGGTTCCTGCAGGAATTTCGGCTGAATCGGAAAAAAATCCTTTATCGGTTATGTTAATTGTTATCTCATAATTCTTGTCCAAAATGTGCGCATTGGCAGGCAAACTTAAGATAACCAACACAATCAAAGCAAATTGGCGCAGTTTTTTCATGAAAAATAAAATCAATAAGAACTATTAATAATTTGCGATGCTGTATAAATATTTTTCATGAAAAAAGCAGACGAATTTTTTGAAATAATGAAAGACAGCTTTGCTAAAAGGAAGTTCAATGCTACAGTTTTGAATGCAATCCATTGTGCGATGAGTTCAGCAGATGCATTGACAGTTTTTTATAAGGGAGTTAGGCACGCAGGCGAAAGGC
>CAZNVD010000054.1:0-3419 GCA_964576505.1 uncultured Methanosarcinales archaeon
GGGGGACGAACACGGATGATTTTTGTCTGAAAGTGCCCCTCGACAATGCCTCGGACACGGAAATCGCCAAGAGCCAGACCCGCTGCGCCACCCCCTGCAGCGGAAAAGTGAGCGGCACCGACTACGCCGTGTGCGCAGACTAACCGTGGCGCAGGAATACAAATCTACAAATATGCAAATCTACAAATCTACCAATAAATCTACAAATATATCTACCAATACATCTGCCAATGGTACAATGAGGGTCAATGAATACATACGCCAATACTGACAAGGACATCCACGCCAGGATATATCGCTTTATCATCGGGTGCTTTCGGGATGTCGTAAAGAAAATTCCCAAAACCACAGAAAATATACCCATCATTAGTCAGGTCTCCTCATCGCTCACATCCATGGGCGCCAATGACCAAGAGGCCGATGCTGCAGCGTCACAGAGAGATTTTATTGCCAAATACACGATCGTGAAGAAGGAAACGAAAGAAACATATTACTGGCTCCGCTTTATACGAGACGCAGAGCTTGGAGACAAAGCAACTGTTGATTCCTATATCCGGGAGTGTCAGGAGATACTTCTCATCGTGAGTAAAATTATAGAGAATACAAAAAAGTGATTGTTTTTTCTGTGTGCTATTGTTTCATTTTTTTATTGAATCATTCATTTGGAGATTTGCATATTTGTAGATTTGTAGATTCTCTAATTGATCACCCACCCCCAGCACCAAGCTTGCTTCGCGCCGGAGCCTTACAGCCTCGCGCTCACGAAGGGCGCTGGTGCGGGGCTTGCGCAGTTAATTGATCACCCACCAATTGAATTGTACGTCTGTCGAGATAGCGGTATCTACTCCCACGGTGAAGTCCTCACCATCACGCTTCCTATATATATAGAGGACCTGGTTGCCCGTCGAGGAGACGGGAGTGATATAGATGAGAGACTCCCCGGTGACGAGCGCGTTGGGAATGGTGATTTGAGTGGACCCGGCAGGAAGGGTAGCAGTGCCAGCGCTTGGAGTGCTAAGTTCGGCAGAAGATGTGGCAATACCAGCGATCATGAGTTTGCTAAATGTTCCTCGCCTCGCCTCGACGTCTCCGGCGAAGCGGGCGGATCCGGATGCGGCAATGTCTCCTGCAAATAGTGCAGAACCAGAAGCGGTGATCGTCGCGACAGTTTTTCCTTCGCGTTCAATGAGGAACCGGCCAAAGCGGTCGACGAGATCAGCTGATTCTGTTCCTGTCCCACCGTAACGGGTAAGGTCGATGGTCAGATCGCCGTTGGTCGGGGAGAGGCGGTTGACTCCGAGTACACCGCCGATTGCTACATTTCCTGAAATTGCGAGATTACCGGTCACGATGACATCGCCCGCGGTGTTTACGACGATGGTGCCGTTCATGATATCGAGATTTGCTGTTTTACCTTTTTCGATATAGAGAGTATCAGAAGTAGCACTGATACCATCAGTTCCGACGACTAGTGGACCACTGGCCAGGAGTTGCCCGGAGACCGTGAGGGAGTTGAGGACAGACACGGGTTCGTTGATCATTATGCTTCTTGTGATCAATTGGCTTTGTTCCTGATTCGTGATTCCTGATTCCTGATTCGATATCAGTGCCAAGAGAGCGGAGCTTGTCGCGTCAAGGGAGACTGATGTCCCATCAAGCGTGACTGATGTTGCATCTGATGCAGGAGACTGAGTCGTGGTTGAAGATTGCCCATCCCGTACGCGAGCGATGAGACTCAGTAGTTCTTCTGTGGCGATGGCAGAAGGGGTAACTGGGAGTTCGCCGGACGGTGTGGCAGAGACGACTTGCGTAACATTGGTGACATTGTTGGTAATGTATGTAGCCGATATCGTCGACGTCTGGATAGCCCCAATTTCTCCAAACCTTGTCACGATCCGGTCTGCATAAAGCGTACCGGAAACACTCGCTTCGCGAGTAGTTAATTCGTTCGTCGTTACTTCGTTACTTCGCAAGACAGAGGCGGCGAGAGAACCGGAGAGGGTTACACTTCGCGCAGTGATACTGCCCTCAGTGTAAACATTCCCCACGCTGTCAAACACAGCTGCCGGACTTCCTTCCTGGGTATATATCCCAAAGGTTTGGGTATCTCCCAATCGGACGGCAATCCCGGCAGAGTCAGAAGCAACTGGAGAGAGTATGGTTGTATTCCCTGATTCCTGATTCGATATTCCTGATTCGATAACGATGGACCGGATGTACTCCGACAGTGGTTTCCCTCCAATAGTCAGGTTCCCCACATCAATACTGCCTGCCACGATCTCCCGGATGTTGGCTGATCCTGCAGTTATGTTGGCAATGGCTGCCTGAGAGGCAGTCAGGAATTCTTCCACCCGAGTGCCCAGAGCATCCCGGAGGCTCCAGCCAAAGCCCCCCTGATCATCCGGTTCTTTGACGAGCGTCAGAGAGACTCCGGAGAGATACCCGGAGTCATCAAGCGCCAGCCCAGCACTATCCGATGGTGCTGGGTCCGGATCATTGATGATATGTCCAATCGACCCTTCGTCCCGGGTGTTTTGCCACTGGTCAGCGTCAAAGCGGGGAGCAGATAACCGGTAGGAGACGGTTGTCGGTCTCGTGGTATAGATCGTCAACCGCAGACTCTGCGGATCTACCTCATACCAACTCCTGGTGTTTCCGGCAGGGGACAGGAGCACGACCATGTTCCCGATGTTCTTTTTGAGTGCGGTCACTTTAGAGAAGAGCCAGAGATCAGAGGATTCGGGTTGACCCTGGAATTCGAGAGTCGCGCGATATCCAATGCCCGGTACCAACGTTCCGGTATAGGCGGTGCCGCTGAGTTCTTCTTTGATCCCCACCATGCTTGGAACATATGTTGCATATTTCTTGCCGTTAATGGTGTAGGGAGGGTCAAGCGTTCCGGAATCCAGTTTCCCGGCACACACCCCCGCTGCTCCAATACACACCGTGCCACTCCCAGCATCAATCGTGATCGCGCCATTGCTGGTCGAGGCGATTGTCCCTCCACTCGTCAGTTCAATATCCCCATTGATCTTGAGTGCCGTGCCGGAGGCTGCCGGGTCCAGGTAGTAGGTGGTATCGGCACTGTCTTTGAAGGTCGCTGCCACGGAGTTCCCCGTGTCATCGATATAGTAGGACGTGCTATGGAAGTAGATGTCTCCTGTGCCGTTGGGATCTATCGTGATGTCTTCATTGGTATCGGTTGTGGATATCGTTGCCGTGGTGTCATTTAACCCCAGGGTCAAGTCCCTCGCGGAGATGAGCCCCGTGTCTCCATTGAGATGGATGAGGGCAGAGCTCGTGGCTGTAGTACTGGGATTGTCCGATGGAGAGAAGGTGCTACTGCCCAGAGCAATACTTCTGTTGACCACGGGGTAGGGGAAGATGAGATTACTGGCTATACTCAACACGACCTCTCC
>CAZNVD010000055.1:0-1814 GCA_964576505.1 uncultured Methanosarcinales archaeon
TAGAGGTTGTGCCTAAATACGACTGCTATAAAGCCGATGTTTTAGTTGAAGATATTGTTTATTCAAAAAACATTGATGTTGTTTTAAGCAAAGAAAACAGGCTTTTGAAAGGAGCGAAATCCTTTTTTATCTTTTATAAATTTTATTTCATAAGCGGAATTTTAATCTCTTTGTTTGTCATATTTTTGATTGAATTCTACAAACCGCTGTTTAAACTGCTGAAAAGCATAGACAGGCCCAAAAGGAAAAAATAAAGTGGGGACGCAGAGATTCGAACTCTGATCAATCGGTTACTTCACTTCATCGTCTTTTCAAGACTCATTTTTCCATGTCTAAAGCGAGCAATGATAAATCATTGCATTCGACTGGAGCCGATCATAATAGCCAGGTTATACTACGTCCCCAAATAAAGTTTAGATTTTTTCTCGTTATTTAAAGATTGTTGTTTTCCCAATTCCAATAATTTTAAATAGGCTTGTTTTAATTCTATTTTTATGAATGCCAAAAATTTGCTAAAGCCCAATTCTTTGAGAATAATGGTATTCCTGTTTCTTGCAGTTTTTTTCCTTTATTTTGCAAAAGAGGATGTTTGTGCAGTAGGCTTATTTTTCGCTGTTTGCTATAATGCCTATGGATTTCCTTTGTCTTACCTTATAACCGGAGATACTGATGGCGCTGCGCGCATTCAAACATTATTCCTCGATAAATATTTTGCCAAAATTGACAATTTTTTGTTTAATCCGCTCGCATTCCTTTTAAATTTGATTTTTATATACCTGTTGGCATGTTTAATATCCATTCTTATCAAAAAAATAAAAGTCAAAACTTGATTTTATCGCCTGCACCTGTCTTTGTTTTTTTAATTGTTCCATGAGGCAATTCTACAGCATACACTGCTTTTTTCCTTGATTTATAGAATGTGAATGGCCTGAAATTTTCTTTTTTGTCGACAACAGTCTTGTTTTTGCCGAGAAACAAGACATCTATAGGATAAAAAACAAAAAGCATGTGGAGTGAAATTATTTTTTCTTTATCGAATTTAAAAATCAGTGCCTTGTTTTGCTTTTTTGAGAACATTAAGCCTATTAATTTTGAAAAAATACCATTGCAGAGCCTGGCGTTATCGGCAATTATCGTTTTTTTTGTCGCATTCCTGACCAGCATTTTCAAATTTGATAGAAGCATGCTTATAAAAATATTTTGTTAAACATATGCATTGCAGGATATACAATATAACGAAAAGTTTAAATATTATCTGATTTTTTGAAATTCAAAGGGGGCTTGGTATTTTAAATTTTGAAACAAGCCAAAATTTTTATATATAAAGCATATATCACAAATCAAAACCATTGAAAATTCCAAAGAATTTTCAGGGTATTCGAAACTAAAAGTTTCGAAACATTTAAATATATGCTGCTAAACACATAACCTTTATTATTTTGCCACATAAAGAGGAGTGATGATGAGTAAAAAAGAGGATTACACTGTTTATTTTAATTCTCGAGAAGGCAAGATAAATGTAGCGCTGTTGTTCTCCATAGTTTTGGTTTTTATCTTAAGCGTTATCTATGCAGAGGCAATTACAATAGTGCAATACGCGCCTCTCAATCTGTCAATTAATAACACAAGAAGCATGAATTTTACTTGGTATGTTGCTTGGAAGGGCGCAGACGAGGGTCCATCTAACTGCACAATATGGGTTAACAGCACTGGAAATAACATTGCATGGTCGAATCAAAGGATTGTTGATATAGCGAATAATGCCTCAAGTTATATTCAGAAGCTGGAGGGAACTGGAAATAACTTAAGCTATG
>CAZNVD010000055.1:1824-2541 GCA_964576505.1 uncultured Methanosarcinales archaeon
TGTAGACGGTAATTTTACATGGACTATAGGATGTTACACAAAGAATAATTCTGGAGTGTTAACATTCCCACAAGGCGACAATGTAACAAATACATCATTCTTCATCGATACTTTAGCCCCTACAATAACGTTAGAAACAACAAAAGGAGGCGTGCTTGCTGACGCTTCTGAATACAACATAACATCTTATGCAACAGCGACATTTTATGTCAATGTCTCTGACAACACTACCCAATATGTATGGTTAATTTTGAATAGCAACGCTACTACTTATGCTCCTGCTCCTAACCCAGGTTTAAATGAAAGTGTAAATCGCACTTTCACAGCAGGCACAGTTATTTCTGCTGCTGATGGAAGAAGGCAATATTACTTTAATTTGAGCCCGTTGCTTAACTTTAACAGCAATTTCACAAGCCCAGGCCCCCACAGCGTAAGTTTCTGCGCAAATGATACGTTTAAAAGGGTTACATGCACTAATCGCTCTGATTTTATTATAATGGGTGGAAATATAACCCAGATAGAGCAAACATTTACTGGAGCGCAGCAAGAACATAGTCCTGGAACTCCTTTTGGCAGCTTAAACATAACCCTTGGCAATGGCACAGAAATACCAGAAGGCACATTTATGAATCCTATAACTGGTGTGACTGTTGATGGAGTGACTCACAAGAATTTCACTTTTATCATAAATATCTCCAGTAGCATCATTGTCCATAT
>CAZNVD010000055.1:2551-2904 GCA_964576505.1 uncultured Methanosarcinales archaeon
GCGAAGTGTCTTATCTGTATGGAATATTGCAATTGGGCGGCACAGGCTACTCAAAGAAGATGTATTGCAATGGCACAAGTGTAGGAGACCCGCAATGCCACAAAATAAATGAATGTAACTCCAGCGCATTTGGAATATACAACCATACAATTGCTATACCAACCAATGATGCTTGCTGGCTTGAGCCTAGTGACAGCAAGAATGTATTTATTAATACTCAGAACTTAAGTTTTGGCTTTACCTATATATTTGCTGACCATTTCTCAGGAGCGTGGGGACCAGAGGACTTTCAAAAGGTAAATGTAACTTTCAATGGAGCTTTATTTGACGACCTTAATACTACAATAGCTTCA
>CAZNVD010000055.1:2914-3395 GCA_964576505.1 uncultured Methanosarcinales archaeon
CTTTACCTATATATTTGTTGACAAATTTTCTGGAGGGTTAGGAGGAGCAGACTTTGGACCACCAAACGCAACAATCTTCTCACCTGCAGCAGATGTTACTTTCTTTAATGTAAGTACAGCAACAAGCAGGCTCATCAACTTCACAGTTGATGACACTGGATCAACAGGGCTTAATTTGACTGCCAATAACTCAATCAACGTTACAATCACATTAGGCGGAAGTATAGCAGCATTTTTTAACTTTACAAATTCCACTGAAACAAGGTTGTCGTGCGACACAACAGATTCAGTGTCTAAACAGAATACCACAAAAATAACATGTAACGTTACATACGGATTTAACTCAAACGGGACATATACAATCAATATTACAGGCAGAGATACCAGCAACAACAGCAATCCGATGAATGTAACCACAAATTTTATGTACCTAAAAGTTGACCAGATACCTCCTGTTAGGTTCTACTTTAATATTACAAAT
>CAZNVD010000056.1:0-3392 GCA_964576505.1 uncultured Methanosarcinales archaeon
CCCCTACATATTTATAGAATATAGCCCCAACTATAAATACTACTAATAAAACCAGTATCATGTCTTTCAATTCCCATGGTACGCCGCCTTGTGCTTTTTTGTTTGTTTTCATTGCTAAGTCAAACCAAACTCTCTTAAACAACAAATATTGTCTTTTTGGCAATCATAACTTAAACGAGTATTCTCGCAGTCATTTTGGCTTATGCATTCTCCGCCATTCTGCTCACAACTATTAACAGTTGCAGTGAATCTTTTTGTGCCACCAGTATAGATAGCAATTGAGACAACTAACACGATAAGAACTATAACTGCTATCACCATCGCATCAAGCGATAATTCCACGGCTTTTCTATTCATCATTTTGCTATATAGTCACTTACTCCTTCATATACTTTTCCTGCTACAGGCTTATGGTGCCTTTCCAGCAGATTATGACCGTCTCCGACTACTTCAACAACATCTATGAATACAGCAGGTATTTTAACGCTTTCCTTGCAGGCAATAAAATTTGTATAACTTTCAGTGCATGTCAAAAATACAGGCCCCACATTATCTTTGGTATTTTCTTCGTAGATAAGTTGAAAATCAAATCTAAAGTTTTCATTTGCCTCTGATTTACTTAATTCTTCATAATCCACCATAAGCTTTCCGTTTAACTGCTGCATTCTTGAGGCAATTTTTTCTGCCAGAATTTTGGATTGTTCTGATCCTTGCAGATAATAAATTTTAAAATAATCTTTCTTGATAGCTGAATCGTCTTTTTGTATCTGGATGCTTCGTATAGATATGAAATATACGTTATCGCTTATAAGGCCATCTTTCTTGCCGTCTTTATCTATGTCGTAATTATTGTAGGCTTCGCTAAACATATTTTGCCTCCTCTCAAGCCGCATCTGCGTTGTGCCTATTGTGCCAGTAATCCTTGTTATCTTGCCTATATTGTCAACTAAAAGTGTTCTTAACTCCTCTATTATTGACGAGGAGTCCTCATTTTTGATTTGAGGATTATTGGGAACATCTGGGTATTTTGGGTAATCATCGCTATAATCTCCTAAATCCAATATACCTGCTCTTTTAACCTCAATAGTGCTTGCCTTGATAGAGCATTTTGGCTGCAATCTTGTTATTTCGTCAAATTCCTTTGACTCATATGTGCCGCTGATAAGGCATATGCTTTTATCGTCAAACTTGAACATCTGGACTATGTTATCAATTTTATAGTCATAAATACCATCAGCATCCAGAAGAATCTGCTTTACATCATTTTTTGAAAATGTCCCTTTTGACTTGTCATAATGATAAAAGCACAAATCAGCATTTTCTATGACATCTGCCTTGTCTGGGGTTGGCTTGTTGCTATAAAACTCTATCCTTGTTTTTTCTCCAGACAAATCTTCCAATTTTATGGAATATCCTTCTGGCAGCGTAGAAAAATCAAACTGGTCACATACACAACTGCCAGAACCATAACTTTTGCATGCATTATAGGAACTGACAAATCTGTTAAAGGCTCTTTCAGCCTGGCTTAAAGTTGTTTCTGTTTCGCTAGCTTCTAACTCTGTACCAACCAAGCTTCCAACAAAAGCTTTTGCCAATTTGTATATTTGTGGACCAATGCCTAAGAGTATGAATAAAACAATAAGAACTAGCACAGCCGCTCCGACTACTTTTAACTGGCTTTTTTTCAATTACATCACCAAAAGTCAAATCTTGCCAAAAGTTTGAAAAAGGCTGGTCCCACCAATAGTGTGATTATAATCAGCAAAGTTATCAATAAAGCAACTACAAAAATAGCTTTGCCTGTATTCTCAAGAGCCCATTCAAAACCTCCTTTCTTGTTCATTTTATTATATCGTATAAACAGTGATATATATCATTTATGATTTTAATATTGCTGTGCCGGCAAATATTCACACGGCAGCTTTTTAAGCTCTTCCTCGTTAAACTCCCTAATTAAGAAAAATGAAGCCCATTCCATCTTTAGATTTTCATTTGTAAAATAGTTCACAAGAGATGCTCCACTAAATAATGCAAGTCCGCCTCCTGCAATAGCTTTCCCAGCTATAACCAATGGAACGCCTAAAACTGCACCTTTTCCAGTGTACACCAACAATCCTCCCCCGGTCACAAGACCCGCGCCAATATACATTGCGATATGGGACTCGCTTGTTCCAAAAAGGAATTTAATTATTTCTCTTATCTCCTCTTCCCCTTTAGCATAAACAAATATAACGGCATATTCTTTATTTGTATCTATCGGCATCTCAGAAAATTGTGCTAATTCCTGATTTTTAAACAATTCGACAGCTCTTTCTGTTTTATATCCTGAGCAAAACTCAGCATAGGTCAGTTGCTGGTCAGGTATATTTTCCTCGGCAAGATATTTTCCAAAATCATTTATAATAACATCCTTTTGGTTAAAGGTTATTTTATCCCTTATAACACAAAAGGTAGTTTCTCTTTTGCCGAATAAATTGAGGGATCCTTGACCAAATTCATCGCATACGTTATAGTAAAGCCGTGCAAATTCCCGCTTTATTTGTTCAGGATTTTTTTCTTCTATCTCTATCCGCTGCAGGGGGCATTTTATGTCTGAAGATATTGCTATATTCTTGAGAGATATGACATCCATTGCCTTTACGCTTGATTTGCATATATTTTTGTTTGTCAAATTCGTGTAAATTTCCTTCAATCTTGCCTGAAACAAAAGTATAATAATGATAGTAACTAAAACAACCAAAATCACCAATATAGCTTCCCATCCAAGAGCTTTTTTGCTTTTCATTTTAATTGACTAATCTTCTGCAGTCTTTTGTAATTTTTTCAGGTTGACCTAAACCTATATAATAAGCTGAAGTATAAGTCCTTAACTTTTCATTGAGCCAGTCGGGTTTCCAAGCCAAAAAATAGACAACATAGCGTTGAGTCGGATCAAAAGAGGTATAATCTACATTATCAGTAGTCCCATACGACCATGGTGTATATTGTGTCCAGGGTATTCTGCCCCATAAAAGATAAAGATTTCTTTGGGAATTGATAAGATAATTAAAATATTGAATATCTTTATCTGGAATTTTGTTGCCTTTTAAGTAATCCAATAAACCAGCAAATTGTCTGCTTCTTCCTATATTTTTATCAAAACTTATTTCAGAACATATTAAGCATACATTCTCTCCGCCAGATGAGATATCCTGCTCAAAAACGTTTACTTTGCCTTCTCCAGCCATATACCAGCACAATCTTAATTCTTCAGCCACAACCTTATTTACAACATTTTCATCTAGCCCGTCAAATTCGTACTTTGATTCTTTCCTACCGTTGATTTCGACATTGTCTTTAAAAAATTCAACTTTCCTTCTTTCGCACTTTAAAGTCACAAATGAGCTGCCGCC
>CAZNVD010000057.1:0-3366 GCA_964576505.1 uncultured Methanosarcinales archaeon
GGCAATTAAAGACTGGCAGGACAATAAAAAGGCCGGAATGCCATGAGTCGGCGCAGGCTAAAATTAAAAAATTTGTTGAGAAAAGGAAAACATTCAATTCGTATATGATGCTTGGATATAAAATTGTGCCAAGGCTGCATAAGGACAGCTATGTTTTTGATGTAATCTCCGCAGTATTGGGCAGAGGCCAGTCAGGATGGATGTTTGACGAGATAAGAAACAAGAGGGGGTTGGCTTACCAAGTTGGAGTCAATAACGACCACGAATCTGATTATGGGGTTTTTGCCGTTTACACAAACCTTGACAAAAAGAATATTGAGAAGGCGAAAGATATCATTTTGCAGCAGTTTAGGAGATTAGAAAGCATAAGCGAAAAGGATTTGGAAGAAGCCAAGACTTATATTGAGGGAAATTACGCGCTGCAGATGGAGGATAACTTCCACAGAGCTGACAGCTTCGCTGTCTGGGAAACTATAAAAGACGCGAGACTGGCTGACAAGTACATTAAGAATATAAAGAAAGTTACTGCAGAAGATGTAAAAAAGATTTCCAGAAAATATTTGAACGATAAATATACTTTGGTGGTTATAGAGCAGGAATGATTATGACTAGATAGGTGTATTATCATAATTCTTTAATAAGCAATTAGCAGATTTTGAATTAAAGAATCTTCAAGAATTTTGTCAGTTTCTAAAATAGGTACAGAACAATCATTTTTAGAAATAATCAGCGATAAGTCCGTGCAACCTAGAATAACCGCTTCCGCTCCTTTATTCCCTAATTGACTGACTATTCGCAATATTTCTTTTTTATCTTTTTTAGTTTCAATATTATTAAGAATCTTCAAGATTATATTGCTCAGTTTTTTTTGGTCATTATCATTTGGCACTAATAGTTCAATTTCTTTTTCCTTAAATTCATTTTTGAATAGCTTGTCCTTAATCGTTTTTGATGTTGCTAACAACCCTATTTTTCTAAAGTGTCTATTCTGACATTCTTTTACGCATTCTTCAATGATGCTTATTATCGGTATTTTTGATATTAATCTCAATTCCTCCAAAAAACAATGTATGGTACTGCATGGAATAACAATAAAATCTACTTCAGCTTTGTTTAATCTCGTAACTGCCTTTTTGAGCAAAATTCTATGAATATTGGTAGGTTTCCCTGTGATTAGTTTCTTTTCTGCATCAGCTGGGATTGGGAGGTTCTCCATTACTAAATCGGGTTGCCTATTTGCAACATTTCTAAACTTTGTATTTACATTTAGGCAAAATCTGGTGCTGGTTTTCGGACCTAAGCCTCCAATTATTCCTGCTCTTGATGATATTTCTTCTTTCATTTTTATAGTCAATTTATTTAATACTTATTCCTAGTTGCTCTCTAATTTGCTCTACTCCTCCACGGTTAAATTTCTCCATTATACTTAACAGACCTTCAAATTCTTCATTACCCAGCATCCTCCTAAATACTTTGTAATCCTCATATGGCGAAAGCACAAACCAAGATAAGGCTTTAGCATCTTCAACTGACCATTTCGTTCTAGTAACAGCAAATCTGAGGGTTTCATATACACGATTCCCCGTATAATTCCTTAACATTATTTCTCCATCAGTACATTCTACTACCTTTTTCAACAAGCCAGTTCCTAATTCAATTAACCTTGAATCTAGAGGACTTTTTACATCATCAAAATTCGGTAAATCATATCCCATTTTCAGCTTCCTCCATTGCATAGTTATATTTTATGCATATCCAATTATTCCTGCTTTTATTAATTGCTCTTTGATTTCTTCACGATCCACCCAAGGTAATTGTTTAACTAAGTAATCTATTCCTCCGCAGTTTTCAACTGATGTCATCGGTATTTTCAAACTCAAGTCATCAAATCTAGATAAAACGCTCAGGCTGTGTATTAATTGTAGCACACCGCTTGTTCCTAATCCATCTAATCTATCCCTAAATATACGGTGCATAGGTCCTTGTACATACATAGATGCAAGCTCTTCGGCCAGTTTTCCAACTATCGCCCTCTCTAGAGAACTTAACGGATTCTTTTTTTCTCCAACATTAGATACATATTGTCCCATTTTATTTTCCCCATTTATTAGTTATTTATAACACCAATATATATTTGATTGTATAATATTCAATAAATAACCAAAAAATTTATAAATAATTGAATATTATTCAATAATATGAAAGATATTCAGTCAAAGCTCATAAAGCTATTCAAGGAAGGATTCTGCACGCCGCAGATTGCAAGAATAGCCAAAAGGATTAGGGAACCTTCTAGTACGATACATTACAATATAAAAAAATTAGAAAAAGAAGGAGCTGTAAAAACTTACAAAGCAGTATTTGATTACAAAGAAATTAACGAAGGTTTTTGCTCTTTTGTATTGATAACCCTATCACCAGATGAGTACGGAAATCCAGAAAGAATTTCAAAAGAGCTGTCAAAGCAGCCTGAAATAGAAAGCGTGGATATTTGCACTGGGGATTGGGAAATTGTATTAAAAGTAAGAGCTAAGGATCAAGACGAATATTTTAATTTAATAAAAAATGTAATATCCAGAAAAGGAATAATTAAAATAAAATCCTTAACATCTTTAAGACAAATAAAAACTGAATTTGTTGAATTATAAAAATAATTATCTCGTAACTTCAAACTTCCTTATTGTCTCAAGAAGATGCTTTAATTTCTGGTCTTTATGAAATGCCTCTCTTACGGGCTTGACAGCCTCGTGTATATAATAAGAAACTGCAATCTTCAAGTCCATAGGGTGTATTTTTCCTTCACCATATAATTTTTCCAGTTCCCTGTAATTTTCTATAACTAAATCACCTCCAAACTTTTCTGCCCTTTTTATTTCCATTGTGTTGAATTTTTCAAATATTATATATTTTGAATAGTCTAATAAGGGATTTTCTTGTGTGATTTTTGCCGGGCAGTAAGCCTTATTGATTTTTCTTTTTATGTCTTCCTCTGAATCATTCATAAAAATTGCCGTGTCCGGCCTTGATTTTGACATTTTCAAGTCGATAATCCTGTCAACATCCTTTGATTTTGGAGGCTCTCCTAAGCCCATAAGCATATGATGAGACACAACAACCGGCTTCCAGAATCCCAAAGAAGGGCCTAACTCTCTTGCCAAAACATTCACTTTCCGCTGGTCCTGACCAAGCTGACATATATCCGCATTTAATTGAAAGATATCGGCGCATTGCATGCACGGATACAAAATTTGGGAGGCCTGTTGCACTTCTGCATCTCTTCTTCCCATAATCTGGCCAGTCCTTATGATTCGGTTTACAGTAGAATTTCTCGCTACCTGCATTACTTTCTTCCAGTATTCGGGCTCT
>CAZNVD010000058.1:0-1120 GCA_964576505.1 uncultured Methanosarcinales archaeon
TCACTCATTTTTTAGTGGACCATAGATTCCCGTTTTCAGAGTTCCCGCAAGGAACCGGTGAATTTGCTATAGCTAATTGGAAACTTCAAGGTGCAAAAAAGGATTTTGAAGATGTGTATTACCATTATTATAATCCAAGAATGTATAGATATAAGACAAATATTCACATTCTTGACGAAGAAGGCCAAATTGTAGTCGGAAGTGTTCTGGGATATCAACCACATGAACGTAAAGAACATTTAACAAAAATGGTTAGACAATATATTAGAAATCCATATAATTTAAGACCACCCTTTTTCTCAATAGCGGATCCAGAGTCATTTGCTGGAGTTAAAGGAGCATTTGAGCAACTTGGATTAGAAGTAAAATTGGTGGAAAAATCTGAACCTAATGTAAACTCTCCGACTAAATCTCATTCAAAATAACCATTGTTTGTGTTTTCTCAATGCCTTCAATATTTCTTAAGTGCTTTGTAACAAATTGATCCAGTTCTTCAACACTTTTTACCCTCACTTTTATTATTATATCAGTGCCTCCAGTTACCATTGCAGCCTCTTCCACAGCTTCATTCTGCTTGATTTTTTTGGTCAAATCATGCTGAGAAATGTTTATTTGCTTAAGCCTATTATAATCAACTGTTATATGTATAAACGCAGCCAAAGTTTTGCTTAATTTTTTATTATCCAGCTCTAATGTGTATCTTTTTATAATTCCTTCCTGCTCTAATTTTTTTATCCTATTATGGATAGTAGTCACAGGTATCAATAGCTTCTTTGAAAGCTGATTGGTAGTTAGCTTGCTGTTCTCCTTCAGTAATTCCAGTATTTTTTCATCTTTATCATCCATAATGGAATAATTTTCCATTTATGTATATAAATTTTGCTGTTTCTTGCATAATTTTCCATATTTTATGGAATATATTTTTAAATTTCTATTACTACCAATTAATAGTAGAAAATGGAACCAAAGTTGATATTGCATGGCGGAATAGAATCTACAGATGTCGATGCAAAAGCAAAAAAAGAAGAAGCATTGGAACAAATTTGCAACGTAACCTACAATTATCTTAAGGATAATACTGCAATCGATTCTGTTGAATATGCTATAAGGGTGCTTTAAG
>CAZNVD010000058.1:1130-3280 GCA_964576505.1 uncultured Methanosarcinales archaeon
AACTCTTAAATCCGGAGCTGTTGCTCAGATACAATGTATACAATCTCCCATAGGCGTTGCAAGATTGGTGATGGAAAAGTCTCCACATTGCCTAATTGTTGGGGATGAAGCACAAAAATTCGCATATCTTAATGGCATAAGAAGGTACACACCAATAACAAGAGAGGCAATGGAAAAATGGTTTAAATTAAGGGATGAAACACATTATGGCACAGTTGGTGCAGTAGCTATTGATAAGGATGGTAAACTAGCAGCCGGCACCTCAACAGGAGGGTGGGCAACAAGTTTGCCTGGCAGGGTTGGTGATGTGCCTATAATCGGGGCTGGGACATATGCAAATGAATATGTCGGAGTTTCCTGCACCGGTCACGGAGAAAAAATTTTGGCTGTTGGATTATCGAGACTTATCAGTTTTTATGTTGAGCAAAATGATTCTCTGAAAGATGCTGCAGATAAAAGTTTGGAAAGACTAAAAAAAATCAATGGCGTTGGCGGGTTTATTGCTGTTGACTTTCGAGCCAACTTAAACTTCAGCGCTACAGAAAATGTTTACATGCCGGTTTTTTGTCTACCTAAATAACAACAAATTATTTCCAATCATTTATTTAGGTGACCACAAACTCAGCAAAGTCTATAAACGTGGGCACCCCAATTATACCGATAGCTTTAAATACCAATTGATATTTTTATCTATCAAATGATAGAAAAATCTACCAAAGTAAAGGTATTGGAGTTCTTTTTCAGAAATCCGTCCAAAGAAACACATCTCAGAGAATTGTCAAGGCTATTGAAACTTTCAATGCCCACCATAATATCCGCAACAGATGATTTGGCAAAGGAAAATCTTATAAATAAAATTAAAAGCGGATTCATAACCAAAGTGCATTCGAACAGGGAAAGCGTTAGATTTATTAGGAAAAAACGCATATATAACATGGCAATGATATTTGAATCAGGAATCATTGAACACTTAATAGAAGTTTATAACCATCCAAAATCTATTATTCTATTTGGAAGCTTTTCAAGAGGTGATGATATAGAAAAATCAGATATTGATATAACGGTAATAACCAAGAAAAAAGCTGATTTTGACTCATCCAAATATGAAAAATTTTTAGGAAGAACCATCAGTATATATGAGATAGATTTGAATGATGTAAGCAAAGAATTTAAATTAAACTTGATGAATGGGATAGTTCTGGAGGGCTCATGGTAAAGGAGTTTGAGTATTTTGTAAGAAAAGGCGATGTCAAGACACAAAAACCAGATGCCAATCTATCAAGGGCAGCTTTTAAGGAAAGCGCAGAGAGATTGGAATTCTCCAAAAGCCTGTTAAATATAAAACCATCTAAGTATATACTTGAGAATGCTTATGAATCTATGAGGGAAGCCGCAGATTCTTTATTGTACCTTGACGGTTTTAAGTCATTTTCTCATGAAGCGTCTATAATATATTTAATAAAAAAGGGATTCAGCGAAAACGATATAACGGAGATTGATAGATTCAGAAAAATAAGGAATGGCATAAAATATTATGGCGAAGGTTGTGAGGATTCTGATGCGCAGTTAGCTCTTAATATGGCAGAAAAAGTAATTCATAAGATAAAAAAACTTTTGAATAATAAATAAAATGCAATTAGACTATGAACAACTAGGCTTCAAATGCGGCTTGGAGGTTCACCAACAAATATCTGGCAAAAAGCTGTTCTGCAGCTGCCCCACTATCAACTCCGGGAAAGAGCCGGACATTAAATTAGAAAGGAAATTAAGAGCAGTAGTCGGAGAAACAGGAGAGATTGATGTAGCAGCGCAGTTTGAAATGTCAAAAAACAAGAAAATTATCTACGAAGGCAGTTCCGAAGATGTCTGCATCGTTGAAACCGATGATGAGCCACCGCATGATCTAAACAAAGAAGCCTTAGATATAGCTTTGAAAGTCGCATTGCTGTTAAATGCAAAAATTGTCGATGAAATCCAGGTTATGAGGAAAATAGTAGTTGACGGCTCAAACGTTTCCGGCTTCCAAAGGACTGCCCTGATAGCAATGGACGGACACATAGATTCTCCCGAAGGCAAAATTTCTATTCCAACAATATGCCTGGAAGAGGAAGCGGCACAAAAAATAGGGGAAAGTAAGGATTTCGTAAAAT
>CAZNVD010000059.1:0-972 GCA_964576505.1 uncultured Methanosarcinales archaeon
GCTAACGCAAATGCGATATTCTGAACATACGCGAATGCGAAAAGTGAAAGAACTGGAACCGCTGTCATAGAAAACTCCTTTACTATCTTTGCCTCATCGTAACAAGGGCACGGCGTCCGTGCAAGGCGAAAGGCTTGACAATGTTTACATAAATAAAATGTTTCTGGTATACTCAAATGAACCACGCAACTGCGTGGTAAAGTTTCTTTGACAAAGGAGGTTACACCATGGCTGAAAAAAGGACGTTGCGCCAACTTGCTCGCGCGATTGAAGAATGGCTCGCCAATCTTATCCCCAACGGCTCACTCAATGATCCCGGGGTTGATGCGCTCTATGGAGAGATGTCCCAGGAATTTGCGGATGATCTTACTGCGCCGAATAACCAATATACGAAAGACACGTTCCTTGACGCAATCGGAAAACTCGTCTGGACAGAAGGCCCGCAGGGAACACTCACACGCCTTGAAGATTACGTACGATGGGGCATGGATCCCGAGAAATTCCAGCAATTCTACTCCTATATTCCCCTTCAGATGATCAAAGACAAGGCCCGGGAACTCAGAGGAATTACAAATGTCCTCCACCCCATAGAACAAAGCGCTAGTTTTACCCGCGGAATTTGGCGTTTCGCCGGTGCTACCGTCCTCAAAGGGAGCGGGGAGTTTGAGCTTCCTCCCACAAGTTTCGCGCATCCATTCGAAATACCCATAAAATCCCAGGACTGGGAAGTGCCGATTATCAATGGAATAAATCTTGGTCTGCCGCACAGCCATCTTATTTCAGAAAATCCTGTACGACGGGCGCTCGCTCAAGCGGAACAGGACAAGCGCGAAGCGGTTATTATGACGAATATCTTTGACGTCGAGACGAGAAGGGCAGCCGGGCCATCACGAGTTTTGCATGGATTACTCTCGGGAATCACCGTCCACGTCGAGGCCCTTGATCCTGCCTATCAAGAGGAGGCAAAGCGGA
>CAZNVD010000059.1:982-3267 GCA_964576505.1 uncultured Methanosarcinales archaeon
CGGATACTTGCGGCCTATCTTGAGGAACGAAAAGAAGAAAACTTTGAAAACGGTAAAAATCCTGATGTTCTGTATGTAACCGCAGCAGAAATTTCTGCGCACCTTATGAGGGGGCTGCGGAAAATCGCATTCAAAACCGAAAGTAAGCCCGGGAGTGAAAAAAAACCGGAGTATTCAGGCAACATATATATAGTCCTTGGAGTCAATGACGAGCGCCTCATTGTTGCTGCGGCGTACGGTGAAATTCACTATAACAACATCGTCAAACAGCATCAGCTGCAGGCAGAGGCAAGGACAGCCTCCAGCGCCGCCCGGCGACTTTCAAGGGAAAGCAAAAAGCTTGAAGAAAAGCTCGCGCAACTTCCGGAAAACAGCGAGGAAGTTGATAGGATTGCAAAAGACGTCGAGCGGATTTCAGAAGAAAGCGAAAGTTTTGGGAAAGAAGCGCAGAGGCTTCTGGATCTTCAGGCTCGCGCACGAATAACAAATGTAAGCCCCGAGGATTGGCAAAGATATTATAACCGAGCCCTGGCATTTTTTGTGCAGAGCCTCGAAGATGAGGACGTTCTTCCAAATTGCAAAGTTATCGGCAAAGGTACGACGCATGTGAAGATCGGCGCAAAACATGTTGAGCTCTCTATTCCCCATCATACCAACGTCACCGATGCTCTCCTTTCCAACTACACCAATGGCTACGGACCAAAAGTGCTTCGCGGAGAGATGGCGGATATTGCCGTTATTTGTCATCCCTACGCGCTTGGAGCGAAACTTACTGCCCGCGAAGCAGATTATGAAGGACGGCGCAGGGCAGTAAAAGTATGCGTTGCCCCTATATGCGTGGATACCAAATTTCTCCGAGAAAAGCTGCGCCACATTGTACGCCCCACTCACCCCATGGCAAAGAGTGCGTTCAGCGAACTCTCGGCTCCCGGCGTCCTTTCCTTAAACTGTGTTGATGGCGTGATAAACATTACTGAATTTCCACTTGAAGCCCTCGCGGCGTTTGAGAGGTATGCAAAAAAAACGCATCGGGCGAAAGCCACTTATACACCCCGATACATTTGGATCAAGGTTGCGACTGATCAGCACTGGGGTTCAAAAACCCAAGAGATCGTCACATGCCATGCCTGCCGCGTAAAACTCACGATGAGCGATGCGGTGTTCCACGCGCTGCGCCACGCAGGCTATAACAACACCGACAACCTGCCTCCAATACACGCATATGTTGCCAATGATGATCCAACGCAGGGACATCACTTCCCTGCGGAGCATGAACCGCATCCCCACGAACTTTCCCTTCCCGTTATTGAAGAGGAAATGCGAAAACGCCTTGAGCAGGTTCGCAATGCCCTGCGGCATAACCTGCCCGGGGAAGCCGAACAACATGTAAGCGGATTGGTCGACTTTAGCCTCTACCAATTCCACACAAAAGGCGTCTACACTACCACGGCGCAAATGCTCCTTTTTATACAGAACTATCTCAAGCAAAACGCCGATATGTTTGACGGGATCCTTCGGAGAGCCGTACGCGCCGGTGTAATCGTTCGCGGCGTGAGCGACTTTACGCAGATCCACGCTCCCCACGCAATCGCAGACTCTAGGGACGTAGGGCTCATTAGTATTGGCACGGGAAACCATTTTCTCAAAACCGTTTATGGAAGCATTTCCGAAGGCCCCATCTACGCAGAGTTCCTAAGAGAACAACTCCTCAAAAACCCCTTCTGGGAAGGCAAAGAGGACATTGTCCAGCGCTCTGTAAAGGGATCTACCTATGGAAAAGAATTTATTGCCTGGGGCACAATTCAGGGTGCCGGCGGCTACGAATGGGGGCTCGACTTGCGAAATACCCCTCCGGGACGAGGCGTGGACTGGGGAGATCCCCTTCGCAATGCAGTAACCAACGACTTGAGACGCGCAAACTACGCAAGGATGCATGAAGGCAAAGTGACCCTCAAAGTATATGGCGATAAACACTTCCTTTCTTCTGTAAGAACGCCCCATGCCCTCTATGTCATGGGGCCGCCCGGTACGCATACTGACCTTTATGGAGAGCTTGGCTTTCCTCCGAACAACACCGGCGTGGTTTTCATCGGGCTTCCTGCCGAAGGACCGGATGCGGGACCAATCCTCATACGAGCGCTTCTCTATGACGACATACGAGACATGGTCCAAGACAATCCTCGAAACTTTAACTGGGGGAAATTCCTCCCGAACCCTTTATAAAAAATTCACCCCGCAACTGCGGGGTTTTTTGTTTTCAAATAATTTCCTTATATAATGTAAAA
>CAZNVD010000060.1:0-3252 GCA_964576505.1 uncultured Methanosarcinales archaeon
CTTTGAAGTAAAATATATATACTCCTTGCTTAATGGTGCTAATAAATGCCAAAGCAAAAAACCATCTCAAAAGAGGTTCCTCTTGCAGAAATCACTTTAAGGAGATATGAGAAGCCTGCCAATCTCAGCGCCAGAGAGCTTGTAAGAAAGCTGTGCCTTTCAATTGGCTTGCTGCAGCCCGGCGATTCAAGAGATGTAGTTGTTGATGTATTTCACGTCATTATAAAGGCAAAGAAAGAGCAAAAGCAATTAACCAGCGATGAAATCTGCCATTTGGTAATTGAGGAAAGAAAAAGCCTGAAGCTGCCAATGCTTGGGATTGCATCCTCAAACATAAGGAGGCAGCTAAAAAGGCTGAAAGACTTATTGATTGTTGAAAAGCGCCTGAATGCCTACAGGATAACGGAGCACAGCCATCTTGCCGAGCTGTTTGAGGAGAAAATAGAGAAATTTTTGCTGCCGGCGATAACTTCGAGAGTCAAGGAATACATGAAAAAGATAGAGGAGTTATAATAACTATTTGTTTTTCTCCGCCTGCAGTAATTTTTTCAACGAATAAATTGCAACTTCAACCTGCTTATTGGTTGGCTCCTGGGTTGTTATTTTCTGCAGCCATAAGCCCGGCAGAGAGATTATTTTGAACAATATGTTATTTTGCCTTTTGTCGCTCATTTTCAGTATTTCATAGGAAATGCCAGCTATAACTGGTATGAGGAGAATTCTTGCCGGTATCAGTACACCTTTTCTGAGCCATATATTCAAGCTTATAAAGCCTGGAAAATAATATATTATTACCGAAGGCAAAACCGAAAAAACCAGAATGCTTACAATGAAGACTATCATTATAAATGCTGTCCCGCACCTTGGATGTAAAGTCGTGAATTTTTTAACGTTTGCAACGCTCAGTTTTTTGCCTTTTTCATAGCAGTGTATTGCCTTGTGCTCCGCCCCGTGGTACTGGAACAGAACCTTAACTTCTTTCATGAAGGAAATTGCAAAAACATAGCCCAAAAAAATCAAAATTCTTATAATGCCGTCAATCAGATTGAAAAACAATGGCTCTTTTTCTTCTGCAAAGCCGATTAGATTTGTAAGGAAATAAGGCAGCGCTATCATGAACAAAATCACAAGCAATATGCTGAACAGCAATGTTAAGGTAAGATCGCTTTTGGTTAATTTTTCATCATTTTCGCCTGCCTGCTCCGCGCTCCACATCAGGGATTTTATGCCTATAATTAGCATATCAACTAAATTGATAAAGCCTCTTACAAAAGGGAGTTTCAGGAACCTGCCTGATTTCAAAGGTATTTTTCCGTTTTTGGAAATTATCTTTTTCCCTTTCCTGACAGCAACAACATATTTTTTAGGCCCCCTTATCAGCACGCCTTCTATTACAGCCTGTCCGCCGACATTAATTTTTTTAGATTGCATTTAGTCAGATTTTTGATTTTGTTTTAAAAAGTTATTGATCTGTAGATTTTAATCTTTGAGCCATGTCGTACCAAGCCCTTGCTTGATCAGCGTATCCGTGTGGAGTCATTAATATTAATTTTCTGAAGCCTGGAAATCCTCTTCTTGTCGCTGAGAAGTCTGTTCGGCTGGAAAGCAAATCAATAGCTGTGTCAATGCCTTGCCTAACCTCTTTTTCTGTCCTGCTAGCTTTTCTCAAATTCTCAAATTCTTCCCCTGTAACCTCACAAAGCGTATATGGCTGGATTGATGGCAACGGTAGTATTTGACCTTCATCATTTCTTACTATTATTAAACTACCATCACGGGTGACCTCAAGATGGTCGAAGTATGAAACATTTGTATGCCTTTTTCCAGCTCTTATATATTTTACATTACCCACAACAAGGCGAAATTGTCTATCAGAAAAATCTTCGCCTAAAAGTATGCCTAAATCACTGCCCCTAGACTCTATGGGTATTAGAACGTGCTTCATGAGCCCAACAGCTGTACGCGGAAGAGGAAAAACTCTGTACAGTTGTGGTTGAGTTTCTGTACTGTAGGTGGTTTCTGAATGAGTCATAATGTATTAAGAAGAATAATGTATATTAAAAATCTTTCCTCTAAAACTCTGAAATTTAAACAAACTTATCCAAAACCTTTATATTCATTCTTAAAATCTTCTTAGCTATGAAATGCCCTTACTGCAATTATGAGGAAACTCAGGTTATAGACACAAGAGACACAGAAAATCTTGAATCGACAAGAAGAAGACGAGAATGCATGAAATGCGGCAAGAGATTTACAACCTATGAAAGGGTTGAGGAAGCTGACATAATTATTGTGAAGAAAGACGGCAGAAGAGAGCGATTTCAAAGGCAGAAAGTCCTTAATGGAATCATAGAAGCCTGTGAGAAAAGGCAGATTCCGCTTGAAAAGATAGAAAAGATTGTTGATGAAGTCGAGTCTGATTTAAGAAAAAGGGATTCTGTCGAGGTTGAAAGCAAAGTAGTTGGGGAATTAGTTATGAAAAAACTCAAGAACCTTGACAAGGTGGCTTACATAAGATTTGCATCTGTTTACAGGGAGTTTGAAGACCTTGACAGATTCACAGAAGAACTGGAGAAACTGCAGAAAAAATGATTATATCCGACTGACCGATGAAATGTTTTGTATTTGACCCTTCCCTCATCCAAATTTATGTTAATTTAGTGGTATATCCAAAAGATCTTCATCAAACTTTTGTCTTATTCCTTTAATTATCTCTCCATTTTTCGGGTTAATATACAAATTAAATGAATATTCCGGAAATATGGGCTCATTTGACTCTTTAACTACAAGTTTTACTACGTATAATCCCTTATATGATGATCCAACATCATCAGGAATCCAATTATAGGGCTCTTTTTGTCTTGCTTGATTAACATCATCAGATCTTACCCAAGTTACATGGTACATTAATTTAGGTGGTTCTTTATCTTTGGACATCATAATCTCTGTAACTATAGGTGTTATGAACCTATCATATTCTTCAGAGTTAAGGGCAGCAGTTAACGCTTCGTAATCTTCGTTTATGGGTAACTGGACTTTTCCTATTCCTCGGAAATCTGTCCACATTTCATTTTCCTTTATTAAAATTTTATAATTCCCGTTAAGTTCAGAATATTTATTATAACCATAAATTAAAAATCCTAATAAAATTACTAAAACTACAGACTCAATTAAGATGATTGTATTTTTACTTTCCATGTCTTATTGAATTATCTTAGGTTATATTTAAACATTTCGTTCAAACCAATCTAT
>CAZNVD010000061.1:0-3239 GCA_964576505.1 uncultured Methanosarcinales archaeon
ATTGTCAGAATTTGCATATTCCGGCAATAAATAGATAGGGCTTGTTCTCTTTTTTAGCATCTTATCTTATCTTCTTTTGTATGTCATGGTAGAAAGATTCCATGGAAAGATTGTTCCTGTTATAAGCCTTTCTCCATTTCTCTGTGTCAAAATAGTCCTCTCTTATTATCATCTCATAAATTTTGATGCTAAAAATATATTCAAGTACCTGCTTTACTGAAACAAGATAAAGCAGCAGAAATTCTTTTGGATCGTTCTGCTGGATAATTTGCGGGGATTTCCAGTTTATTATCTGATTCTTTCCAGCATTAGGCTTGGCGTTCATGCCAATATTGGTTATTTCTAAATCAAGTTCCCATTCTTTTGTGAGATTTTCCTGCAGGCTTTTATTTGCATAAATCAATGCCATTGGCGAGAGATCATTGAATGTGCACACAATGTAATATTTGTCCTTCTCAGTTTCTATCTGGAAATTCTTTGACAACTTGCCGTATTTGGTCCCTATGACATTTTTGTTCTTGATTAATCTGGTATCTGATTCTGTGAAAGCGTTTTTTGCAAATCTCATCAGCTTGGTTATAATTTCTTCATGAGTCTCGCCGCTCTGGCCAAAGCTTTCCAGCTCTCGTTTAGTGCTTTCGCTAACCCTGATGCTAGTAATCTTTTCTCTGCTTGTGACTCTAATTATGTTTTCCATTTTCAAAGGTATATTTCATATATTTAGTATATTTAATATATCACATATATAAATGTTTTGTTTTTGATTTGCCAAAATAATTTTTCGTTTAAACAAAAATCAGTCGAGCAAAAATCTAAAAGATACTAAAAGAACTTATTTAGCGTTACATTACTCTGTTTTTGAGCATTTATTTGAGGATTATACTCTCCAAAATCTTGCCTCCATTTATATTTGCTTCTCTCACCCCATATTCTAAATGCTTCTTCTTCATGCTTCTGGAAATCTTCTTCAGAGCATTTATTTACATTGCAGAAATGGTTAATGATGTGCATTTTTGTCAATCCCTCTTTCTTTAGCATTTTTTCACCATCCTGAGTATGAAGCCATAATCCTATATGTTTTACTTTATGGCAAAAACCGCATAAGTGGTGTATTGCTTCTAGTTTCTGTACATGCTTGATGTCATCATACTTCCAAAATTCATGGGCATCAAGCCTATTTGTTTCTTTTTCACATATCCAGCATCTATTACCTTCTTTTGCAAAAAGCTCTTTTTTGATTTCATTCCATTTTTCCATGCTGTTTGATTTCTTGTAAAATTGATAAATGCTTGAATACCAAACTGTAGAAGGGACAAGCTCTATGGTTAGCTTTAGGTTATTTTCTTTCATTCTTGCTTTTCTTTGAAGCTTTTTTTATTAAAGTAAATACTTTCTCATGATGAAGCATTGCCCTTATAACAGGGGCCAATTCTGAACATTTTCTCATTTGTTCGTCGTGACCCATATTTGGATATTTTTCTTCCAATCTTTTAAATAATGGCATTAATATGGATCCAATTACATAACTATATTGCCCGTAAAGTTTTGAATAATTTTTAAGAAAGTCGTCCAAATATTTTTCTGATATTTTATAATCAGTGTATTCTTCAAGCACGCCTAAATCGCATAGTTCTTTCTGAATCTTTCTTATTTCTTCAACGTTTAATTTTTTAGTAGTCATTCTTATCGAAATTCTTAGGTATTTTATAATGCGAATCGGTAAGCTTGGCAGATGCAATCCTGCTAGTCCTGAATTTCCTGATAGCTTTTCTTAAGTGGCAATATCCAATAGTATACTTTCTTGATTTGTAATAAATATCAAGATTTCTTTTACTGAATTCCGCACTCTCCATGCTAAAATATTTAATCTCTACAGTCCTTAATTGCTCAAATGCCTTTTCAATAATAGCGTATGCTTTTTCATTGATATTGTTATTGAAAGTATGGTATTTTTTTCTCAAAAAATCTTTGTCAATCTCTTCCTTAGCTTCTTCCGGAAGCAGATTGCTTATTTTCTTTAGGATTGAACTTAATAATTTTTTATTAATGGGTTCTTCGTACTCATCATAAAAGTCATTATAAAATTCTTCTCCATCTTCTGAAGCATTTTCTCCATAATCTTTGATTATCTTGTAAATTGCCGCCAATTCTTCAGGTTTGAGGTTTAATGCCTTATGGTCCATTTTAGCAAATTGATTTTTCACAAAATTATTCAAATCTTTCAGTCATTCTCAATTTTTAGTGATTTATCATCAAGAATGCATTTGATTTCATCGTAACTAATATTCTCTGGCAAAATTTCCTTTATTTCCCTCAGCCTAAAGTGCCTTTTTAGTTTGCCTCTGGCTTCCAATATCTTGTCTATTTTATCTTGCTCTACAAATTCAATGCTTGAGACATAGCCGTTAGCCAAAAGCCTTCGCATGTGCTCGAATATCGTTGAAAAGGCAAGCTTTCTCTCGTATGCAATTTCAGGCACGCTTCTGCCTTTTTTAAACAGTTCCAATGTAATTTTTTCTGTATCTCCAACGATCAAAGGCTTTTCTTTTTTTATGAATTGCAACTGTATCTCTATTTTTTCATCCAAAACTTTCCTGCCTGCTTCTGTCAATTCAAGAACAGAGTAATAGTCTTCAAGAGAAATTCTTTTTATTAAACCCATATCCTCAAGCTGCTCAATAAACGCAACTATTTCGTCTATACTAAACCATAACAATCCGCCGTATCCCTGCTCACCGCTTAAGTATGCAACATCTTTAGATTTTGAGCCTTTCAGAAATTCTGCTAATTTGTGTTTGCCAACATTTATTTTTTCAGCTGCTTTGAGTATTATCCACGTTATTTGATGAGTTTCTTCAATCATCTTTCTTTACTTTTCCTTTATTCTCTCAATAACTGAATTTACTGTATTAAGTTCCAACCCAAGCATATTGCTGCAATTCCTGATGTCTTCTGCAAAATCCATGCTGCCGAATTTTTTCAGCTTATCTTTTGATACAAAACCTTTGCCTGCTTTTATTATATCATCAATTGGCATTCCGGCAAAAAGGCATAAAGCTGTTATATCACAAATATCCTTGTATCTTTTATGCTCTTTGTCCCGAAGCATTGCAGAACATATTTTGGTAGCTAAAAGAATTTCAGGAGCAGGCAGCAATAATTTTCTGCCAAACTCTTTTACATATTTTCCATATTTTTTGTCTTCAAAGGCATATTTAAGAAGCGGCTCGTCAATTGGC
>CAZNVD010000062.1:0-3212 GCA_964576505.1 uncultured Methanosarcinales archaeon
GTCTGTTCTGTATTATTCTGGCTGGAATAGGGGCAAGCCAATTAAGGAAGAAAAGACAGAAAAACAGACAAAACTAACAAATGGGGGTTAATATGGAAGAGAGAATATGTCTTATGTGGAGTAAATGGAATAAATGTCTGAAAGTTATACCAAAATGCATAAGCGATAAAGCTAAAACTTGTAGTAGGAGCTGTGCAAGTAAATTAGCTTGGGAATCAAGAACTAATTAGACTTTTGGGGCAAGAGGCAGTTTTGAGGCAAAGCTTCATTAGCAAGAGGATAAATAATGTAAATTAAAATTTATGAAGTACAGAACAAAATAAATCAAAAATTCAAAATGGAAATCAATATAAACCCTTTTCCTTCAAAAACTGCTTCATCAAAGCCCTTCCTTCCCATCTATTTGGGTCTTGATGTTCTAGTGCTATTTTCAATTTAAGTGCCTCATCTTGAAAGGATTTTTGCACTAAAACATCTACAAAATTTCTGCAATGTGGGCATTGCTCCTCAAAAACTTCTACCATTTTAATCACCTCATTTTAAAAAATATTTATTAATTGCATTATCAAAAGAGTATCTTTCAAAATATTCTTCAGAACGATTATTATTGCTATTCGGTCTAGGTTCTCTCCATATTACAACATGATAGTTTTTTCCATTTTTCTGGCAATCAACACTTTCAAGTTCTTCTTTTGTTAAAATCCAAATTTTATTCTCTGGCGGGTAAACTAATGCTAAATATTGTGCACAAGAATTTCTTTTATGTGGAGGGAAAGACAGCTCCTTTTTAGCACCCACTTTCCCTCCAGCAGGTTTTTCCTTCATTGTAGTCTTTACTTGTATAAGAAAGGTCTTATCACTTCTTGGACTAATAGCTACTAAGTCTATTCCATAGTCTGTAGTCATGGGAGCAGACTCTATTTCCTCTCTTAATAATCTTGATTGTAATAAAAGTACCCCAGATGCTCCAATTCTGGATTTTGTAAATTTAGTCATCATTCCACCATCTTATCGCCATTATAAGTTACTCCATTACTACATATATAGATTTGTAGATTTATAGTAAATGCTTATATAAATACTTTTCTACAAATCTTTATTTGTATAAGATGGCTAAACCAAAAAGACAAATAAGCTTCTTCATAGAGACTGAACTGTGGAAGAAGTTTTCTAAGAAATGTATAGATGTAGATAAGAAAAAAACTCAAGTATTAAAAGAACTCATACTAGAATTTCTGAATAGATGATTTTTTGAACTATAATTAGAAAAAGGCTAATCATTATAAATTATTTTTAATAATTCTCCATTTAGTTCTTTAATTTCGTACACTCTTAATTGGTTATTCTTAAAATAATCTTGCAAAACAGGCATTACACATAAATAAGCCCAAGATGCAAGTTGTTCATCTCCTATATCAATAATTGTTTTTATTGCAACTATTGTAGATTCTATGTATTGTTTTATATTATTTTCAAATTCATAATTTTTTTGTTCTTTATTTTCAAAAATTTTCTTAAAAATAATTATTTTCTTTGTAGAGTCTGTATTATCAGTATCTTGATTCTTGAAGCCATAATTCAAAAAATTAAAACCACTTTTTGATATATAATAAATATAAAAATCGCCACCTTTGATACGGTCTATTTGTCTTTTTCTACAAAGCAAACCCATCCTCCAGCATCGTTGTAAATCCTTTGATGCATGATTAACCGTGATATTAAGTTCCTGAGCCAATCTTGATGCTCTAATGTATTCAAGTCCCATATCAGTTCTTTTTTTGATATGGTTCATAAGTTCTTTGTATTTCATAAAGACATATATGTCCTTACGGTTATTTAAAATATTCGATTTTACGACCAGAAAACATTTAAAAAGGATTTTAAATATAGTCTATTTTGGGCTTAATAATGCATATTTGATAGGTCTAGTTTTTTCGGATTTTTGAAAAATTCAAAAAATTTAACGAAACATTTTTATATAAGCTATACCACAAAATTAATATCCTCATTCTTTCCAATTCTCAAAAAAACAATTTTCCCAAAAAAAGTACGGATAGCTACTCAGTTCGGCGGGAGCACTTATTTTATTTACAAAACTTCAAAAACTCTTCTCTTGACACGTCTATCTCATTAAGAATTCTCTTTAACAACCCTCTCCCTATATCTCTGCCACTATGTAAAGGCACAATAGTGCATCTGCCATCTTTGTGTTTCATATAAATATGGCTTCCCCTCTGCCTTATTACTTCAAAGCCCATTTTGTTAAGAATTTTGATTAATTCCTTAGCGTCAAGCAATGGCAACTTGCCATTCATAAAGAAACCTCTACGTTTTGGACACCGATAAACTTTTCTGGTTCTATTTCTTTGCCTTCAACTTCTAAGCACAATTCTATTGCTTCTTTGATATTTTTCATCAACTCATCAAGAGTTTTTCCTTGTGTATGACAGCCTTTAATAGAAGGAACATAACCGACATAGTACCCATCTTCATCTTTTTCTATTACTACAGTAAAGTTTTGTACTTTTTTCTTTTGCATAAGGCTTTATTGGTTAGGTGCATATTTAAAACTTTCTGTTTTGTCTTGCTTCAGAAATGTTTATATAAAATCCCCAATTTTTCACAAATTCGTGCATAGTCCGGCGGGTGCATACTTTTTAAATTATCTCTCATAAATCTTTGCATTTTCTGTGAATCCAGAAACTTGAGATGCTGTTTTACCTGGAAAAGCCTCAAATTTAATTTTTCTGTCTTCATCTTAACCTTTACCAAACAAACTTTTGAAAAAATTAACAATGCGCACAAAGAACCCTTCCTGCTTTTTTATTTCTTCTTTTTTTGGCTCTTCTTTTTCAATTTTTCCTGCTTCTGGCTCTTTTTCCTGTTCAATAACTTTTTCTTCTTCATATCCCCCTTCCCCTGCTTCTAGTGCTTTGCATTTTTTACACATAGCCCTGCCCATTTCATCTGGAATCATGCTGCATGTGGGAGGCCATGGATTTCTTTCACATTCTTCCCTCAAAACAAATTCAGGCATGTCATCAATTGAAAAGCCTTCTTGAAATTCTTCACCACGTTCGGGAAAGCCACCAGGACCAGGAAAACCCTCAGGACCTTCATCTTTTCCAAAGAAATCAGGAAAATCAAAACCTCCCGACCCACCGCGTCCCATTGCAAATCCAAAATCTTTATCAGTTATTATAGAAACGGGA
>CAZNVD010000063.1:0-3124 GCA_964576505.1 uncultured Methanosarcinales archaeon
TGCTGGGATGCGAGAGATGGTTTTGAGGTCAAGGGATTTGGGGAGGGTAGGGGAAGTGATTATATAGTTTTTATAGATAATGAATACCCCTAGCGTATTTTCTTACTGCCGAAAATTAATTGGTGCCTTAGTTAAATAACCTAAAAAGAAGAAAAAATATTCAATTGCTCCGCAACAAAATATATCCATGATTTAACGGCTCACTAAATTCGGTCAAAATTTTTACTTACTTTAGACGGAGAGGGAGTATAACTTTAGCAATATTTATAAAAATGTCAAATATTCTATTCTTAGAATAGATATGAGGAGAAGAAAATAAAATGGTTGATGTCCACACAAAGCAACAAAGAAGTTTTAATATGTCAAGAATTAAAGGGAAGAATACAAAACCGGAGATTAAATTAAGAAAAGTACTTTTCAAAAATGGATGCAGGGGATTTAGAGTTTCTTCAAAAATTACAGGAAAACCTGATATCGTGTTTACTAAAAAAAAGATAGCGGTTTTTATAGACGGTTGTTATTGGCACAAATGTACGAAGTGTTTTATAAAGCCTAAGACTAAAACAAAGTGGTGGATGGAAAAGATAAACAGAAATGTTACGCATGATAATGAAGTTGATACGCAATTAAAGTCATACGGATGGAAAGTGCTTAGATTCTGGGAACATGATATTAATAAAAGCATAGATAAAGTTCTTAATAAGATGATAACCCAATTAAAAAAAGGAAACTAAGATGGTATACAAGATACTCGATTTATTTGCAGGGGCTGGAGGATTTAGTTTGGGTTTTGAAAATATAAGGGACAAAAAAAATGCTCCTGCCTTTGAGATGTTCAAGGCAGTAGAGATAGATAAATACGCATGTGATACTTTAAGAACAAACTTTGGTTATGATAAAGTTATAGAAGGGGACATAACAAATAAAAAAATCCATGACCTGATTATAAAAGAATGTAATGGAAAAATTGATTTAATCATAGGGGGTATTCCCTGTCAATCCTTCTCCCTGATTGGAACCAGAACAGGAAAAAAGAAGAAAAATGAAGATAAACGGGATATACTATATATGGAATATTTTGAGATAGTTAAGAATTTAAAACCAAAAATAATTGTGATAGAAAATGTAAAGGGTATTCTTTCAAAAAAAGATAAACAGGGTAATTTAATTTTTGAAAATATAATAGAAGATTTTGAAAGGTTAGGATACTCATTTGAAACGGAAGAAGATAAAAAGTACATGTTACTCAATGCAGCTGATTTTGGTGTCCCACAGAAAAGGGAAAGAATTTTTGTAGTTGGTTTGAGGAATGATATTTTTCCAAATATAAAAGTACCAGTTCCAAAAAAAACCCATGGAAAAAACAAAAATTTGTTTCCTTATGTTACATTACTAGACTCGATTGGAGATTTACCAAAAGTATATCCTAAAGTAACAGGAACAGGATTAACTACTCTAATGAGAAGCAGACTAATGAAAAAAAATAGAAGGATATACAATGGAGAGGAAGCAAAGCCTTACGATAGAACGGATTTGATAAAACATATATCTAATAATGTTATAAGGAAGAATTTTTTTCAGTTTGTCAGACCAAATGGATGTGCATTGTACCACCATATTGCTAGAAGTCAACAGTTATCCGACATAATGTTGTATAAAGGTATGAAACAGGGGTGGACTGCAAAAGATGTTATGGAGAAAGGTGGCATGCTAAAACAATATATAAAATATGATATGGGAAGTTTTAAAGATAAATATAGAAAACAGAAATGGTTAGAACCAAGTACAACAATTTTTGCACATTTAGAGAAGGACGGAAATAGATTTATACATCCAACCCAAGCTAGAACTTTTACGCCAAGGGAAGCTGCAAGGATACAATCATTTCCGGATGATTTTTTATTTGAAGGTCCGTTAAATAAAAAGTTTAAACAGATTGGCAATGCTGTCCCGCCCATTTTGGCTTTCCATACAGGATTAGTCATTAAAACCATCTTTGAGGAGACAAAATGAGTAATACAGAAAGAACCATAACATTTAAAGACCTATTGGAACAGAAAACTTGGACTGATTATGGGGATTTTGTAAGTGAGGCCAATGAATTGCTTTCAAAAGAAGTAGAGAACCATATTAAAGAAGAAAAAGAACTTATTCACGAGCTTAAGCAAAATCCTCTTTTTAAAAAATTGCGGATTAAGTCAGTGAATGAAAGACTTCCAGAGGCAGAAAAACTGCTTTTAGAGGGAAATGTTGTAGGGGTTGATGGTACGAGAGCAGATTACAGACTAATATCCGGTCTTAGAGCACAGATAGGGGTTGTTGCTGTAAACTATATGGGGGATAAAATAAGGAAATCTTTTTTTATTTCTGAAGCGAATCTAAAAAACAAAAGTTTGGATGTAATTGAAAGAATTTCCGGACGAGCACTTCATGATGAAACTCTCTCAGATATGGCAGTCAGAGGACTTATGCTATATAGAGAAAGAGAAGCCGGTCTTGATCCAAAATTTAATGGTAAGTATGTTATGTTACATGGACCATTATTACCGTTTGAACTTATGTCCGGATTAGGACGATTAAGGGCATTGGATTCCACACTCGATATTTTAAGAAAAATAATCAGAGAAAAAAGATTTTTCTCCGTGATATCTTCTACATCATTTCAGGATTATTTAACATTTGGTAGAGCAATAGAACCAATGCAGTATCTTACAGCACAAGAGTACACATTTGGACACTATTTGGAGAATGAAAGTAATTTTTTAACATGGAAGGATAAATGGAGGGATGACGAAAGAAAAAAAGTTGAAGAGTTTATAAGAGACTATGCTGAAAAAATATATATTGGCGTTATAAGAATAGGAGACAGACCTTATGTATTCCATGCTCATGAAGACACTTTTGATCTTGCCGCTTCAATAATTGCAAGAGATTCACTATTCCAAAAACAAAAAGGATTCCCTTTACTTATTGATTATGCTGATGCATTATGTTCACAATATTTTCGAGCAGGTGACTTTAGAGGAATTATGGAGTGGGAACTGGCAAAGAAAGGAGCATATCTGGCTGAAGCTCCAGAAAGGGATTTAAGATTAAAATAGATGGAGGTAAAAATGTCAAACGA
>CAZNVD010000064.1:0-673 GCA_964576505.1 uncultured Methanosarcinales archaeon
TTTTATGATGTCTATTATTATTGCGCGCATTCCGCCCGGGACAAGAGGGCCAGCCAATCCAAGGAAAACACTGCATTGCCTGTCTTTGATCATTGCCCGGCATATGTTGACAGCCTTTCCGAGCCTGCCGGCTCCCAGGACCCCTGCTAAATTCATTTGCTTCACTAGCTCATTGACTGACAACTGTTTCTTTATATTGATATGGTTGACTGGCTTCATTTTTCGATAATAACAAGATCATAATCTAATTTAATAATTATAAGAACTCAAAAATCTATACTCCATTGCTTCTAACAGTATCCATAACAGCACAGGTAACACAATAATTATTTAAATCTTTGTTAAACACAATATCTAAAATGAACCTGCTAGTTGATGTGCACACACATTTAGACCATTCCTTATTGATCAATAAAATTGATGAAATAATCCATAGGGCAAAAAATGCAGGATTGAGTCATGTAATCACAAACGGCATAAACCCCGAGACGAACAGGATATGCCTTGAGCTTTCCAGAAAATATGGCATTGTGGAATGCGGCATGGGGGTATATCCGAGAGATGCACTGAAGAAAGAAGTTGAAACTGGAGAAGCTCAGTTAAAAGTAGTCAATTGTGAGCGAGTTCGCAACGAAGCTCACTCGCATTCGACTGAGTTTGACATTGATGAAGA
>CAZNVD010000064.1:683-3120 GCA_964576505.1 uncultured Methanosarcinales archaeon
AAGAAAATAAAGAAAGTATTGTCGCTGTCTCTGAAGTCGGGCTTGATTTTGTCCATGGTGAAAACAGGCATCAGATTGAGGATTTTGAAAAAATGATCAAATTAGCTGAGGAATTAAAAAAGCCGATTGTCGTGCATTCAAGAAAGGCAGAGCAGAAATGCGTTGAAATGCTTGAATCTTCAAAAAATAAAAAAATTGTGATGCACTGCTTTTCCGGCAAAAAGTCCCTTGTAAAAAGAATAGCTGACAATGGGTGGTTTCTGACAATCCCGACAATTGTTGTGAGGAGCCAGCAGTTCCAGGACATTGCAAAAAATGTCCCCATCTCGCAATTATTTTGCGAGACAGACAGCCCTTACCTGAGCCCCTACAAAGAGCAATCAAATGAGCCTGCTTTTGTTATTGAAAGCTACAGCAAGATTGCTGAGATCAAAAACATGGACGTAAATGATGTCATGAATAATATGTATATGAACTGGCAGAGAGTGTTTGAATAGTTAATTTTAAATATTGTTTAAATAAGAGTAGCTGCATGAAAAAAACCATAGCATTCTTTTTGATATTTTGCATAATGATGCAAGCTGCCCATGCCGAGACTGAAATATTCTCAGGCACCTTGATAACAGACACAAATAAAGTTATTGACGGCGCAACTTTCCTGTTCAAGTACGATGAAAACAGCCAAAAGGCTTTTGTGCAGACGCCGGCAACAGCGCTGATTGTCGACAATGGAGGCTGCAAATCGAACAATGTTTTTAGAATTTGCATAAACAGGGCAAACTTCTCGCACAGGAACATAACAACCTATGCAAATTATTATGAAATTGATGCAACAATATACAAGCTTGCAGGAAGCTTGAACGCAAGCGGCAAAGCAAAGTTGAACAGCTTATTGCAGGGCGAATCAACTGAATTGGAAGTAATTGTGACAAACCCGACAGACTTTGAAATAACCAATATAGATTTTAATTATAACTTATCGCCTTTTTACATAACAGAAGCCAAGGGCTGCGAGCTGGATTACAGGCTGATGAAATGGAAAGGCTCTCTTCAGTCAAAATATGACAAAACATGCACTGCAACAATCATTGCCGAGAAAGAAGGAAAATACAGCCTGGAAGGAAACTTGAGCTATTTCAACGGTTTTGAAACAGAGAAAAAAACAACAGATGCCTTGGCAGTGACAGTGCTTCCCAAGCAGCTTAAAGTAAACCAATCTATTGACAAAAGCATTGAAGTTCAGAAGCCTTTTTACCTTAACATTTCGCTTCAGAACATACATGCAAGCGAGGAAATCAATTCTGTTGCTACAATCACAATTCCAAGCCATGTTTCATTAATTAAGGACTTGCCGACATTTGAAAAGAACGCAAGAATCCTGAAGCACGGCTTAACACTAAAGCCAAATGCATCAATCCTCTATTCATTGTACATGGAAAAACTTTCAGAAGGAGCAGAGCCGATAAACATGAGGTTTGCATATTCAATAAAAGGCATAAATGATATCATAGAAAACAGCACTTTTGTTGATGTTATTAGAGCTCAAGAAGTGGAATTGCCTGAGCCAACAGCAGAAGAAGAAAACACATCAAATGAAACAGCAGCCAATCTGACAGCAACTAATGAAGTCCAGATTTCCCAGCCAACGGAAAATGAAACAACTGAAGCAAATCCAGAAGCCGGCAATAAAATAGAGGAGCAGGTTATAGTGATAGATGCGCAGGAGCAGAAGCCTTCCAGCAGGAATATCTTGTTGATTATAGCAACGTCCCTCATAGCGTTCACAATCATAGTTCTTGCTATTTTCAGGATAAGAAAAAAGAGAGAAAGCGACGAATTGGCAAAGAGAATAAGTGAAAAAATAGAGGCATCAAATGATGAGCAAAACAAACCAAAAGATTTTTAAGCTTGTTATCTAAGAGTGGTACTATGAAAATCAGCGTTGATACAAAAGAAGATTCGCATGAGGACATAAGGAAAGTAATAAAGATGCTTCAGCATCTTATTGGCGACAATCAGGAAGTATTCACCAATGAACCAACACTTGCACAAGAAGCAAGCCCCATAGCGAATATTTTTGGCGATTTGTCCTCTGCTTCTGAAACACCAACAAATCCTGAAACAGCGCAGGAAACGCAAGAGCAGGCAGCGCAGGAAGCAGCAGAAGAAACAAACCAGTCAACAGAAGATTTGTTTGCAGAGCTGTTCAGCGAAGAGGAACTGAAGAAGATGGATACTGCCAAGGTTAAGGAAGAAGATGAGGAAGGAATGAAGCCAAAAAAGAAGAAACATGATATAGAATTTTACTAAACCTCAATAATTTTCCCTTTCTTACCAACATTAATCACTTTTGTCTTGCCAATCATCTCCTCTATGCCCTCTGCCTCATGAACATGGCTGCAAAGCAATATGTCAGGCTTGAATGTTTCAATCGCTT
>CAZNVD010000065.1:0-3117 GCA_964576505.1 uncultured Methanosarcinales archaeon
ATGCGAAAAGAATATGCTAAAATTAAAAAGGAAGCCTATAACCACAAGGTGGAGCAAGAGGCACCCAAGATACGAAAAAACTAAAACATAATAAGAATGGCAGAGCAGCAAACATTGGTTCTAATAAAACCGGATGGACTGGTGAAATCATTGACGGGTAATATAATTACAGAATTGTCTGATGCCAGTTTAAAAATTGTGGGCGCTAAAATTGTCCAAGTTACCAGAGAGCTTGCAGAGGAGCATTACCAGCATTTAAGGGAAGAGAAATTCTTTGATGATCTGATTAGGTACATAATGGGGGAATACCACACTAAAAGGGTATTAGCCTTGGTTTATCATGGCGAAAATGCAATAATTAAGGTAAGAAGAGTTATCGGTTCGACTGATCCAGAGAAAGCAGAACCAACAACGATAAGGGGCAAATATGGAAGAATAACAAGCAAAGGCGTTTTTGAAAATGTCGTTCACGCCTCTGAAAACGAAAAGGAAGCTGAAAGGGAAATTAAGCTTTGGTTCAGGCCAGAGGAACTGGCTCATACAATCTACCCAACAGAATTCAAAGAAGTTAAGAGAATAAAATATTTCTGGAAAGATGAAAAATAAAAATAAGTTCCTTATCTTTATTAACTAATAGGAGGTATACGAACAATGGCTGAGAAGATGGTCGACAGGGTTATGCGGATCATGCAGAAACCTTCCAATATCAGAAATATTGCCATATGTGCGCACATTTTAGTTTAAGTTACTGGCTTAACTAAGTGCTCCGATCACGGCAAGACAACCTTTTCTGATAATCTTCTAGCAGGCGCAGGCATGATGTCAAAAGAGGATGCAGGCAAAGCCCTAAAATTAGACTTCCACGCAGACGAGCAGGAAAGGGGAATTACCATAGACACAGCTTGTGTTTCTATGGTGCATAATTTCCAAAATGACGAGTACCTAATTAATCTTCTGGACACTCCAGGCCACGTTGATTTTGGCGGTGATGTTACCAGGGCTATGCGTGCGGCAGACGGTGCAATAGTTTTAGTAGATGCAGTAGAAAGCATAATGCCGCAGACAGAGACTGTTTTGCGACAAGCGTTAAGAGAACTGGTAAAGCCAACGCTATTCATAAATAAAGTTGATCGCTTAATAAAAGAGTTGCAGCTAACGCCGGAACAGATGCAGGAAAGATTTGTAAAAATTATAACATCTGTCAACCAACTCATTAGGGACATTGCCCCAAAGGGATATGGGGAAAAATGGCAGGTGAATGTGCAGGACGGCTCTGTTTCATTCGGGAGCGCTTTCCACAACTGGGCCTTGTCCATTCCCTACATGCAGCGCAAAGGCATAACGTTTAAGGAAGTAATAGCCGCCTATAACGATCCTGATACAAGTAAATACAAGGAGCTTGCAGATAAATCTCCAATACATGAAGTTATTCTCAATATGGTGATAAGGCATCTGCCGAATCCTGTTGATGCCCAAGCCTACAGAATCCCGAAGATATGGCATGGCGATATGGAGAGCAATGACGGCAAATCACTGGTAAAATGCAATCCTTCTGGTCCGCTTTATTTTGTAATAACAAAAATCGTTATCGATCCTCAAGCTGGAGAAATTTCCGCCGGGCGCTTATTTTCTGGAATAATGAAAAAAGGCACTAATGTTTATCTGCACATGATGAAGCAGCAGTCAAAGATACAGCAGGTTTTCATCTACAACGGCGCTAAGAGAGAGATAGTTGATAATGTGCACTGCGGCAATATTATCGGAGTGGCAGGGGTAAAAGCAAACTCCGGAGAAACAATAACTTTGGATGAAAATGCAACTCCATTTGAGAAAATCACGCATATATTCGAGCCTGTTGTCACAAAAGCCATAGAAGCAAAACAGCCAAGCGATCTTCCGAAGCTAATAGAGGTTTTGCGCATGGTTGGAAAAGAAGATCCTACTATACTTGTCGAGATTAATGAGGAGACTGGCGAGCATCTGCTGCATGGGATGGGTGAGCTGCACTTAGAGGTCATTGAAAACAGGATTAGGACGGAAAAAGGCGTTGATGTTACAACTAGTCCGCCGATAGTTGTTTACCGCGAAACGATTACAAAACCCTCTCAGGAAGTAGCAGGAAAAACCCCGAACAAGCACAATTTATTCTTTTTCCGTGCTGAGCCTTTGGAAGATTCCATTTCAGAAGCAATAAAAAAAAACGAAATTAGTGAAGGAAGGATAAAGAAAAAGGATTTGGAATTAAGAGACAAGCTCGTAGAGTGCGGAATGGAAAGCAAGAATGCTTTAAAGGTTAAGAATATTTACAATGGCAACATATTAATTGACATGACTCGTGGACAAGTTCATGTTGGGGAGGTTATTGAGATGATTTTGGATATGTTTGAGGATGTCATGTCAAAAGGTCCATTGGCGCATGAGCCGTGCTTAAAAGTAAAGGTCATGCTTACAGATATGAAGCTGCACGAGGATGCAATACACCGAGGACCTGCCCAGGTTTATCCGGCCGTAAGGGAAGGCATTCGTGGAGCGATGATGACTGCCAGGCCATTGATGTTTGAGCCTTACCAGATACATAGAATCGAAGCTCCCTCACGGTTTTTGGGGGAAATATCAAAATTGATTTCCAACAAAAGAGGGCAGTTATTGGATGCGCAGCAGGAAGTAAACCTATCAATAATAAAAGCAAAGCTTCCGGTTGGGGAAATGTTTGGATGGTCATCAGATTTAAGAAGCGCTACCGAAGGCAGGGGAAACTCTTCTTTGATAGACCAGATGTTTGAGAAGCTCCCAGAAGAACTGCAGGATAAAGTAATCAGGCAGATAAGGGACAGGAAAGGCCTTACAGATGCGATGGTTGGGGTTTGATACTTTTTGGATTTTAGGATTTTTAATGCCCCTGCTGGGAATCGAACCCAGGTCGCAAGGTGTTTGCTAAAAAACCGCAACCTCGCATTCTAATCCACTAAACTACAGGGGCGTAGTTAAATGAATTAACCAAGAATTTATAAATATTGTTTAATAATCACCCAAGCTAACCTGCCCTTTCCTTTTTCCCAAAGGCACTTCTTTTATCTCCTGCCCAACCTCTTTCTTTAGGTTTAAAGCAACATTATG
>CAZNVD010000066.1:0-3063 GCA_964576505.1 uncultured Methanosarcinales archaeon
CATAATTTTGAAGTCCCATTATACTCCCCTTTGGGCATTCTTGAGAATAAGAAGGAATTCGGGTTTATAGAGTCTGTAGAAGCTCTTAATGCTGGCTTAAGGGATGCCTTCAAAAAAGATCCTCAGGTGCTCGCCCTTGATTATGACTCATTTTGCTCGGGTGTTGGCAAGCAAAATATTATGGATTATAAGATGTACTTTTTAGGGGACATTAAAATAGATTTGCAGCACATACCTGAATTGTGTGACAAGTACATGGCATACATAAAGCCATTAGTGCAGCTGACAAGAAAATGCATTGTTTTGGACCTTGACAACACATTGTGGGGCGGAATCATCGGTGAAGACGGCATAAAAGGCATAAAGCTCGGTCCTGATCCTGAAGGAAAGCCCTTTTTGGAGTTCCAGAAGTATTTGCTTTCGCTCTTCAGCCGTGGCGTTGCATTGGCGGTAAACAGCAGCAACAATCCTGACGATGCATTAAAGGTTTTTCGGGAGCATCCGTACATGGTTTTAAAGGAAGAGCATTTTGCTGCAATGCAGGTAAACTGGAGTGACAAAATAACAAACATGAAAGCCATTGCTGAGGAGATAAACATAGGCGCGGACAGCCTTGTCTTTATTGATGACGATAAATTAAACAGGGAAATGATAAGAAAGGCTTTGCCAGAAGTGCTTGTTGTTGATATGCCTGAGGATGCTGCCCTTTACCTTAAAAAATTAATGGAGCTGAACGAATTTAATGCGTACCAGCTTACAGAAGAAGACAGGAAAAGAGGAAGCATGTATGCAGAACAAAGAAAAAGAAAGGAATTTCAAAAGGCTGCATCAGACATCACAGAGTATCTCAAAGACTTGAAGATGGTTGCTACGATTGAAAAGGCTAATCCATTTAACACACCGAGAATTTCGCAGCTTACGCAGAAAACAAATCAGTTTAATATGACAACAAGAAGATATACTGAAGAGGACATCAATAAGTTTTCCAGAAGCGGCAATTTTCTTGTTTTATCGGTAAAAGTTGAGGATAAATATGGAGACAGCGGCATAACCGGTGCAGTCATAGTGGAAAAGGTAACTGATAAATGGAGAATAGACACATTTTTGCTGAGCTGCAGGGTAATCGGCAGAAAAGTTGAGGAGGCTTTGCTGGCGCATGTCGTGGAGCAGGCAGCAAATGAGAAGGCCAAAGTTTTGATGGGGGAATTTATCCGCACCAAAAAGAATGCGCCTGCACAGGATTTTTACAAGAATAATGGATTTAGATTGGCAAGTAAAGATTCAGACACTGAGATTTGGGAGTATGATCTAACAAAGAGATGCAAGTCTCCTGATTTCATTAAAGTGGTAAAAAGGTAGCATTATGGAAAGCTTAAAACAAATCGTATCAAGGGTGCTTAATATAGACATGAATAGGATTAATGAAAAAATGTCCCGCAACAGCACAGAAGAGTGGGATTCATTTAACCATCTCATGCTTATCAGTGAAATTGAAAAAGAAATGAATATCAAGTTTACCATGCTTGAAGTTGAGCAGGTAAAGACGTTCAGGGAACTGCAGGAAATAGTCTCAAAGAAAATGAAGTAAAATGGATAGAGAAATGCACCGCAAAAAAGCCAAGTCTTTTTCAGACATTAGGCTTGGCGATAATGCCCAGTTTGAAGTTGAAATCAATGAAGAAAGCCATGCTTCTTTCGCAAAATTATCTGGCGATTTCAGCCCGATTCATTGTGACGACAAATTCTGCTCAAAAACCAAATTCAAAAAGAGGATTGGCTACGGGTTCATGCTGACCGGCTTTCTCTCAAGGCTGTACGGGGAATATTTGCCCGGGGGAAGCTCTATCTGCATCAAACAGGATGCCAAGTTCGTAAAGCCTTTTTTTATAGGCGACAAAATTAAGATTATCGGCAAAGTTGTCAACAAGGCAGAGTCGACAAATTTGATAGAGATTGAAACTGAAATGTACAGGAACGGAAAGGAGCTGGTGTTTAAAGGAACAGGCATTGTGCAGGCATTATTCTGAAAATGAATCATCCACTATACAATACCAATGGGCATTATATATACAAAGCCGACATTATTAAGGCTCTGAGAAACTGCGGAGTCAAAAAAGGCGATGTCATTTTTGTGCATTCTGACATTTCCGCTTTTGGAAAGCTGTCAACATTTGACGCAGCATTTCTTCTAAAAACATTGGCAGATGCCCTTAAAGAAAGCGTCGGGAGCAATGGGACAATTATAATGCCGACATTCACTTACAGCTTCACGGAAAACAAGCCTTATGATAAATCAAATTCAAAATCAAAAGTCGGCATTCTTACTGAATATTTCAGGAAGCAGCCTGATGTCAGCAGGACAATCCATGCAGACCATTCGGTGGCGATATGGGGCAGGCACAGGAATGAGTTATTGAAAATAGGAAAAGACACATTCGACAAGGATTCCATATTCGGAAAGCTCCACAAGCTAAACGGCAAGATTGTCTTTTTTGGCGCGCCATTCCAGTCCTGCACGTTTCTTCATTATATCGAGCAGATGCACAAAGTTCCATACAGGTACATGAAAAAAATCAGGGGCAAGATAATTGATGGCAATAAGGAGTATGAAGATGAGATTACTTTTTATGTAAAGTATGTCATATTTTTTACCCACTTGTCAAATCTTGAAAAACACCTTCTTGATAAAAAACTGCTGAAGGAGGTTGGATTAGGCCATGGAAAAATATCAATGGTGGAGGCTGATGCTTTTTTTAAGGAAGGGCAAAAGCTTCTGGACAAGGACATTTTTTCCTTTCTGAAAAAAGAGCCGAAGATTTTCAGGGTGTTAAACAAGGTCAGCTGCTTCTTTCTGAAAAAAGAGCCGAAGATCTTGAAGAAATTGAACGAAATTATTGAAAGAAAGTTTTTCCTGAATCAATAACTTGGGAAATTTCTGGAAGATTTTTTTGCATTACATCATCTTAGCGTGCATTTCAGGGTGCATCTCTAGCATCAAGGCATCCACAAAGAATTTTGCAGCCCAGTTCGGGTAGCAGAATGGTGCATACCAGCCGTAAATTG
>CAZNVD010000067.1:0-2947 GCA_964576505.1 uncultured Methanosarcinales archaeon
TTGCAAAGCTCGGCAGGATGTTCAAGGACGAGGTAGAGAAGGTAATACCTGTAATGGAGAAAGCATTGAAGCATATGTAATCAAGAATTCCATAATATATTAAAATAATTTAAATGTGATTTTGATATTTCTTTATTGTTTATTTTTATTGCAAGTGGCTCATCTGACCATTGAATAAACACACAATTATCTCCATAAATAATTGTAGTAGTAGGATTTGTAAATTTATTGTCAACAAATTTGTATTCTAAGAATTTCCTATTTTCTAATTTTCCCTTGAATTTTGCAGGAAAAATTGTTCTTTGAGTAATCTTTCTTTCTATTCTTTCCTTATGCCATAGCTCAAAGTAAGGCCCAAAGAAATCCTTGAATTGAAGTTCTGCCGCAATAAATGAAATTGGCTTTTTAGTTTCCAATATGTCTTCAAAAATCATTCTTAAGCCCTTTTTTCCAGTAAAAACAATCGCTTCAAGCGGCTTTTTATCTGATTTAATAAGATTTAATTTTTTTATGTCTTCCAAAACGTTTATTTTGATTGTTTTGAAATCTTCCTCTTTTTCTTTGATTAATGACAGCAAAGAATTTTGGCTTTTTGCCTCAAACCACTTTACCTTGTTTTTTATTATGAAAGAAGCAATGCCTTTGGAAACTAGCCTATCCAGCGCTTCATAGACATTTGTCCTATTTAGTTTCGTTTCTGCGCTAATCTTGTTTGGATAGCTACTTCCATTCTTTAGAAGATGCAAATAGATTTTAATTTCTGATGGGCTAAATCCAAGTTTAGACAAGTTTTCTTCAAGCATTTCAAGCAATAATTTGTTTTTCTTTATAAGTGTTGTGGTATAAGACAACAACTAGATTTGTTAAAAACAAAACCATTTTTAAATAGTGATGAATTATACATCTGATCTAGAAACTAAGATACATGAACCTATATTTGTATTTGGTTGTAGCAATAGTGGAACTACTGTTTTATGGAAGGCATTAAAGCAACATAGGGATATTAGTGGACCTCCTGTTGAAGGCCAGGATTTAGTAGGCATGCCAAATCCAATGACTCATTTTCTTGGACAGCACACTTTCAGAATGTGGGCGCATTATTTGCATGAACAACCAGCTTCAAAGTGGAATGAAGACCATTTACCTGGCTCCAAACTTCCCTACTATTTTACCGAAAGGGACTGGAATGAAAGATATCAACGCCAAATAGTTGAAGTTTATTCAAAATTTTTGCAAAAAGAGACAAGGTTATGCGATAAAAGCCCTGCACACACATTAAGAGCAAGATTTTTGCAAAGATGTTTTCCCGATGCCAAATTCATAGCAATAGTTAGAAATGGATATGCCGTATGCGAAGGAATAATCAGAAAAAGAGATTTAGATCCAGAAAGGCCGCAATTTAGGGGATTATATACAGAAATAAATGATGCAGCTTGGCAATGGGAAAAAGCAAATGAAGTAATTGCATCTTATGAATCACATAAACTTTTAAGCAATTATATTATTATAAAATATGAAGAATTGGTAACGGATACAATAGCAACATTTACCAAACTTCTCAATTTCTGCAATCTTGATTCGAATAGTTTTGACATTCCTACATTTGAACATAAATATAATTCTGATCAGATATCACGATTAACATCCCGTGATTTTGATGTCATATCAAGAATTGCAGCACCAATGTTAGTTCGCTTTGGTTATGCAATGATTTAAAGTGAAAAATATCTAATCTATTTAATTACCTAGGGATAGGGCTAAGGAAGCAATTAAAATGGAGCATAAAAATTTTGGCAAAACTAGAGAGAAAGTTTTTGTAATCGGTTTAGGAACATATGGCCATGGTGACGCATATGGTGGCATAAGTAAGAATCAATCTTTTAGTGTTTTCAAGTCAATCCTTGGAAGATTTCCAAATAGCGCTAAAGTTCTGGTTGATACAGCTCCACGCTATGGAAATGGAAAGGTAGAAGGGTGGATTGGAGAATTTCTTGAAATTTTAAATAAAGAAAAATTCTTAATTGCAACTAAAGGCGGAAGGCATATAGAACGTGGCAGAATTAACGAAAAGGATTTTACAAAGTCTTTTATTGAAAGAGATCTGAACGATAGTTTAAGAAGACTAAAGTTAAATCAAATATTTTTGTATCAGTTGCACAATCCTAGCCTGGATATAATAAAAGGCGGTTCTATCTTCGAGTCATTAGAAGATTTATCAGATGAAGGTAAAATTATGTTTTATGGATTATCTATCGATACTCCAGAAGAAGGAATGGCTGCTTTAGATATCTGTAAGGATAAGGGTTTTACCAATATGGCTTCTTTGCAAATAATTTATAATGTTTTATGGAAAAATTCCTATGATGAACTATTTAAAAAAGCAGAGAAAAGTAAAGTTGCAATAATAGCCAGAGAACCTCTGTTTAGAGGATTTTTGACCGGAAAATACAAAAGAGATGAGAATTTCTTGGATGCACCTGAAGCAGTGAAAAAACAGATAACTTCTTATGGGGCAAAACAGATTTTTTTAAAACTGGAAGAAGTTAAAAATATATTAAATGAATCTAATTTAGGTATAACATTATCCCAATTAGCAATAAGTTTTGCAGTATCAAATCCAAAAATTACTGTAACTATTCCAGGCATTAACAGAATTGGCTATGTTGAAGAGGACATTAATGCAGCATATGTAAAAATTAATGAAAAGACATTGAACATGCTAAAAAGCTTAAAAGATATAGATATGATAAATAAATAATAAACCTTTTTAAAAGCCGTTATTTTCTATTCCTATATGCGCCGGTAGCTCAGCTTGGATAGAGCGAAAGGTTCCTAACGATAAGCGTTTTACGCTAACGGATGGAATCACCTTTAGGCCGAGGGAGTGATTGAGCAAATGCTCTTTTGCCTCGTATTCGAATCCCTTCCGGCGCGTTTATTCTCACAG
>CAZNVD010000068.1:0-2928 GCA_964576505.1 uncultured Methanosarcinales archaeon
ATAATCTTTCCATGTTCTTTAACTACGAATACTTTTTTCTCTAAAACTCCTTCTGCTGCGACCCGACCGAGTAAAACAACTAATTTGGGCTTTATAATTTCGAACTGCTTCATCAAATGAGTTCTTCCGTGAGCAATATACGACGAGATGGGAGTTTCTAGGTCTGGTAAATATTTTACAGGGGATGTTATATAGACTTCAGACTCTTTCAAACCAATACCCGTGATCATTGATCGAAGTAATTTTCCTGAGCGGCCGATAAAAGGACGCCCGACAAGCGCTTCATTCTTACCAGGAGCTTCTCCTATAAAAATTATTTCTGCGTCCAAACTTCCTTCGCCGACTACTGCTTTTCCGCTTTTCCCAACTTTACATACTTTACAATTCTCAATCTCTATCGCTATTTTTTCCATTTCTTTGTGTTTATTCATCAAATTATTATAAGGCAAATATAAAATTTACGCTTGCAATTTTTCACTCAACTGCTGATATAATGTTTTGGAATATGGAAGCATATTGGTCAAATTTCGATAATCCTCGTCCAAGACCCATAGACACGGTCGTAGATAAAGTGCCTCCTCAACAAATGGCCCACTTCATGATAGGCGCTCAAGCCCTTGCACTTCTTGTTGAAAGAGATCAACCCGATGCTATTTTTGTACCGCAGCGAGGGGCAGGTCCAATTGTGTGGGCTGTTGATGGTTTTCTCAAAGCTAAAGATATTGGATATCCCAAGATTTACTTACCCATCGGAACCAATACTGATCCTTTAACCGCCCGACAGGAAGGCTATAACTCTACAACAAAAAAAAGAATGATCTCAACAGAAATAGAAAGATTTCGTGAGCTAACCGGACATGATATAAAAAACGCTACCTTAATAGATGAAGTGCAGAGTGGTGCCACAATCTCTACAGCTGCAAGATATGTTGCTGAAGCTTTGCCAGAGTCAAGATTTCATGTTATTGCCGTACAAGACAACAGAGCAAATGTGCTACACAGAGCTAAAACATATGCATATACTACTTTAGCCTCCAATGAAAGAGTCGGGATTCAGACATCTGTAGTGCCTCTCCCCCTATTTACAGTGGATAGATCTGGACTGATGGATACCATTTTTCGTCCTTCAGATGCTCCAGAGTCTCAACAACCAGAAATGTTAATGACAATGCGCAATACAGATGCAGAGGCAATGATGAAAACCCTGGCACTCGCCTCCCTAAGACCTGATTTGCTTTTAAGATGTATTGAGGGAATTAAAAGTAGCGGAACTGGAAACATGTCAGATCTTCCAGAAAAGGATCAGGAAATATATCGCAAACTAAGCTCATGGATAGAAAGTCTTGCGAATGATAAAAGCGTGCCGAAGTTTGAAGCTAGAAAAAAAGGTATCTTGTCTTGGCTAAATAGCTTTGCCAATCATGCAGATAGCTCTTCTAAAGATTAATTCTGAAATTCATTGACGACTTAACCTTCCGTCTTTTCTATAACTTCATAGAGAACAATTCCTAGACTAACCATCACATTTAAACTAATATTTACTCCATACATTGGTAGTTCGACAATTAGATCTGATTCCTTTAGTACTTCTTCAGATACTCCTGTTGTCTCATGACCCACCACTAGTGCAATTGGAAAATTGTATTCTGCTTTATCATACGGAACTGAGCGCTCGTCAAGCTCTACAGAAACAACTTGGATTCCAGGAACTTCACTTCTTAATTTTTTAATTGCGTCAATTGGAGTCTCCTGATATTCCCAATTAACCCATTCCGTAGTATTTATCGAAGCTTTTTTAATTCTGGTATGAGGCGGGATTTCACTCTCACCGCAAATAAATATTTTCTCTGCGGCCACTGCATCAGCAAGTCTAAAAATTGCCCCAATATTATATGTGTCTAGTACGTTATCTAAAATTATATAAATTGGATTCTTTTTAATACGCGCAAACTCTTCAGGCGTCGGTTTAGTCGTTCTTAATTCTTTAGCTTTCAATTTCATCTCACTATTTTACTAAAATTAGCTACTCCAAACTAGAGGCTAAGCAATACTTGATACTACTCTTAGCTTTACCTATAATCTAATCTACTAAAAATGTCGCCAGATGAACCTAACTTATCAAGAACTGCTCAATCTCTAATTAATGTCTTTGAGGAAACTATCAAAGAGAAAGATGACGATAAAATCGTCGTTAATCAACTAATCTCTAAAGTCGCCTCTTTTTACGAAAAATTCAGAACCGCGATGGACTATGGAAGCGAGGAAACAATTCCCCGCCGTGCAATTGAGCGAATGCTTAAGCGCATGCTATTTCTAGAACCTGATTCTAATAAACTTGCTCAACATCTTTTACGCGAACTTGTTTGGGCAGGCTATTTACCCAATGCTGAAGTTCCGCAGTCTTTAGTTAATGAACTAGCGAGCTCCATTTCACTGAATTTAAAACTAAAAGATCTAGTTTCCAAAAAGAAAATTATGGGGCGTGATGATTTAAATGAATTTATCATTCAAATTCTTTCCTGCGAAATTTTACAAACCTTAATTCCTTCCAAAGAAAAAACTGCGGTAGCAAATTTCATGTTTAAAAATTTAAAAGATACTGTAAAAATTACAGATGATTCAGAGCAAACTCGAGATATTCAAGTTTTTATCGCCATAAGAAAAGTCTTCGGCGGAGATGATATAGCGCTTTTACGATTTAGACTTTTTAGAGAAATTTTTGGAAAACTAAATGAATCAAATATTATTCAAATTGGAAATAATTTTGATGGCGGATATAAAGAAATTAAAAAACAACTAACATATCCTCGAAAAGAAAAAATCGCAAATCATATTAGAAAAAAGACTCCATCATTTTCAATTCTTTATGATGTTTTGACTCGGGAAAAAGGAAATATAAAAGAAATTATAAAAGATGAAAATGTTTTT
>CAZNVD010000069.1:0-2483 GCA_964576505.1 uncultured Methanosarcinales archaeon
ATCTTTTTGAATCTACATAACTAGACCTGCTAGAATCCCTTCTTCCAAATTTCCTATCTCGATTAAAGTTCCTCATATTGCAAATCTGATCAAACTAGAAGTATAGATGAGTATTTATAAGCTTATGCTAAGAATAAAGTTATTATAAACACGATGCTGATACTCTACATTCCGAAGTAAAAATTTAATTGCGTATGACTTATAGAATTAAAAGAAGTTTTTCTCCTCGAAGTTTTTTCCTCGTGAGGATTTTTGAGGCAATATAAAAAATAGGTCGGCGGGCGCAACATAAGTGTTTAACTTCTTGTTCTATTGATATTATATGATACTATTCTTAAACATTCCTCATTCTTATAACCTTCGAATTTTTCACAATCTTTAAGATTCGATGATTCACGTAAATTTTTTGATTCACATTTATTTTCAACACATGAACATGACATTAAAGTTTGTACACAAGAAAGTGCGAAAACACTATTAATCATTGAATCATAATATTTCCAATCTTGATTAACACACTTAGGATTACCACACCAACCTTTTGAAATTGATTTAATAACGCAATCGGAATCTGCCGAACACGAATAATCAGGTCTATTTATTGTGTTGTTCATCAATGGCTCATCAACACCAAATAAAAAGACAAAAATTACTACAACAGCAATAATTAATACTATTTTATGTTTTATAAGATTTAATAAACTTACAATTGCGCAAGCGATTATATACGAATAGGGAAAAACTAAAATCAATGCAAAAAATCCAGTAAACATTATTGGAAGAAATAATAATAATGACATTGGTGAAGGGCTGTGACCCCATGGAACAGAAACCACAGAAATAAAAGCATAAATCAGGACAACAACAGATATAATAACTTTTGATATGCTTGGTTTTAGAAAATATTTAATTTTTTCTCGAGTTGTCATGCTAAATAATAATTTTAAGCTTGTTTAAATAAGTTGTGAAAAATTTAGCGCCCGCCGACAGAATAATATATTTCTCAAAATTGTATTTAACACCTGTTTAACGCAGTTTTAATTGTGTTAAAAGCCCTCTCGATTAATCACTCCACCGCTTTCCCCAACTTACTCAACTTTTCCCCTTCCATAAACCTTCTTAGAACATCCCTCAATTCAGAAATCTTAACTCTTATCTGTTCTGTTGTGTCTCTGCTTCGGATTGTGGCGTTGTTGTCTTCTAGGCTTTCAAAGTCAATTGTAACGCATGCACAAACCCCCATTTCATCAGCTCTCGCGTAGCGTCTTCCAATTGAGCCGCTTAAATCAAACGCACAAGCCCATTCTTTTTTTAGCTCGTCATAAACATCTCGTGCTTTTTTAACCAATTCTGCTTTGTTAGACACAAGCGGAAATATTCCAATTTTTACCGGAGCCAATTTAGGATGCAGCTTCAAGACAACATTATCCCTTGACTTATCATAATGATAAGCGTCAAACATAAAAACTAAAAAAGCTCTTTCAATTCCTTGGCTTGGCTCGCATATCACATGCGGGATTATCTTCTTTTTTGTTTCCTCATCAAAGATGCTCAAATCTGTTTTGGAGTGCTCCATATGCTGCTTCAAGTCAAAATCTGTCCTGTTGCTTAAGCCTTGCAGCTCTTTCCACCCAAAAGGAAATTCATACTCTAAATCCCAAGTGTCTAAAGCATAGTGGCTTAGCTCATCTTTGACATGCTGCCTTATCCTGAAATGCTCTGCATTTGCGCCAAGCTCAACAAACCATTTGTGCATCGAAGCAAGCCAGTATGCATGCCATTTAGTCTTTATTATTTTTTTATCGAGGCATTCTTTTATTGGCATTTTTTTCATTGATTTGTTGTTCTTTTGCATTTCCGCGGAAAAAACATTGATTTCATAATCAATCACATCATCAATTAAGCGGCATTCATCTTGCTTTTCAGGATGAACAAAATACTCTATTTCCATCTGCTCAAACTCCCTCATTCTGAACAAGAAATCTCTTGGCGAAATCTCGTTCCTGAAGGATTTTCCAATCTGCGCAATGCCGAATGGCAGCTTCAGCCTCGCATTTTCCTGCACTAACCTAAAATTTGCAAAAATAACCTGCGCTGTTTCGGGCCTTAAGAATGCTACAGAGCTTGATGTCTGTACTGGTCCGACATTTGTCATGAACATTAAATTAAATTTTTTTGGCTCACCCAATGCATTTCCGCATTTTGTGCACTTTATTTTGTGCTCTTTTATTTTTTTGTTTATTTCGTCTATTGAAATTCCCGCTACCGGCGCCTTTAATTTATCCTCTATCAATACATCAGCCCTGAACCTTGCGCCGCATTTTTTGCAGTCAACCAGAACATCTGAAAAGCCGTCAACATGGCCAGATGCTTTCCATACCATTGGGTGTGTTATGATGCTTCCATCTATCCCAACAATATCATCTCTTTGCTGAACAAAAGTTTTCCACCACTCATCTTTTATGTTATTCTTTAATTCAACT
>CAZNVD010000069.1:2493-2835 GCA_964576505.1 uncultured Methanosarcinales archaeon
GGTGCCCAAAATCATAAAAGCCCGATATGCCGCCATATATCTCAGAATTAGGATAAACAAAGCCTTTTCGCTTGCAAAATGCAGACATTTCATCAATTGTCAATTTTGGCGTTTCCATTTTTAGCTGATACTCTGACTGATTTTATAATACACTTTCTAAAGAGATTTTATCCTTTTACTTAGCTTTAGCATATAAATATTTGTAAATACCTTAGCTTCTTTTTGGTTTTCAAAATGAGGATCATGAGTCCAGATGCCTTCGGAATTAGTCGCAATACATGCAGCTATATAAGGGATATCTTTCAAATCTTTTATTTTGCTCTTTAACTTTTCAATTCGGTC
>CAZNVD010000070.1:0-2716 GCA_964576505.1 uncultured Methanosarcinales archaeon
CATCAAGATTCACAACATATTCTTTTTCGTGACCCCCTACGCCAAACTCGATCCACGCTATTGGTTTTTTGTTTTCAAAATTTGAACCCTTTTCCATAAAAATGCGGCACTGTTTTTAAAAATTAAAAAATTTCTATTAATTTGTTGCGACGTTTTTCTCTTCCGTAGCAATTTCTTTCATAACTTCTGTCGGCTTCATTTTTCGGCGGACTTCTTTGGCCGCTTTATCCCGAATGTAATAAAGTTTGGCTCGGCGCACTTTGGCATGTTTCATTATTTCTATTTTATCAATTGTAGGAGAATGAACCGGAAACACTCTTTCTATACCGATTCCCGCGGTAACCTTTCTTATAGTTATTGTTCCTGAAATTCCGGCGCCATGTTTTTTGGCAATAACAATGCCTTCAAAGGGCTGAACTCTCGTCTTGTCTCCCTCTTTAAGTTTCTGGTAAATTTTAACAGTATCGCCCGGCCTTATTTCGGGAATTTTGCGCAATTGTGATTTGTTGAAAATGTCGAGTTTATTGATGGAATTATGAATTATGAATTATGAATTATGAATACGTGGTTATGGCATAGTATTACCATTATTCGTAATTCCTTATTCCTAATTCTTATTTTTTTGCTTACGAAAATATTCTACGCTATACGAACGAGTTTTGCAAGGATTGAAGGGATTGAAGGGCTTGGGTTAAATCTTCAGGCAAATCTGCTTCAAAGCGCCACCTTTTTCCTTCCGGTAAGCTGAATTCAAGGGAAGAGGCGTGTAAAAATAATCTTCGCGAGCCGGCTGGAAATTCCGGACAGCAAACCTTTTTTCCTCCATAAATTCTGTCGCAGGCAACCGGGTGTTCAATGCTCTTCAGATGCACGCGTATTTGGTGGGTTCGGCCTGTTTTGGGAAGCACTTCCAAAAAAGAAAATTCTTTGCCGTAGTTTTTTATGACTTTATAATATGTCATTGCTTCGCGCCCCAATTTTATATGTCTTCCCGTCCCCCTTTTTGTCGGATTTCTTGTGGAGCGTCCAATGGGAGTTTCAATTACGCCTTTTCGTTTTGAAGGTATTCCACAGACAAGAGCAAGGTAAGTTTTTTCCATTTTGCGGTTGGAAAACAGTTTTTTTAGCTCTTCAAAAGTTTTTTGGTTGCGGGCCACAATCATAACGCCCGAAGTATCGCGGTCCAGCCGGTGGACAATTCCGGGGCGCAGAGACAAGTCGTCGCCGACACTTTTTATTTCCGGAAAGTTTGCCAGCAAAAAATCAATCAGAGTTTTTCCTTTGACCGAACCACCGCCGTGTACGGCTAATCCTGCCGGCTTGTTTACGACAATAAAATTTTTGTCTTGATAAATAACCTCAGGTTTTTGCATATATCCACTTTAGCAAGCCCATGCCTTGTTAACAAGGAAGTTTATTTTAAACTATTGACAAAAAAATTGAGGGTGCTACATTTAAACGGCAGAACTTTGATAACCGCGGGAGGCGAATATGAAAGTAACGCGAGACGACCTTAAACAAGCGGCCCAAAATGGCGTTATTTCAGCAGACCAAGCCGAATCTTTGTGGCAGGCGCTTCGGCGGCAGAATGCCGACCAGCCCAAATTTGATCTCGCTCACTTTGCCTACTACTTTGGCGCGCTCATTGCCATGTCAGCCATGGGGTGGTTCATGACCTTGGGGTGGCAGAGGTATGGCGGAACCGGAATTTTTCTCATCTCGCTTTCGTACGGAATTCTTTTTCTTCTGGCCGGCCGCACGCTTTGGTACAAGGAAGGATTAATAGTTCCCGGCGGACTTCTTTTTACGCTGGCAGTATGGATGACGCCGCTCGTCATATACGGCTTACAAACAATGACCGGTCTTTGGCCGCAAGATTATCCCGGGGCCTACCGTGATTATTACAGCTGGGTAAAGGGAAGCTGGTCGGTGATGGAAGTAGGAACAATTATTGCCGGGGTCGTAGCACTCAAATTCATCCGTTTTCCTTTTCTAACCTTCCCGATTGCTTTTTCGCTTTGGTTTATGTCTATGGATATTACTCCGCTCCTTTTTGGCAAAGATGCTTTTGCCTGGGACGAACGGCTTTGGGTATCTTTACTTTTTGGACTAGCCATGATTATTGTTTCTTTCTTGGTTGATCTTTCCAGGACTAAAGAAGATTTTGCTTTTTGGGGGTACCTCTTTGGACTCGCGGCATTTTGGGGAGGACTCACTATGATGGAAAGCGGAAGCGAATTCAAAAAACTCCTTTACTGCCTGATTAATATGGGGCTCATGCTTGTATCAGTGGCGTTGAAACGGCAGGTATTTATGGTGTTTGGAGCTATGGGGGTTTTTGGGTACCTCTCTCATCTTGCCTACGGCATTTTTGCAGACTCAATGTTATTTCCCGTCGTGCTTGTTCTTATCGGCATTGCGTTTATTTACGCGGGGGTGCAGTATCACCGCCACCGTTCAGTTATCGAGTCGAGGGTTAATGGTTTCTTTTTGAGGCACAGTGAATAAAACAAGCAATCTGCTTAATAAAAATTTAGTATAACCGCACAGCTTTGCTCTGCGGTATTTTATTTTTCCAAACGGCAGTTTGATTTCTTCTATATTCTCGTTATAATAAAAAACAGCTTTTTAACATCCGGGAGAAGAAAATGACAAAACCAAAATTCGCTCTGTTTGTGATAAAATCAGCCGAAATAGTAAAATTGAAAGAGTTTTA
>CAZNVD010000071.1:0-2708 GCA_964576505.1 uncultured Methanosarcinales archaeon
GTTCCTGAATTCTTTAAGTATTTGAGGGGATAAAACAAGCTCAATCTCCCCATTACGGGCAACATTTAGCAGCTCAAACTCTTTGCCTTTTGAAATGAATGCAGATATTAAGGTGTTTGTGTCTGCCACAACCCTAAGCATTTTCTTTCCTGTAATCCCTGATTTCGTTCTCGATATCCTTTGTTGTTATTCCTCTGGCTTTGGCAGTCTTCCACATGGAAGCAAAAATTTCCTCAAACTCCTTCATGCTTTTTGACTTTTCCAAGCCCTTTACCCGCTTTAGAACTATGCTGTCGCCCATATCATAAACTAAAAATTTCTCACCTTCCTTAATCGATTTATTCTGCCTTAGGCTCTGCGGAATCACAACCTGCCCTTTTGACGTCATTTTGGTTATTTCTATGTCCATTGGAATCACCTTAGTAAGATTAGTAAGAATGCTCTTATATTTAAATTTATCGGAAATGCTGAATAGAATATATTCATGGAGTTTTAATCGCTTTTCAAATTTTTATTCAAGAACTCAACAGTCTTTTCCCATGCATCCTTTGTCTGCTCAGGCGCGTAATTCATTCCAGAGGGATTTGCAAAAGCATGCCCAACTCCCTCATAGATGTGGATTTCATTCGGTATGTTCAATTGATTTAATGATTTTTCAAATTCCTTGACGCTTGCAACCGGAATTGAAGTGTCAAGGCTTCCAAAAATCCCGAGCACGGGCCATTTTATCACAGAGAGCTTTGTTGCATTTGTCTCAAGGCTGCCGTAATATATCACAGTTGCCGCAAGCTTCTCGTTCAAGGCAAGCTGCAGTGACATCTGGCCGCCGAAGCACCATCCCATCGAGGCGATAAGTTCTTTATTCACATTACTCTGTTTTTTCAAAAATTCAACAGCAGCTTTCATATTAGTAATTGCTCTTGCCATGTTGTTTCTTACTTTTGTTGTTAACTCTCTTGCTTCATTTGCATCTTTTCCAACCTTTCCTTCAAACAAATCAACTGCCAAAACAACATATCCTTCAGCAGCCAGGCTTCTTGCCATTTCCTTTATGTTGTCGTTCAGGCCCCACCATTCGTGTATCATGACAACTGCCGGGTAAACTCCTTCCTTCTTTGGCTTTGCAAGAAAGCCGACTGCAGGGCCATAATTCACTTCCTGTGTTTCAATTCCGGAAGTGTCTCCATTCTTTAGAACATCAACATTCTTGACTTGGGTGGGAGCTGCCTGCGGCGCAATGTGCTCTTGCTGCTGCGCGCATCCAGCCAATAAAAACACAAAAAATACAATAAAAACAAAATAGTTTTTCCACCCCATAAAAAATCACATAATATCAAAGCTTTTAAAGTTTTCGGGCTGCCTGTGCTTTGCATCGATTCCTTTTACTTCTGCAATTCCTGGCCCTTTCTTGATAAAAGCAAGCAATTCCCTTAATTTTTCTTCTTTGCCTTCAGCAACAACCTCAACATTGCCATTTTCAAGGTTTTTTGCATATCCTTTCAATCCCAGTTCATTTGCTTTGTTCCTTACATTTGCCCTGAAGAAAACTCCCTGTACTCTTCCGGAGATGATGAGGTGTGTGCAGTTCATACAATATAAAAAGAGTTCTATCTATTATAATTTATTTATTTTCAATATAGACAATAACCACTGGACACTGGACATCCTTGTGTGAAATATTTAAACCCAAAGAACAGTTTATTTCTTGCAGGAAAAGTTTGCAGTTTGCTTTTCACCCCCAAGCTTTCCTGCTAAAATTCAAAAGGTGATCAAATTGATAAGATGCAATGTGTGTGGAGCACCAATCAAGCCTTGGTTTGAGACGTGCTATGAGTGTCATAGCCCACTATCAAAAAATGCAGCAATTCCAGAACCAATAGCGGCAAAAGGATTCATGCAGAAGATGGAAATTGACAAATGGTAAAAAAGAAAACCGGTAGGATAACCGGCATTCCAGAAAATTCAGACCCTCAAACAATAATAAAACTTAACTGATATTTAAACTTTATGCCGCGGTAGGATAATCAGGTATTCCGGAAGCTTCAGACCCTCGTGCCCGCAAGGGCTTCTGGGTGGAAATCCTGGGAAGGTTTAATCCTTTTTGGGTGAGAATCACAGCTGCGGCGCATAAAATAAAACAAACAAAGGTGACCAAAAATGGAATTAAGCAATGAATACATTGAAGATTTGTTTTTGCAGCAGATCAAGGAGCTGACAATAAGAACAAACAAGCAGCTTAAAAGCTTTGATGCCCAGTTCAGCGGGATAAAAATAAAATAAGGTGATGAAAATGAAAGAAAAATCTGAGGAGCCTGAAGAGGACTTCTACAGCCCGGAATATCTGGAAGGATATGTTGAAGATGACGAGATAAACGGAATGGAAGAAGGATTTATGCTTGGATATTTGGAATGAAATTTTTTATTTATCTTAACACAAACCTTTTATAGTGTCTTTTATTCCTGTTTTTCATGCGCATTTTGAATTTTGAAGAGCTTGAGCTTGAAAAGCCGTCGATAATTGATGCTATACTAAGAAGCACTGTTTTTATCCATCCTACTGACACGATCTACGGCATTGGCTGCAATGCGCAGCTTTCAAGTGCCGTCAAAAAAGTAAGAAAGCTGAAAGCAAGGGCATCAAACCCTTTTTCTGTCATCGCTCCTTCGCTTGAATGGATTCACGAAAACTGCGTTGCGGCAAAAGACGC
>CAZNVD010000072.1:0-2704 GCA_964576505.1 uncultured Methanosarcinales archaeon
TTCTCTATACTTCTTTTCTCCTATCTCTTTTCTTATATTTTGTGCCTCAATTTCTTCTCTTATAAGCCACTCATCAAATTTCGTTAATTCTTTTCTTATAATCTCTTCTTTTGCTTCGAAAGCTTCTGGAGTAATAGGTGCTTCTGGTTCAGGCATATATGCAGCTTCTCTTCGCATTAATGCTCCGCCTTTTCTAACAAGATAAACTGAAATCGCATCTTCTGCAATTATATCAAAATCTCTATATATAACCACCCTTAAAGTAGCATCATCTTCTTCAAAATAATTTGGAATTATACCATGAGAAATATTAGCTATTTTACCAGTATGTAATTGCTGACTCACATTTTGTTCAATATACCATACAAATCTATAGCCTTGTTGTTCATTATTAATGGCACTTGTATCAACAAGTCCTGACGCCTGAGCTTCTAAATTAAATATTCTTTCTCCAATAGAGAAAATTGGTTTTGGATCTTTTGTAGGTTTGATTATTTCAACTTTTATTTTAGTAGGTGAAACTAATTCTAATCTTAATTTAATTGGGAATTGTTTTTCGTATTCTTCCTTTGGTGGAATTGGCTCTGTTGTTTCAGAAACTTCAGCATCAAATCCGTACTCATTAACCTCAATTTTATATTTGCCTATCGGCAATCGTACAGCCTTTTCTATTGTGGTATTATTAATTCTTAGATTTGTCTCTTGCACGGATTTTCCAATTACAAAACTACCATCAGGCAATGAGGCTATTGGAACTTGCTGAACATTAATCAGATGTGGTGAAGAAGGATAAATTTTTGTATCTACTAGTTGTATGTGATTTTTGAAATGCACATCTTCTCCTTTACCAATTCCTAATTCCTTACCTCCCTTGTGGTAAGCTCCAATTATTTTTATTTCGTCACGAGGGGCACTATTTATTGGCTTTAAAGTTAAGATATTAGTTTTCTTCTCACCGATTTCCTCTTTATTCCAGTCTTTTAAAACATATGGCACATCCATCAAAAGTGTAGGCAATATTCTATAGGGTATCCATATGTAGCCCTTCTCGCCCCATTCTGAGCCTGAGCTGTTCCTTATTTTGAATGCGGGTATCTTTCCATCAGGATGGGTCGGCATTGGGAATTCAGTTGTGAATCCCACAATAACAACAGCATGGCCGCCAACGAAGTTGTGTGATTCTGGAATGTAAAGATTTTTCTGTTGTATTCCAGTCTCGTGTAGCCCAAGTTCCACATATATTGCAATTAGTATGGGGTTCCCATCGGAAAGCTCTTTAACCCAAGAATCTGGATCATGTTGGCTTAACGTTCTTACCAATTTAACGCGCTTTTTCAATGCATCGATGTAAGCTTCTTGTGAAGGCTGTGTTGCAAATTTGGTTGGGAGATTTGTTTTCTCATCGCTAGGCTCCCATGTCCATATTGAGTTAAAGCAAATTCCTGTGTCTTTTACAGATACTGCAGCATCAGATATTTGAGCTCCGGTATCAGCTGATTTATCGTTCCTGATTTCGTACCATAAGAATAATTCTGAAAGAGCATCTGATAAATCAATTTCGCTAGTTTTTTCCCTGGTGTTTTTGTTAATTATATACTCCATAACCGCAGCGCCAGCAAAAGCAGTGCAAGCATTAGTTTCTCCTTGATTCTTAATTGGCATGAACCATTCTGATAAATCTTTACTATATTCAACATATTTAGTAGGAGGCGGCTCTAGTGGCCGAGGTATAACTGGTTTGACTGGGAATACGGGTTTTATTGGAGGCTTTGGGTCAAATTCTCCTCTTCGGTGAGGCCATTGTGGATGCCTAGTAGTAGGGCGAGGAACAGGAGAAGGACGAGGTTGTACCCTGATTTTGCTTTTCAGCTGCTCAAGCCTCTGTATCTGCATCTCGATTTTTTCCTTTAAATTTCTAATAAGCCTATGCTCTACGCCAAAATAAAAGAACAATTTCTTCTCTACACTTAATAGAGTGTCAAATTTGCCCTTAACTAACTCTTCTACAATTTCTTCTTTGGCCAAATCAGCCAAATTTTTTCTGAGATTTTCTTCACGCTTCTCAAAATCGAAAGTTATTATAATCACTGGCAATATACCGGCATTGGGCAAGCTTCGTAAAACAATTTTATAATCTTGATGGGTTAAATTGCCGGCGTCCCCTGGGACTGTTATCAGAGTCTTAAGCTCTTCAATTTGTTGTGTGGCATCTAAACCTTGATTGCGTAAAAAATCCTTCCAAGCGTCCAGAGTTTCTAATAAATTTTTCTCTATGACAAGCAGCTCTTTTAATTTTGTTATCAAATTTTTTTCTTTCTCATAAAGCTCTTTTAATTGAACCTCTTCATCTTTTAATTGAGTGCGAGCCTGGTCTGAAAATAAGTTGGCTTTGTCTTCACTTTCTAATTTGTCAAGAATTGCTGTTCTTTTGTCAACAGCTTTCATAATCCCTACTTTTTCAGTGTAGGCAGCAACAATTTCATCTAATTTAGCTCTCTTATTCCTTATTATCTCATTTATCCTATTTATCAAATCCTGCAATGTTGTTGGCGTAGGTGTTGGAGTCGGCGGAGTAGTACTCCACCATCTCAATGCCCTTCTTCCGCCAAAAAATCCACCTGTACTAAGCAATATTAAAATTAGCAACCATACCCACCAAGGCAATCCTCTGTCTCCAGTCGGTGTAGGCGTAGGCGTAACAGCA
>CAZNVD010000073.1:0-2702 GCA_964576505.1 uncultured Methanosarcinales archaeon
CCTGTAGATGTTCCTCCCGTCAATTACCAAGGGATGCTTCATCAATTCTTTTATTCTTTTTATATCAATTTCTTTGAATTCGTCCCATTCCGTGATTATGACAAGAGCATCTGCGTCCTTTGCGGCATCGTAAGGGTTGCTGCAATATTCAATATTTTTCAGGATGCTTTTTGCTTTTTCCATTGCTTTTGGGTCATATGCCTTGATTTTTGCACCCTCTTTTTGCAGCTCTGTTATTATATCAACAGAAGGCGCGAATCTCATGTCATCGGTGTTTGGCTTGAACGCAAGCCCCAGAATGCCGATTGTCTTGCCCTTTGCAATCCACAAAGCTTTTTCCACCTTGCTTACAAAATGCTTTCTTTGGCTATTGTTTATTTCCTGCACTGCCTTGAGCAGCCTGAAGTCATATCCGAATTTTTCCGATATTCTTATGAAAGCCTCTGCATCCTTTGGAAAGCAAAAGCCTCCGTATCCAATTCCTGCATTCAGGAATGATCTTCCGATTCTTTTGTCAAGACCCATTCCTTCAGCCACTTTTTCAACATCTGCACCTGCTGCTTCGCAGATGTTTGCTATTGCATTTATGAAGGATATTTTTGCTGCTAAGAACGAGTTTGAGGCGTGCTTTATTATTTCAGCGCTTTTTATGTCTGTGAATATTATTGGGGCTTTTAATGGTGAGTACAGTTCTTTCATTATATCCTTTGCTTTTTCGCTTTCGCATCCAATCACTATCCTGTCAGGATGCATGAAGTCATTCACAGCGCTTCCTTCCCTCAAAAATTCTGGATTGCTCACAACATCAAAATCAGCCTTGTGAGCGTTGTAGCTTTTTATTGACTTTGCGACTTTTTCCCCTGTCTCAACAGGCACGGTGCTCTTTTCCACAATTATCTTGTAGGAATCCATTGCCTCTGCTATTGTGTTTGCTACGTTTTCAACATAGCTCAGGTCAGCTTCGCCATTTTCCTTTGGGGGGGTGCCAACGCAAATGAATATTATTTCTGACTCTTTTATTGATTTTTTGAGGTCTGTTGTAAACCTCAATCTTCCATCTTTTTTGTTTCTCACAACCAACTCTTCTAAGCCAGGCTCATAAATAGGAATAATACTATTGTTAAGTTTGTTTATCTTATCTGCATCTATATCAACGCAAATAACATCATTTCCTAATTCTGCTAAACAAGCTCCAGAAGTTAAACCTACATAACCAGTACCAACTATGGCAATTTTCATTTAATCTCGCCTTTAATCACGTATTTCCCTGTATCTACTGACTTCAATTCATTCTTCTTTTTCATAGTAGAAATTAATTTTCTAGAACGTGTAGAAACGTTAAAGTCTGACTCAAAATATGATCTCAGTTCACCTATAGTAATTGATTTGTTTTTATAATTATCTAACAAATATTTTCGAATTGATGTTGATTCTTTTCTTAAGGGGATTTTGTATATTGTTTTCTTGGCCATATCTGCTTTTTTGTGGAATGTGCTTTCCCTATGTAACAAAGTGATGCCATATTCCTTAAGAGAATCAAATAATTTAGATAATTGCACTACCCCTTCTGTATTTATTCGTATCAGCCATTTGTCTAATTTTTTATTTTTTGACCAATTAACGTTATGCCTATTTAATAATGACCCGATTTTTTCTAATAACTGCAAATTTCCCTCGTGATGTAAAGTTATTTCGCAATTGGGTTTAGATTTGCTCATACCAGATTCGTCCAAGAAAAAGGCACACAAAAGTGCTAGTTCAAATTTTTTACCTAGATTGTAAGACTTTTCAACAATATTATTTCTAATTGATTTACCAGAGTCTAATCCAGTAACAAAAGATCCTATTTTCCTAACTAACTGTGGGATTACTATACCTTGCTTAGTCTTCTTTGGTGGAGCTGTGTAATCAAAATCGTGTTTCTTTAATAATTCAATTAACTTTTCCTGACCTTCTGGTTTTTGATACCAAGTAAATTTTTTCTTTTTATCTTCGTTGATGTGTCCATAACCTATAGATAAACAAAATAAGAAATGCCAAAAAGGGTCGTATCTTATTGGAAATTTACCGACATATGGAAATGAGCTATTGCCGGCACCATCATTAAATTGTATTATATCATCAACTAGATTTAACTTGGTAACATCAACAATTCGCTTAAGTTCTTTAGCATTGATCTTATCATTCCTTCTAACATTATTAAACCAATATGGAGACAAATTTAGCTGCTCATTAATATTCTTAAAAGATCCGTATTCTGAAATTAAGTATCGGATTAGCTTTTGCTTTCCACCCCATGATAGTTTGACATAACCGTTCAAATCCCAGGGGTATATTAAAATTCTTTTAGTTATCCTCATATAGGAGAGTAAAGCGAAAGATATTTAAATATCTTACCATTATCCTACTTTATACTACCAAAAAGGAGATGAATAATACATTCAATAAAATCAAAACAATAAAATGCCTAAAACCAAAATTTCCATAACAATCAACGAGAAAACTTTGCAGGACATAGACTCCATCGTTGACAATGTGTATATCCGCAACAGGTCGCAGGCAATAGAGCATCTTGCGAAGAACGCTTTGGGTGAGAACAAGGCAGCTGTAATTCTCCTTGGCGGCAATGACAGTCATTTAAGAATCTCAAAGGATGATTACAGGCCGACCGCAAGAGTAAGGAGCAGCAGCGTGATAGAACT
>CAZNVD010000074.1:0-2671 GCA_964576505.1 uncultured Methanosarcinales archaeon
TGGCTCCCAAAAGAGAAAGTCTTGATGTGGGGGGGGCAGCCGCCGAACAGTACAAAAACGTTGTCACTCAGTTCTGTGCTCTCATGGACGGATTGGAAGAAAGAGGACATATCATTGTTATTGGCGCAACGAATATCCCGGATAGCCTAGACCCGGCCTTGCGCCGACCAGGCCGATTTGACCGAGAGATTGAAATCGGTGTGCCGGATCGTGCAGGTCGGCTCGAGATTTTGGAAATTCATACACGAGCCATGCCTCTTTATGAGGATGTTAATCTGGAAAAAATTGCAACTCAAATTCACGGGTTTGTAGGAGCAGATATCGCAGCGCTCTCGCGCGAGGCGGCTATGAATGCTTTACGCAGGGTCATACCCGATGTTGATATGGTCAAGAACATCATCCCGCCGCAAAAACTGGAAAACCTTTTTGTCACGGCCACCGATTTTGTCCAAGCTCTTAAGGAGGTACAACCTTCGGCTCTGCGTGAGGTATATCTTGAAAAACCAGATGTTGCTTGGAAAGACGTAGGAGGTCTGGACGAGATAAAGCAGGCACTTAAAGAAGCGGTGGAATGGCCGCTTGCCTACCCGGAACTCTTTACGCACATGGATACTCAGCCTCCTAAAGGGATTTTGCTTTCCGGTCCGCCGGGATGCGGAAAAACATTGATTGCCAAGGCTTTAACTCATGAAACTGATGTCAATTTTATATCCATCAAGGGGGCTTCCATGATGTCCAAATGGGTTGGCGAGACGGAAAAGTATATTCGCGAGATTTTCCGCAAAGCGAGACAGCACGCTCCCTGTATTGTTTTTTTTGATGAGATTGATGCTCTTGCGCCACAGAGAGGCAAAGACGTTTCAGGAGTTACTGACCGGGCGTTAAGCCAGTTGAATGTCGAAATAGACGGCATAGAGTCATTGACCGGTGTTGTAATTATCGGCGCAACCAACCGTTTAGATCTAGTGGACGAGGCGTTGCGTCGTGCCGGAAGATTTGATCTTCATTTCGAGCTTTTGTTGCCGGATGAATTTGCCAGACGAGAAATTCTCAAAGTTCACACGCGGAACAAACCCATGGCAGACGATGTGAATTTGGACGCATTAGTTGATGCAACTCAAGGATTTTCAGGCGCTTATATTTCCAACTTGTGCATGAGAGCGTCGCTTCTTGCCATTAGAGAGTTCGTGGAAAGCGGTGCGAACGACAAAACGCGTTGCTTGATCAAGGCAAACCATTTTCAAACAACGTTACAAGCAATATCGGCTGCATCTGCATAATGAACTACTCCACTGCAGAACGGCGAGGTATTCTGCGGAAAGGTAGTAAAAAAGCCCCCTTCGATTTTCCGAGGGGGGATTTTATTTTACAAATCTAATCGTGAGGAACCCATTGGAGAGTTTAGTTTCAGCTGGTTCTCTTACCCAATTCGGGAGGGTAATTTCGTCTCTATACGGACAAGTGACGATAGCGCTTTCAACAGTTAGCTTTGTGCCTTCTTTACGCAATTGAATTTGCTCCAGAGTATGCCTTGGAAATTCAGTAATAATAATCAATTCGGCATTTGTTTCTTCAATGTATGGCTCGGTTCGTTCGGGAAAAGTCAAAAATTTATGATCTCGAGAGGCGGAGTCAGTGTGTCTTTTGGCCCGAAAAGAATTTGTCTGAGGCGCGTCTTTCTTGAAGGCGGGGAGAGTGCGGGAAGGAATGGATCCAAGCGGCCCCCGTCCTTGTTTCTCTTTGTTCTGTTCGCCAAGACGCGAGATTGTCTTGCTTCTCATCATTGTTTCCAGATTCAACTCCGGCGCCTCTCGTTTATCCCCGCACAGAGGACAACGAATTTCCCCGGGCTCCACCACTTCCATTAATACTGTCAGTTGCTTCTTAGCGGAACAAGAGGCGCATTTATAATCCATTCCATAAATTTTTTCGCAGGTCTTGTTATAACACATCATGCGGCGGTTAGAAATATAATGAAGTTCCTCATGACAAGAAAAACAAATAGATCTCATCGGTATTTCCCCCCATTTTCAAGATATATAACTCTAAACTTTCTCGGTAATTTACCCAATTCACTGATAACATCATGGGCCTTACCTATAAAGAGAAGCCCAAATTCCTCATCGGGCACTATGGCATTAATGCGTTGGGCAATGGCTTGGTCGCGGTCCCGAAGAAGCTTTTGTGTCATTGCCGGATCGGGTATTCCGCCTTGTGAAATTTTTGTCCAGTAGCGATACTCCTGCAAAAGGAGTTTCGGGTCTTCAGTTCCGTGTATCACAGCTCCATTTTCTTGGAGTTTTTTATTTTTAATGATAGAGTATGCTGGAATCTTTTGTAGAGTAAGATCCTCAACTATCTTTTTAACCAACGTTTCCTCTATGTTGGGTAAGCCGTCAATAAAGATATGCAGTTTAGAGGCAATTTCTGGCCGGTATAGTCCGAGTCGCTCTATTCTTCGTTCCACTTCTTGCCAATTGCGTTCCACTTCTTTCAGGAATTCTGAGGTTGCTTTTTCTCCATATGTCTTTATTCGCACGGCGAGAAACGCATCTTTAAGGCTCCCGAATTCCTGTAGCGTATGAATCATCGGAACATAATAGATGACCGTCATTACTTCATCCTCCTTGTAGTAATTGTCAAATAACTCTCTATTTCTAGTATACACCAA
>CAZNVD010000075.1:0-2659 GCA_964576505.1 uncultured Methanosarcinales archaeon
AATTGGTAACCACCGATACAGAAGAAAAAGCCATGGCAAATCCGGCGATTTTCAATTAATAATCAGCAACCCGAAGTTCATTTTCACTCAATATAACCAGCCTCCTTACGCCTTTTTCAAACACAATCTTCTGCGATTTTAAGAAAAGTCCAAGAATTATATTTACTGCTTCAGGCCGTTGGTCTTTCAGCCGTAAAATAATTATTCCCAATTTCTTTTTTGAAGAAAAATAATACAATTCACCAAAATCCAAATCAAAAGTTATCAAAATACGTTGTTCTTTTTCGGCAATTTTTGCCACAGCCGCATCTTCAATACCTCCTAATTTTTCCTCAATGAGGCTTTTGGCATCAAAACCTAAAGACCGCAAAAAATTTGCGGTCTCAGGCGACATATTCGCATCTAAAAGAAAACTGGGTTTCCTTTTCACAATCATGATCTTTTTACCTGCCGTCGCAGAAAGCCATGGGCAGCTTACTCCGCCATAGTAACCTATAGCTATGAAGGCTGGATAAACCCGTGAAACTTCACCTCAATGGCAAGACCAATTCGCGCTTAATCCTGGATTCTGAATAACGAATAGCAGCCAAGACATCACCCCTCTTTAAATTGGGGTACGCCCGCATAATTCTTTCAATGGTAAAGCCCTTTGCCAACAAATTTAAAACTAAAGTAACGGGAATTCGCGTCCCTTTAATTATGGGTTTACCAATGAGTATTTTCGGATTTATTTCTATACGATTGTTTTTCATGCTTAAAGTATAACCGATATTAAAATAAAAATCAACTTAAAACTCGTCAAGATTGTACTAAAGTTTCTTTCTCAATCGGCGGGGTGTAACGCTTCAATAAAAGAGAATTGGTAACCACCGATACGGAAGAAAAAGCCATGGCAAAACCGGCAATCTCGGGGCGAAGGGTCGCCTGCGAAAGATTGAAAAACACTTTTCCTGTTCCTCCTAATGCGTCTCTAATATAAAGAACCCAGGGAGCGGCTTTGCCGAAAGCAACTTGAGTTATTAAAAGATGGGCTCCGGCCGCAATGGGAATGGCGGCCACATTGTAGAAAAAAGCCCAGAATAAATTCTGCCAAATTTTTATTATAGTCTTGCGGGAAAGCTGTATGGCGGTTACCACATCCCTTAAATCGTCTTTTACCAAAATAATCTGCCCGGTCTGCACCGCGACATCGGTTCCCGAACCAACTGCAATGCCAACGTCTGATTGGGCCAAGGCTGGAGAATCGTTAATGCCGTCGCCAACCATGGCCACAACTTTTCCTTCTTTCTGCAAATTTTTAATGACTTCCGCTTTTTGCTGGGGAAGAATTTGCGCCATAACACGATCAATTCCGATTTCACGCGCAATGGCTTCGGCGGTTTTCGGATTATCGCCGGTAATCATAATTATTTCCTTTCCCATTTTTTTGAGTTCCGAAATTGCTTCTTTAGCATTAGGTTTCAAAGTATCGGCCATGGCAATAATGGCTATTAAATTTTTATCAGCAGATTCATAAACAACTGTTTTAGCCTGATTCTGCAATTTTTCAAGAAGCGGGTCATGCTCCTTAATCTCAACTCCCAAACTATTCATAAAAGCCGCGTTTCCAATAGCCACATCCCTGCCCGAAATATTCCCGCGAACTCCGAGGCCGGCCACGGCTGAGAAATCTTTCACTTCAGGAAGATTATTGAAAAAACTTTTGGCTTTCTCAATCACGGCCCTGGCCAAAGGGTGTTCCGAGCCGAATTCAATGGCTCCGGCCAGTTTCAAGGCTTCTTTTTCATCAAAACCATGAAGAGCGATAAAATCCGTCACTACCGGCTTGCCGATAGTAAGAGTGCCGGTTTTATCAAAAGCAATGGCGGTAATTTTATACGCCTTCTCTAAGGCCTCTCCGCCCTTCAAAATAATTCCGAATTTAGCAGCCCTGCCTATGCCTACAATAAGGGCGGTGGGAGTAGCCAAGCCCATAGCGCAAGGGCAGGAAATCACCAAAACCGCGATCATATGCACCAAGGCCGAACGAAGGTCATCGGGAACAACGACAAAATACCACGCAGAGAAAACAATAATAGAAAAAACAACAACCGCCGGCACAAAATACTCGCTGATTTTATCAACCAAATCCTGAACCGGGGCGCGCGAGGCCTGCGCTTCTTCCACCATCTGTATTATCTGATACAAAAGAGTGTCTTTGCCTACTTTGGTTGCCTTGAATTTAAGCAGGCCTTCCTGATTAACAGTAGCGCCAATCAATTCATCTCCCACCCCCTTACCAACAGGAAAAGATTCTCCGGTTACCACTTTTTCATCAATATGGCTTTTTCCTTCAATAATAATTCCGTCAACGGGAATTTTTTCCCCGGGCTTTACCATGACTATATCTCCGGAAACTACCTGGTCAATCGGAATATCAACAAATTCCTGCATACTGGGCTGATAATCGGATTTGCGGCGAAGAACATGAGCTTCTTTGGCTTCAAGTTTTAATAATTCCTTAATGGCGGCCGATGCCCTGCCCTTGGCCACAATTTCAAAATAACGTCCCAAAAGTATAAAGAAAAGAAGGGCGGCGGAGGATTCCCAGAATGGATGGTCAATGTTAAAAAACAAAAACCCGAACATGCTGTAAAAATAGGCGGCTGATGTGCCGAGA
>CAZNVD010000076.1:0-1518 GCA_964576505.1 uncultured Methanosarcinales archaeon
GTTCTCTATCTTTGTCCCGTTTCAGGAGGTCTTCCATAGACTCAAGAGACGAATTTTTGCCAAAGAGTCTCTGCTCGCTCAGCAATCCAAATCTTTTTTCAACCATCCTTTTTGCCGCAACCTGCATGCCCAGTTTATCAAGCTCTGTTACATATTGACCTTCCATTGCTCGGTTCATTGCTCATCTCCTTTTCAAGTATGTGTCAAGGTACAACTCTGAGCCGTAAGCTCATTTTCAAGAAAGCATCGCACGATCCTTTCTTGAAAATAAGTCCCTCCAAAGGAGGGACTGCAGTTAGCTTTCATCTACCTTTGTGCAGAAGTATTCAATCGTTTTTTCGGCGCAGGTTCTGCAGTAGCCGAGTTTGTTGAGCATGGTGTCAATCATGTGGTTGCGAATCCGCATATTTTCCTCATTGGTTCTGTTGGACAAAGCGCCAACGAGACTTGACGCTCCGGCCACGTCGGACTCCAGCTTTACATCGGTTACCGCTTTAACCAAGGATTCATTATCCATGAAGTCGTAATTGGGCGCGGTTGCCCTTCTCTGACCGTAAATTTTGCGAATTGTATTGCGGAAATTTTCCTTCGTTTCTTTTGAGTTAAGACCAATTCTTGCCTCAACGCTGTCAACATATCTCTCGTCTATTTTGATTGCCTTCATTTCGCCGGTTTGCGGATCGCTGTATCTCCACGTCTTGTCGGCCCCTACCCGTTCATCGCCTATACCTATAATCATATTGACATAAGCCATCACATCTCTGCGTATGGCTTCGGGGTCGTCGCGGAAAGCATTAAAGATTGAAGTTTTTATTTCCCGCCGATAAAGCTGACGGGCAATACCAAGGTCTTGCTTAAATTTATCGCGGTCAGTTGCGTCGGGGATGTAGTCAAGAACTTCGCGCTCCGCTGCCTTAAAACAGTCCAGCGCAAAAAGACATTTCCCTTCATGGGTTTCAGGCATTGCGAGCATGATCTGGATGATTCTTCCAAGGCCTCGGTGCCCTAATCCTTTTTGCCCCCAGCGCTTTGTAACATCGGGGTTGGCGTTAAGCAGCTCTTTGACTTCAACAAGAGTCTTTATATTTCTCTCGCCGGCGGTTTCTCCGGCCTCAAGCTTCATCATTTCAACCGGAGTCAGCTTATCACTGTGCGGAAGACGGGTTAAAGTCACTGCCACCGAAACTGCGTAACCCAGGTTGGGGTCTTCGTGCAGTTCCTCTCCGGTAACGGCAACTTTCTTTTCCGATCCGATTGCGTAGCGCGACAATTCCTGCTGGAGTTTGTAATGGGTGTTGTGCGAAACATAACAAATTCGGCAGCGGTCTTTGATAGGCGCTTCCTCTTTTTCTGAAGTAAAGCGGTTATACTCCCAGTTATTGCTCGTGGCGAGAATCACGCAGTCAATGGGCCAGATATAACCGTCAAGCTCAATGTTGCGGTTTTGGATGACCTGAAGATAAATTTGCACGAGGTCCTTTTTATTCTTAAAAAGCTCGTCAGAGAAATGAATTCCTC
>CAZNVD010000076.1:1528-2619 GCA_964576505.1 uncultured Methanosarcinales archaeon
TCCTCCGGCTACGCGGGCAATGGCGCCTCTGCGAACATTATATCTGAAGGGGTTCGAGGTGTCGGCAAGATTGAGGAGTCTCGATAGATCTTCCTCTCCAAGAAGATCTGTGGCCGAGGAAGTGATTTTGTCGCGAGCCGAGTATTTGCCCGTAACAGTCCCCAAGCTTTCGGCGATGGGAACCGGAACAACTCTTATGTGCTCAAGCATCTTGGCAATATCGCCATCGCAATGATTTCGAATATCGTTCCAGATGTACTCGCTGCAGGCCCCAAGCGGGCGGAAATTGCGATAAAGCTGTTCAGCGCCTTTGTCGTCAAAGCCTGCCTTAGACAAGTATTCTCTACTTTCATCCGGCGATTCAAAGAGATTCATGGCAAGTATGACGGGATCTTCAAAGGTTTGCGATTGGATGAGATGAATGTTGCCATATTTGCCAAGCTGATCTAGGCCAGTAAATTCAAATGTGTATCTTCGGTTTTGCGGTCTTGAGATAAACTGCCTATATCTTGCACAGAGATAATCTATAAAGAATGTTTTCCCATTGCCCGGCTCTCCCACAAACGTCAAAGCCATTTCCTTGGAAGACCCGCCCTCGGAAGCGTCTTTTATAAAGTTAACCAAATCGTTTATTTCTTCAAACCACCCAATGATATGCCTTTTTCCTTCTCGGAAAAATTTAAATTCATACATGGTTTTGCCGGCGCGGGTAGTTTTCTCGACGCCTCTTTCCGAAATCATGCGCGATACGCCTTGGGCCGCATTCTCAAACCTTCTTTCGCCTGCCAAAACCTTTCCCAGATGAAGATTCAGCCTTTCGATCTCGCGAGTTTCCATTTTACACCCCTCCTTCTTATTTTTCAGTTTTCCCACAAAATTGTAAAAGTTCTCCGCTCTTTAGGGAAGATGCGTTTTTACATCTTCTATGTTTTATATACTTTTGCGCCAAATACTGTCAAGTATTGCAATTTATCTATTTTATGGTTCAAATTAAATCATTTAAAGTATAATTGGCGCTAATTTAGGATATTTTTAAGATGGAAAATTTTTGAATAACTAAAAGTAAATAAAATGGGTTTATGTTAACAAAA
>CAZNVD010000077.1:0-2617 GCA_964576505.1 uncultured Methanosarcinales archaeon
GAATACTGCGTCCCTTTAGGGCGCAGATGAGCCTCGAGCGACGAATTTGCGTTATAGCAAAGAAGAAACTCACTTTGTTACAACTTATTTCAATCTTTTTATTTATCATTCTTTCATTTTTTGCAAATGCCCAGCCTGCGCCGCACAACATTGATGGAAGAGTATTTACAAATGGTGATAATGGAGTTGAAAATGGGATTGTTGTAAGGATTGACGATTTAGTAAACGATACAAATGTGTCAACTCAAACAAATGCGCCTGATGTGCCAGAGCTGAAGGGTATCTATTCTGCAACTATAACAGGTGTTGACGATGATTTCATTTTGGTTAATTCGTCAAACTCAACACACTTCGGACTTAATGGCTCGTTTTTATTGTCAACTACGACAACTGTTAATGTTGTTCTAAAATACAATAAAACAGGGGCTAATCGTGGCACAGGACCGCCTTCTCCGCACAACATTGATGGTAGAGTGCTTACTAACGGACAAAACGGGGTCCAGAATGGTATTCCTATTAAAATCGAAGACTTGGTAACTAATGACAAAGTGAATACTGTAACTGATGCGCCTGATGTGCCAGAGCTTTTGGGTATCTATTCTGCAGTTCTTAGCAATGCCAGCGATGATGACTTTGTTCTTGTAACTTCTTGGAATTTCACGCATTACGGGTTTAATAGCTCATTTCTATTGTCAACAACAACCATAAATGTTGTTTTAAAATACAGAAGGCCAAGTGAAACAAATGTAACCATAACATTGCCTTCAAACAACAGCGTAAGAAACACAACTAGTGTATTTAATGTAACTGCCAACATAAGTATCTTAGGCAGAGATGCTACAAATTGTAATGCAACCATCAGCTTCTCGAATAATCCAGTAATAAACATAACAGCAGACCAAAATTTAACAAATTTGCTTGGCAATATAAACTTAGGCTCATCTAAATCAACTACATGGAACATCACCGGAATTAAGGACGGCACAACAAACATAACAGTAAGGTCACAATGCTCTTCTGACGGTAAAAATTTCGACAAATCGAATACACAATTCATCTATCTAACAATAAACGATACCACAAGACCTATTGTAAATTTAATCAGCCCAAATAACAACAGCTTATTCGGTTTGCGGGAGAGCAACATTACATTTAAGTATAACGTCACCGATAATACAGGAATAAAGAACTGCAGCCTTTACTTCAATAATGCCATCAACCAGACAAGCAGAAATCTTGAGGTAAATACCTTATTGAATTTCACCCTTAATAATACGCCTGAAGGCACTCATATATGGTTTATATCATGCTTTGACAACAGTACCAATCTAAACCAAGGAAATAGTACTGCAAGGATATTGCAAATTGACAGCACTCCTCCAAATATTACGCTTTTGTTCCCAATAAATAATAGCGTACTAACTAACGTCTCTGTTTCCTTCCGGTATAATGTAACTGATATTTCCAACGTAACAAACTGCTCGCTGGTTTTAAATAATAAAATTGTGTTGACAAACTCCACAATAATTAAGAACATAACAAATTATTTTAATATATCAATAGCAGGTGGAGATTACAATTGGTCGGTGAACTGTACTGACGCAGCAAACAATGTAGGAAGTTCGGGTTATTTTGTTTTGAAGACGCCAGATTTGAAAGTAAATTCTTCTGACATTTTATTCGGCAAAGACAATCCTGTTGAATCTGAAACTGTAGAAATTAATGCAACAATATTCAATATTGGAATTGCAAATACAACCAAAAATGTTACAGTGCAGTTCTTTGAAAACGATCCTGATATAAATGGAGTTCAGATTGGAGCCAACATTAGTATTAATGTAACTGCTGGAAGCAATGTCACTGCCGGCATTAATTACACTACAAAAATCGGCAAGGTTGATATATTTGTAATAATTGACCCCCCTCTGGCTACAAATGGTTCTGTAATAGAAACAAACGAAACAAATAACAAAGCCAATAGGTCTATTTTTATACCAACTTACCACACATATTTTGGAAATGTCACTTCCGACATAATTTTGGACACTTCGCAGAATATTTCTATCTTTGCTTGGCTTAACCTATTAACGTTTACAGGCAATATATTTGCTACAGACTCCGATAGTACCATCAATTTTGATGACCTAAATGCTTTATCAAGAAATCTAAGCAATAATCTAACGATGGATGATTTTAAGGAGCTAGATATAGCACTCAACACCACAAACTTGACAGACTCTATAAACAAGACTTATACTGTCGATGGTATTATTAAGGACACTGCTAATTTTACATTTCTCAGCGGAAATGTTAGTTACGTTCCAATAGTTAATAGCACAAACACTTCTAATTTCATTACAGGCATTATGTGGGATACAAGCGATTTTAACAGTATTGGATTTTACAATGGCAGCCAAGATATTGCATTTGTTACTAAAATAAACAAAAATTCTGTCGGCACTTATGGAACTTATGATTATGAAATCAATGTTCCTTCCAATTTAAAACAATATATCACTCCAAATGTGCAAAATACCATCACATTTTACAGAGAATTGAATTAGGCTTATAGACAATTGCGTTAATCGGATTATATTTACACGCAATTGTCTATCTC
>CAZNVD010000078.1:0-2605 GCA_964576505.1 uncultured Methanosarcinales archaeon
GATGGTGTTACTGTTGGAGCAACTGTTGGTACTGGCGGTACTGTTGGGGTTGGCTCTTCTTCTGCAGCAGGGGCTGGTGCGGTATAAGTGCACGTCTGGCTTTCTGCTGGTTTTGAAGATAAGCTTCCTCCAGGGACAAGTGTGCATACTCTTGACTGCGTTCCTGCAGCGGTACATTCTGACCATGCTGAGCATTTCCAGCCATAGCCCGAATCCCCGCCATTTTCTTCAGTTTTTCTTTTTTCTTCTGTAGTTTTCGAGGGCTCGGGGCTTGATGTTCCGAATATGCCCCAAGTGCTGAATGTTGAAGTGTTTGCCCATACAAAGTTATTGGATGTATCAACTCCTCCGACTGGAGATTCAAATCTGACCCAGTCAGTTCCATTCCACTTGCTAAGTCTTAAAGTATTTTCTTGGATATTTGCACTTGTAACCTCTGAATCTGAATAATACATGTATATTATAGAATAATTAAGAGTGCTGCTAATAGTGCTATCAATAACAATGTCTACATACCGGTTTAATGCAGAAAACGTGCTTACGCCCAAATTGGAGGGTGTTGTTTCATATTTTATTATTGAGATCGAGCCAGACGCGTTCGAATTGGAGATTAATTCCAGTATTATATTTGGGGCAGGCTGTCCTGAAGCAGACTGTGTCGCATTTATTACAGTAAGGGAATTAGAGGAAATATGCACAGAGCTGTTTGAAAAGGAAATATTTGTCAAGGACGAGATCCCATAAGAAAAATTTCCATAGGTCTCGTTTCCATATGTACCTTCACCCTCTGCAAATAATATTGGAACCATGATGAAGAACAAAAAGAGATAAAAAAATAACTTCTTCATTTTACCCAGCTCAATGCTGCCAAACATCAACTCTCCAAGTTTGGGTGTCCAAGATATTAATGTCGCCGGTGGTTGGATTGCACGCCCTAATCTTGACAGTATCTGATGACGACGCGTATGCATTCCATATCAGATTTTTTGTTTCTATGCCATTGGAGACTGCGGTGGGGCTGGCAACCACTGTATCCCCAACCGAGGCTCCGCTTATAGTAACAGATGCTAGGTCCCCGCATTCCCTAGAGTCTATCTCTGCCGTAGAAACATTGCCGACAGCGACTGAGATATGCTTTGTGATTGTGGTTCCAGAGCCAATTCTGTTAACAGTCAAAACGCCAGTGCTGCTCAAAACTGCGTCACCTGATAAAGTGATATAATTTGGCACTCCTGAAGAATTTACGACTATTATCTGGTCGCTAGTTCCGTATGCTAATTTTGACAATAAAATGCCGGCTGTAGGGTTAATGTCGCTGTCCTTTATTGAATCGCTTAATGCAAGCGCCCCTAAGCCTGTAACCTGGGTTGACGGTATTATGATCGTTGAATTGCTCGGATTTTTTTCATTGCTTATGACAAAATCCGCAAGATTATTGACTTGGCTTGTGTTAATCGACGCAAGACTTAATCTTAGCGTAAAGTTGCCATTGGAGAACCTGTCATTCCTTGAATCGTACGCATTCGTGAAATTCAATAACTTGAACGAATCTGGGAGCTCGCCGTATATATTCCCGATAACAGCAAGGTTATTTGAAACATTCAAATTATAGAAAGTTCCGTTTAAATCCTGCCTGAGAGTCCCGTTTTCAGTATGAGAAACAAGCAAGTATTTGTTTAGCACATTGCCCCAATTGTTTGCATCGCTTCCTATTATTGGGAGCCTTTCTGCATAGGCTTCGGTAGCTAGAATAGCTAGTAAGCCAATCATCAAGGCAAAGCACTTTTTCATTGGACTAAGCAAATTTTAATTTAACCAATAATTTAAATATGTTTCCTTTTTTTTATTACAATGGTGATAACCTTAAATGAATTAAAAGAAATTTTGGCTTCTATGGGATTACAATTTGGAATGAGATTGCCTCCAGAAGCTTATTGATAGAATAGGTAACCACTACTTTTATAAATTAAGAATCTTACCTTTAAATTGTGCGCTGGTGGTCTAGTGGTACAACCTTTTAGGAAAAGCTTGAAGGTTGCAACAAATGACAGCGGCCTTCCATTTTATAGATGAAAGCCGCTTGCCTGGGTTCGAATTGTGGTAAGGAATACTGCTTAAACATCGAATGTCCCAGCCAGCGCATATTTTTAAAATCAGAATCAAATCAGCGGCTTCTTTTCCCTTATAACTTCGTAAACTTTTTTTGTCTTTGGAGTTTCTTTCTTTGTGACGGTTTTATTTTTTGTGACTGTTTTAGTTATTTTCCTTTTTGGCGTCCTTATTGTCGTTACCGTCTTTTTTGGTGTTATTTTTTTTGTGATTATTTTTCCGGCTGCTCTTGAAGTTTTTCTTGCTGCTCTTCGTGAAATTATTTTTCTGCCTGCTGCTGCATCTATTTTCCTGTTAAGCTGCTGCATTCTTCTTTTATGGCTTTTGAGTTTTGCCTCCAGCTCTTCATCAGCCCTTCTGACAGATCTCGTTTTTCTGTTTACTAAATTCCTCAGTTTCCTGAATTCTTTCCTAACTTCCCTTAACGATGAGCCAAGTTTTCTTGCCTTTGCTGATTGCAGTTTAGCCCTCGGAACAAGCTCCTTCAATAAATTGC
>CAZNVD010000079.1:0-2547 GCA_964576505.1 uncultured Methanosarcinales archaeon
AAATCCAGATTTCAAAGTCCGCATGCCAGTGCACAGGCCCTTTTGTCAATGAAATAAAATTTAGGTGAAGTGTTGTCAGGACAAGGTATATGGTTACAAGAGAAACCACACTTATGATTAAAAAATAGACAACTTTCTTGGCCTCATTGTTCATTGTCTTATGGAATAATAAGACAACAGCAATCAAAATGCCGAAAACCAAGGAGCCGTAGCCTGCAGCTTCCAGCTGGGTTATCGGATAAAGCTCGGAATGGTCCAGCATAAATTCTTCTTCCTCTTCATGAGAAAAAACAATATAAGAAGAGAAAATTGAAAACAGCAACAAAAACACCAAAAGCCTCTGTCTCATGTGAATTTATTTTGGCATTCAGTTATTTAAAGCTTTTGTTTTCTGCAAATAAACATGCAATGGTCTTTTTGGAACGGCTCGAGCTCCCTGTAGTCTATTATTGTCAGATTTTTTTCCAATTGCGCCTTGACTTCCTTGAAAATCTGCCTAGGCTGCTTTGTAACGTCAATGCTCCTTGCCTTGACAGCCAGCAAAGCATATCCACCATTTTTCAAAAATAAATCTGTATTTTTTAAGAAAATTTCAACCTGATTTTTTTGGGCAACATCCTGATACAGGACATCAACTGCAGATATTCTTTCTTTTAAATTATCAATTTTGTTTGCATCTGCCAAAATCGGAGCAATATTTTTCCTTTTATAGCACAAGAATATCAAATCCCGCATGACTCTTGGAGCGATGTCAACAGCAAATACAAGCCCTTCTTTTCCAACGATATCGGAAACATGGCTTACGCTTGTGCCAGATGCAGAGCCAAGATACAAAACAATATCATTTTTTCTGATGCCAATGTTAAGGCTGCCTTTGAGTATGCAGGCAGCAAGCTTGCTTTTGAAAGCGTCCCATTCCCTGTACTCAATCCCGTTTTCATTGACCAGCTTTTCGCCATAGACATTTTGGCTTGGAACTAAGTTGATTGTGTACAGCTGCTTTCTTCTGCCCTGCTCTGACTCAAAAACCTCAAATATTTTGGACTGCTTTATCATTTAAAGCCACCAAATTTGTCTTCCAACTCTTTTTTTAATTTGTCGCCTATGAACTTGCCCTGGAAATAGTCAACTTTTGATGCTATGCTGATTTTGTCTGCAAGTGCCCTTGCAATCCTGCCATGCAATTTTTCAGGAGCTTTGGCTATCAATGTGTGATGAACTATAACGCCGTGCCTTGGCGGCTTTGCGCCTGTTTTCATATGCCTAAATAGCGCTTTTTCAGCCCCTAAAATCTGGATAGTTGAAGCAGGCATCTCGCTTAATCTTTTAAGGGAGCCGGCGTGCTCTATCAGATTTGCCCCTGTTAAAACACCGCAAACAGCCTTTGTGTTTGGGCAAAGCTCATCCATTAATGTTGAAATGTAATCAATTTGGGATTTTCTCAATTGGTATAAGTCATGGACTTGGCTTGTAAATGCCTTTATCGGCTCCAAATCATCCTGTCCAAGATCGGCTCCGATAGATTCTTCAGGTTTAACCTGGATTTTCCTGAGCAGTTCTGCCTTCTCATTTTCAAGAATTTCCTCAACAAAACTTTCATGGCTTTCGGTTGCCATTGAGAATTCGGGATTGTGCAACTCGTACCATTCCCTCAGCCTTTTTGCAAGGAGGTTTATGACTTTTTCAAGATAGTCAATCAGCTTGATTGACTGAATTATCAATGTGTCTTCTGTTACGGAATTTTTAACATCAGATTTTGTCATTTGAATATTTTTATTATAAAAATCACTGAAAAATGTGTTTTTCTTAAAATAAAGAAGTATTTTCTTGAAGGATTCCTCATTCGGCTCATTTAGGTTTGGATGATTCTTTTTTATTTTTTCTATAGAAGCCTTCTTATTGTGATAATCCTCAATGCTGCTAAACAAAAGTTTATCAACTGCATCAAAGTTCTCATTAAACACAAATACTCCAAGCATATTTGAAAAAATGTACATACGGCAAAGAAGTGATTGCTGTTTTTTAAAGATATCGGCAAACCAGCGATTGTCGAATTTTTAAAATTAAAAACACTAGATTAATAAACAAAAAGGTTATTAAATCTTGTATGGCATTGGTTTACATAACCTGCAAGGATGAAAAGGAAGCTGAAAAGATATCGATGCATCTGCTGGAAAGAAGGCTCATAGCATGCGCCAACATATTCCCCATAAAGAGCATGTACTGGTGGAGCAATAAGATTGCAAAACACAGTGAAAATGTGATTATTGCAAAGACAAGCAATAAAAATTTTAAGAAAGTTGAAAATGAGGTTAAAAAAATACATTCATACAGCATACCCTGTATTTTAAAATTAGACGCTGTTGCAAACAGAGATTACGAGGCTTGGGCAAAAAAAGAGCTAAGGTAGAATGTCATTCCATATAGTAAAAGAGGTGCGGGACATAAACAGGCTTAACCAGATACTTCTAGTTCTTTTTGAAGAGGGATTTGACTTATTGCTAAAAAAGATAAACCTCAGGCAGTACATACCGATTACAAAAAGGC
>CAZNVD010000080.1:0-1213 GCA_964576505.1 uncultured Methanosarcinales archaeon
GCTCGGCGACATCATGCTTTTTGCCTCTGGAATAAATTCTTCTGTAAGCACGTTAAGCATGGAGCCAATTGAAAGCGATGTTGGCGTCACAATTGACGGGCCGCCTGAGCTAATAAAGGACACGGAAGGGGATTTTGTTGTTAAAGTGTCTGTTGTAGGCAAAAAAATACCCTATACGCTGCAGGTCACTGCAGATGACTCAACACTTATAATTGAGGAGCAGGACAGCATATCAAAAACATTTGCCTTTTCAAGAAAATTTGGAGAAGGCGAGTACCACAAGCTTACAGCCAAGCTGCTTGAAGTCGGAAGCGATGATTATTTCCAGAGCAACAATGTTTTTTACAAGAGCATAAAAATAGTCCCAAGGCCAAAAGTGCTTTATGTCACGGAAAAAAATTCGCCGTTGGCTCAGGAGCTGAACAAGATATACGAGCTTGATGTTAAGAACAATATACCATCTGAAATTTCTGATTATATGGCTATAATCATAAATGACATAAGGGCGCAGAAACTTATATCATCAGTGAATCAGCTTAGCGACTATGTTTCTGACGGCAATGGCCTCATATTCATAGGGGGTGAAAATTCTTTTGACAGGGGCAATTATAAAGGCACTTTGCTTGAAACGCTGCTTCCAATAAAAATCGGCGCAAGCGAGGAGCAGAATAAAAGCGACATCAACATTGTGGTTGTGATTGACATATCGCAGGGCACAGAGGATTATGTTGCAGTTGAAAAGGCCCTTGCATTAAGCGTTGTGGACAGCTTAAGCGAGAAGAACAATGTAGGATCTCTTGCTTTTGGCTATACACCATGTACTGGCTTTGACCTTGTGCCGGGAATAAAGCCGCTAAAAGAAATAAAAAAGGATTTGAAGGAAAAAATATCCAGGCTGAAGTTTGACGGCCAATCCTGCTTCAATGTTGGGATGCAGGGCGGCTTCCAAATGCTGAGCAAAGTCGGAGGAAGCAAGAACATCATCTTCATCAGCGACGGCAAAACAACATACAGCAAGCTAAGGGAAGACACACTGGACATTGTGAGGACAATCAACTCAAAAGGGACAAAGGTGTTTACAGTTGGCGTAGGAACAGACACAGACGCGCTTTCAACAGAAAACAATTTGTTCTTGGGCAACATGGCTGCGCTTGGAGAAGGGATTTATTACAAAACAGACGCTTCAAACAAATTAAAGGTACAGTTTGCCGAC
>CAZNVD010000080.1:1223-1883 GCA_964576505.1 uncultured Methanosarcinales archaeon
AGGAATTTTACAATACGCTTGTGCCTATTGACACAACTCATTTCATAACGCTTGCATCCGACAACATGCATGCAACAGTCTCAGGCTACAATTACGCTGTTCCAAAGCCTGCTGCAAGGCTGCTTGTCGCAACCCACAAAAACATTCCGATACTTGTTGTTTGGCGATTTGGGCTTGGAAGGGTTGTTACATTGACAACAGATGATGGAGTGAAGTGGGCCGGCGACTTATTGAACAAGGAAAATTCAAAATTGATAACAAAAAGCATAAACTGGGCAATCGGGGATTTGGGAAGAAAAAAATCATACGATGTTACAGTAAGGGACACTGTGCTTGGAAAGCCGACAAGCGTCAATGTCATCTCAAGGGAAATGCCGCAGGCTAATGAGCTTGCATTTGCCAAGATAGACACAAACCTTTATTCATCCCCCTACAGCCCAAAAGACATTGGATATAAGGAAATTTTAGGCGCTACATTTGCGGTAAATTACAATGATGAATACGCAAATCTCGGCATTAACAATGAATTTACTGCATTGGTTGAAAAAACAGGAGGCAAAATTTTTGACATTAGCGATACAAAAGGAATAATAGAGTTCATCAGAGCAAAATCGAAAAGAATAAAAATCGATTCAACAGACTACCGATGGCCATTTGAAA
>CAZNVD010000080.1:1893-2544 GCA_964576505.1 uncultured Methanosarcinales archaeon
AATAAAAACTCAATAACGATTGAACATCAAATAAAAAATAATTAAAAAATTCAAAAATAAAAATTCAAAAAAGAGGATAAAATGGCAATAATGAAAAGAGACGTGAATTTAGGGCTGCTTCTGCTGATTGTTGCAGCGCTGCTAATGTTCAGCGGATTTACAGTCTATTACCAGACAACTTTCAAAAATGTGTCAGAAAGCTTTGAGATAAAGATCAAGGAGCTTGAAGGCGTAAGCAAGGAGCTTGAGTCAAAGCGAAGCCAGCTCAACGAAACAAGCCTGCAGCTTCAGCTGAAAAAACAGAAAGAGGATGACTTAAGCCAAAAATATGTCCAAACAGAGAGCGAGAGGAGCCAGCTTGAAACAGATAAGAAAAAGCTTGAAGTGGAGCTTGCAAATACAAAGGCAAATTTGGCATCCACTTCTGCTGAGTTAAGCAGCACAAAAAGCCAGTTGTCTGCGCAATTACAGCTTGTCGCAGACTTAAACAGGCAGGTCGCAAATCTTAAGTCAGATGTAGAGAAGCTTGACGACGAAGTTGATTGCCTAAAAAGCAAAGTTGATGCTGAGGAGGGTAGCTGCTGATGAAACAATTTTCAAATGTTGTAAAGGAAATAAACAAGACCTTGAACGAGATAATATTATTTGAAA
>CAZNVD010000081.1:0-811 GCA_964576505.1 uncultured Methanosarcinales archaeon
ATAAAGCTGTAGATACAAAATTAAGTGAAAAACTTGGTGAGGAAGCAGCAAAAAGAGAAACCGAAGCAAAGGCTGCTGAAAGTGAACCTGCAAAAACAAAAGAAGAACGTGACAAAAGATCTGAAGAGATAAAGAAAGAACTTGATGCTAAAACAGTAGCTCTGAAGGACTTGAAGAGCCTAGCAGAAGAAGCGGGACTTTCACGTGAGGCTGAAGTTACTAAAGAATATTCAGCTATTGATTCGGCATTGAAATTAGCAGCGCTGGCTTTAAGTTCAAGTGATAAGGAGAAATGCGGCGGTATCTGTAGTGAAGCTCGTGCTGAATTGGAAAGGAAAGGTGTTGATGTTGATAAACTCAATGAAGAGCTTGGTGGAGTTGATAGTAAATCACCTGAAGCTGTGAAAAAGGCTGCAACAGAGCGACTGGAAAATAGAATCAGATCTGATGCGGCAGCGAAATTATTTGAAAAATTAGGCGAAGATATTACTACTATTAACAAAAGGATTGTTGATGCAAAGCGAGCTGCCGATATAGTAGAATATGGTAGTGATTTGAAAACATCTACTAAAAAGTCCCAAACTGCAAATGGTAAAGATTACTTTAGAGTTGAGATTTCGCCTGATGCGTCTCCTGAATCTAGAGCAGTATTGAGTGAGCATGTTGACACAATCAACAGAGTTCTTGAAAAGGCAGCCGATAATGGACGAATTGCTTCCAAAGAACAAACAGATGCGCTTGTGAAAGTTTTGGCTGATCCTGTGGCAGTTCAAGTCATGTTGACTGGTACAGGTAAAGATTTCATTCACTC
>CAZNVD010000081.1:821-2540 GCA_964576505.1 uncultured Methanosarcinales archaeon
TTCACTCACCGCTTAGTGCAATACTTGCTGGCGAAGTTCTTGGCAAACGTGTAGTTATTTTGAATCCTTCTTCAGTGCTTACTGAGAAGGCAGAAGCTGGATCAAGAAAAATCCTTGATAGTTTCTATGGCAAAGAGGGAGAAATACTTACTATTAACAAAAAATTCCTTGCAAAAACAGCAGAGGAACAAAATGCATTGCTGGCTAAAGCTAAGGTAATTTTTGCATCAAGCGATGTTCACTTTGGATTAATTGAGAATCCTGTACTTAGAAGGGCGCTTGCAGAGAGTCAGTGGTTGGCTAATGAAGTTGACTCATCTCTTGCAACTGGTGCAAGATACCGTGTTAGTGGTTCGCCTGAGCCAACAGTTGTATCGTCTGCACAGGGAAGGGAACAAGTAAAGATTTTACAGGAACTTGCAAAAATATTGGGTATTAATGATGCCACTACTAAAGCTAAGTTTGATGAATTGTATAAACAGCTGAAAGAAGAATCTGCAGCAGAACGTGAAGGAGCTCCAGGGGCAGAAAGAAGTAAATTTAGAGATGAACACTTTGTTGATCATCTCAAAGGGTTGATTGATGCAGATCCTATGCTGAAAGCGAATGTTGAACTTGCAAAAGTATTTGCTGAAAAAACGCCTGAACTTAAGTTAAAGGCCTTTGAAGCGTTTAAGAATAGTAAGCTGGGTGACTCAGTTAGAGCTGCTCTTGATTTGCGAATTGACATGATAAATGAAGTTGCAAGTAGTTTGGGTGCGAACATTGCACACAGTAGGAGAGTTGTTGATGGTAAGGTTGAATTTGCTGAAATGGGACAGCCTCAAGGTACAAAGCCTTCGAAAGGTTCATCAGTTTTAGCTGAAGAGATGATAATTAAGTTACGGATGAATGCTGAGCCTGGACGCACTGAAGTTAAGCATGTGGTAAATCTGAATGAGGTTACTGTAAGTGCTACTGGAAGACAAACTACGAGTGTTGAAACAATGCTTTATATTCTCAAAGCTGGTGGACGATTCAATGGATTTACTGGAACTGCAGATGCAGTGTCTGGTCCTTATGCCAAACTCTTTGGTGCCGAGAGACTAAATGATCCATTTGGCAGGACTGCTGGCGGAGAAGTTTATGATGCTGCTGGTAAAGGTTTGAGATCAATCACTGTAGATAGTGCTGGAAGTTTGTCTGATGTTGTGGTACGATATGATCCTGCCGGTGGAAAAACATTTGCTGAGGCGCGAGCTGAAGTGAGCAAGCTAGAAGATCAGATTAGATCTTCCAGAGCGGCTGAAATAGATGCTATTGTAAGCAAAGTGCTGGAAGCGTCAAGGGAAAAAGGAGCTTCTGAGCTTGAATTAAATAGACAAGAACTCACTTTGGAGGACCAGGTAGTACGCAATATGGCTGAGGCTGAATATGCAAAGCAAAATGGAATGACACCTGAGCATGTAAAAAGAGCTGTTAATGATGTTGTTGTTATACATATGGATAAATCAAGTGGAAGTGAAATGGCTGAGAAAGTGAGAAAGGAATGTCCTACTTGTCAAATTATTATTGTTGAACCTCCTACTCGTTCAGGAGGAGAAGCATCATTCACAGTCGAAGTTGGAGGAGTAAAACTTAAACTTGCAAATGAGAGAGCAGTTGATTCGTATCGTGCAATTATGACTGGAGTTGCTGAGGGTAGGATTACAGTGGAAAAGGCCAAAAGAGTTTTGGCCG